>JAYTNJ010000183.1:0-10077 GCA_043748345.1 Saprospiraceae bacterium
TCTGAGTACAAATGAAACCCATCCGATACTTTTATAAGCTGTGCGGTAATCCGCAATTTGTTTCCTGATTTCCGAACGCTGCCTTCAAGTATGTAACTGACTTTGAGTTGATCACCAATCACCTTTAAATCCATATTTTTCCCCTTGAATGCAAAAGATGAAGTTCTGCCTATCACTTTCAACTCTTGCACCTGAGCGAGCATATTAATAATTTCTTCACTGATTCCATCGCTGAAATACTCTTGGTCAGGATCGTTACTCATGTTGGCGAAGGGCAATACCGCTATACTTTTTTCAATAACAGTTGCGGTAGGTATTTCAGGAGCAAAGATCTTACCGCCCTCCACCATCACCTGATACATTCGGATGGGTTGACTGACATTTTTGAGTATGGCTTCTTTGGCAAACCGGGTTGTAATATCTGTATTGTTTGAAATACTACGGTGCACAGATTCAGAAATAAAAATACAACCTGGACCCGCCGCAGACTGAATACGGGCTGCGATGTTTACACCATCACCAAACACATCATCATTTTCAAAGACGACTTCTGCCAGGTGTATGCCTATACAAAGCTGGTATTCATTGGCTGCATTGCAGGCCTCCATGATTTTAATGGCTGCATGGACAGCATCGGACACAAGACTAAAACTGGCCATTACCCCATCACCCAGCTCCTTGATCCATTGGCCATTATATTCGCTGATGATGGGTTTATGGATTTTCCTGTTTTTCTCCAATATGTCAAATGTCTTCTTTTCATCACTGCCCATCAAAGCAGTAAACCCGACAATATCGGTAAACATGATGGCGGCGAGTTGGCGAGATTGAGACATATATGAAATTTATTTTGCTGAAATAGTAATTTTAAGGCAAGATAACAAGTAATCTTAGATTCAAGTACCAAATATCAAAATAAAAAAGTCAAACATTATGGTCGAAAAACTAAAAAATAACATCGATGGTCGCAGTTTGCAACTGCGATCCGATATATTTCAGGTTTTAGTAAGTAGAGCGATAGGATTCAAATGAATACGCAAGTTTTTGATTCATCCATTTTGGACTTTCCAGTTTTATTGGCTTGCTATCTTGCTGCCAAAATTGATGTTTTTTTTTATACCTTCCCTAGTATTTAAAAAGTCGGACCATCCATTCTTTTCTACTCTATTTATAATTTTTCTGGGCGAAATCAATAATTGATACTGAAGTGAATTTTTTAAAATCTCGGATCATAAATGACTATTTAAAAAATATTGCTCTTGCAAATTCACAATTAAAATTAGCTAACTCAAATAATACAAACAAGCGAAAAAATCTATTATTTTGCTTTCTTGCTTAAACTAACTTGTAAATGCTAGATTTTTAAGCTAATTTTGTATTATAATTTTTCGATAATGTTTAAACCGTCGGCAATCTAAATAATTTGATTTATGGACAATACAATGCTTATACAAGTTACCAATCAAAAAGCCATAGGGCTCCTACGTGAATTGGAAGAACTCCATTTGATTAAAGTTATAAAAGAAAATTTTGCCCCTGTAAAGACAAAGCTCTCAGATAAATACAAAGGCATTATTAGCAAAGAGCAGGGACAAAATCTAAATGAGCACATTAAGCAAATGCGAAATGAATGGAACAATATTTAATAGACACGAATATAGTATCTGATTATCTCTCCGCGTCTTTTCCTGCCGCTGGTATGGCTCTTATGGATAATGCCATTGATGCTATTCCTAATATTTCTATCATCACTCAAATAGAATTGCTTTGCTGGAATACAAATAACGTTACTACAGAAAATGTAAAAGACTTTATTGCTGATAGTGTAATATTAGATATTTCGCCTGATGTAATTTCTCATTGTGTATCACTACGAAAAGGTAAAAAAATTAAAATTCCAGATGCCATTATAGCAGCTACTGCCTTAGCCGATGGCTATACCATTATCACTGCTAATGAAAAAGACTTTAATAGTATTGAAGGGCTGAAAATAATAAACCCACATAAATTATAAAAAAGTTTCTCTCTCTTAGAACAAATTATCAAAGAAACACCGCATCTCGAATTTAAAATTCATTTACTCCTTGTTAATTAGTAGAAGGTAGTAGGTTTTAATGAGCAGGTTTTAGTGAGTAAAGCAACTGGATTTAAATGAATGTAAGCAAGTTTTTGGTTGATCCATTTTGTGACCATGCTTTTTGAAGAACTAAAGATGCTAATTATTGTAAATATAAAGCTTACCCGAATTTTATTTACTGAGTATATAAAAGAATTTTAAATTCATAATTAATCGTATCGAAGTTGCAAATTTATGACGCTCTGCGTTACTTCAACAATCTGAATACGTGAGAAGTATCTATTCTTCAAAACTGAACTAAACTTATTTAAATAAATATTTATTATTGATTAGGTTTATCTTGACTGACATTAATACACAATACCTTATTTATCCTATATTTGGCAGTTAATGCGTAACAGCAATATATATTTGTCTTACTATATTTTTAATTTTTAAATAGTTTTTTAATGAAAACGATTCTGGTTAATATTTTCTTTTTTGTTTTTTCAGTTTCAATAATAGGGCAACAAAGCGCACTCCCTGCTTTTGAAAAATGGTTGAGTCTAAGACAAGCGGGCGGCGTTCAAGTTTCTCCTGACGGTAAACATGTCATGTATAACATCACAAGTACAAATTGGATTGAGAATGGCTATGACACTGAAATATGGCTTAGTAGAAACGGCAAGCAGCCTTTTCAGCTCACTCAAACACTAAAAGGTTCCAGTACTTCAGGTGCCTTTAGTCCTGATAGTAAGTGGGTTAGTTTTCTTACTGATCGTGGCAATAAGACTCAGATTTTTCTTATTTCTTTGGATGGAGGAGAAGCTTTTGCTGTAACGGATGATGACACAGGTATTTCAAATTATGAGTGGAGCCCTAATGGTGATAAGATAGCATATACAAAATCTGAAAGTGATTCCAAAAAAGAAAAGAGTATCAAGGAAAGATATGGGGCATTCGGAATAGAAGGTGAAGAATATAAGCTGAGCCATCTTTGGGTTGTAAATTTTAATCTTGATTCGATGTTGAATGCCGGATTATGGCCATGTTTTTCTTCCAAAACTGATTCAATTAACAGTATTCAAAATAAATTATGCCAAACTTTTCCTAAAGCTGCTCGTATGACGGAAGGTGATTATACAGTAGGTGGATTTGACTGGAGCCCGGATGGTAAAAAAATAGCATTCAACCGACAACCCAATCCTCTGATTAATTCTTCCACACATTCTGATATTGCTTTACTATCTATTGAAAATAGGGAAATTAAAACGATCGTAAATAATCCGGGTGGTGACTTTATACAAAATTGGAGCCCCGATGGGAAATCTCTTTTGTATACCAGTACTGTAAATGATACCATATCGCAATTTTATAAAAATAACAGGGTATTTATTTATTCGTTAGAAAATGAAAAATCCCGGGAAATACTCGCGACGGTTGATGAAAATAAAAATATCTTCGACTGGAACCAGACCGGCATCATCTATGGGAGAAGTTTAAAAATGAAAAATGCTGTATTTCAATATAATCCCTTAGATAACAGTAATATAGAAATTCAAACATCCATGGATGTCCCAAGCTCGGTATCATGCAGTAAAGATGGAACAGTTATGGCCTTTGCAGGGCGTAATTATAATCAGCTGAATGAAGTCTGGTACGGAAAAGTAGGTGCATCGCCAATTAAGATTTCAAATTTGACAGGGCAAATAAAAGAATGGAATGTACCTGTAAGTGAGATTATCACGTGGAAAAGCAAAGATGGAGCAGAAATCGAAGGGGTATTAATCAAACCATCGGATTATAATCCTAATAAAAAGTACCCGCTCTTACTGGTCATTCATGGTGGACCTACCGGTATCGACAGGCCTGAACCAACGCCCGGTGGTGTATATCCCATCAGTCAGTGGTGCGAAAAAGGTGCTTTGGTACTCAGAGTAAATTATAGGGGAAGCGCAGGGTATGGGGAAAAATTTCGTGCTCTGAATGTCAGAAATCTCGGTGTAGGAGATATGTGGGATGTAATGACGGGTGTAGATTACCTTAAAAATAAAGGTATGATTGACACCACTCGAATGGGTTGTATGGGCTGGAGCCAGGGCGGGTATATTTCAGCGTTTCTTACTACCAACACTAACCGGTTTAAAGCCATTTCGGTAGGAGCTGGTATCTCAAATTGGGTCACTTATTATGTAAGTACGGATATCACTCCTTTTACCAGGCAATATCTTCAGTCTACACCATGGTCTGATATGAATATATATCTGAAAACATCTCCCATGACCCATATCAACAAAGCGGCTACTCCAACATTGATTCAGCATGGTGAATTTGACCGAAGGGTCCCCATTCCTAATGCTTATGAATTGTATCGAGGATTGCAAGACAGAAAAATACCGTCTAAACTTGTCGTGTATAAAGGGTTTGGCCATGGTATTAACAAACCAAAAGAAAGGCTTGCTGCTATCTGGCACAACTGGCAGTGGTTCAACCATTATGTTTTTGGAGATAAGATGGAAGAGTTACCTACGGTCGAATAGTCATTGTACTTGCAGGCTTTTTTGATGAATTATATGCTAAAATTGAATATTTTATGGCTTAAATGTAAATTATTATAAATAAATTGTAAATTATACTTGACAAAAAGACATTTATAACATATATTTGTGTTTATTTTACTAATCTTAAAAAATTGTATTATGGACACTAATTTATTGTTGCCTTATTTTTACAAAAAAATAGGATGGATTATTTTTATTCCGTCTTTTATCCTGGGCATTTTTGTATTATTTATTAATGTTGAGTTTGATTGGCTAGGAGGCAAAGTATTTACCATTTATGCCGGCAGTGGTATTAAAATTTTGAATGAATCTGATACCGGTCAATTTTTCAGTTTTACTTCAGGTAATTATACACAAACTCTGGTCGGAGTTTTGTGTATGGTATCTCTGATGATGATAGCTTTCTCAAAAGAAAAAACCGAAGATGAATTCATATGGAGGACCAGGATGGATTCACTACTATGGGCTACTTATATTAATTATTTTATCCTCATTTTTTGTTTTTTGTTCTTTTTCGGATTTGAGTTTCTTTACGTTATGATATTCAATATGTTTACCATACTGATATTTTTTATTTTTAGATTTAACTATATCCTGCAGCGGGAGCGTAAAACTATGCAATATGAAAAATAATCTAAGGGTAGAACGAGCCATCAAAAATATCACACAGGAAGAACTCGCCAGATTGATAGGGGTATCAAGACAAGCTATTAATTCTATCGAGGCTTGCAAATATGTGCCATCCACTCTCCTTGCACTAAAACTTTCAGAATATTTCGGAAAGCCGGTAAATGAGATTTTTTTCCTGGAAGATGGAGACTGACAGTTACAAATCTAGGGCATCAGACCTTTCACAATTTTGCCATGTTTCATGACCATATCTACATTTTGAAGTAATGAAATATATCTGAGTACATCGCCCTTTACAGTGATAATATCGGCATATTTACCTTCACTAATAGTACCGTATTTATGATCAACACCCATCATTTTGGCAGGCCAGTAAGTGGCTGCTTTGATGGCATAATTGGCATCCATTTCAAATTCATTAACCCAAACATCCAGCTCATTCCACGTACTCTGACAATGAAATTTCATAGGTATACCGCTGTCTGTGCCTATCATAAGGACCACACCAGCATTTTTAAGCTGATTGATTTTTTTCTCCAGCGTAGGTCTGCGTATGGGAGTGAGCTGGAAATAGGGCATCCTTCCCGGGTATCTTAGTGATGATTTTATATCTGTGATGATGTCATCAGGTAGTCCGAGATGCCAGCAGTCATTATCCAGTTTTTCGGGATTATCACGCATATATTCATAGTTGTAGAGACCTTCCACAGTAGGAGTCCAGTAAAGCGGGCCTTTGCTCATCTGAGCTGTACGCTCTTTGATCAGAGCAATGATGTCATCAGGATATTCAGGTGCAGAACTAAGTCCGGTATGTTCAAAACAATCTACTCCTGCTTTTAAACCTATTCGTATCTCATCAGGTCTGTGGCTGTGTGCTACGACAGTGAGTTTTCTTTTGTGTGATTGGTCTACTATAGCTTTAACCTCTTCAAATGTCATTTCGTCGTGATCGATCAATTTTATACAATCTACTCCTGCATCGGCCAATTTATTAACCTTGACTATAGCATCAGCTGTGCCGTTGATACCCCATCTGAATTTTTCTGTGCCAGGATAAGGTTTATGTTGAAGAAACGGGCCGGACATATACATAGTAGGGCCAGGTATTTCGCCTTTATTGATTCTGTTTCTGACATTAATACTGGCATCGAGGGGTGCCCCCAGATCTCTTGCGCTGGTTACACCTGCCATCAGCAATTGATGAGCAGAGGATGGCATGATGACCTTTTCAAATTTGTCAATATAGGTTGAGTCCCAATGCGTGTAATCACTATGGCCATTGATCATGAGATGTACGTGCATATCCCAGAGTCCGGGCATTACTGACATACCTTCAGTTGAGATTATCTGGTATCCTGTGGGTACCGGGAGATTTCCCTGATGGCCTACTCCCACGATTTTTTCTCCATCAATGAGTATAACACTATTATAAATTGGTTTGCCTCCAAAACCATCAATTAAGGTACCACCCACTAATGCCTTTTTTTGTGAGAATACAGAAAAACTTGCAAAAATGCAGCAAGTTATAATAAAGATTTTTGTTTTCATTGCGCTGTTTGATTTGTTGATACGGTTTATTGGCTTCAAATATATAACACTAATTGGAAATTCAAATATAATCTGAAAGAATCTATTTAACCGCGTATGTATCTAATTGATTTTTAGGATAGTATTACATATATATTTATCAGTTTGATGCACTCGGACAATAAACACATGATGATGAGTAAAAAAAATACGAGACCAATCAGTAGACTTTAAAGAGAAGCTGTATGTAAAATTATACTTTTTGACAATCTTTTTGCGTATATTAGCATATGGGATGTAGATATTATGTAACGGCAGCGATGTTGACGCTTCTTAGCGTTGACCTTATTGGTCAGATCGTGACGGGGACTCCCTTAAAATCAAAATCTTTTTTATTGACAAATTGTGTGGTTAAGGTAGATAATTTTACGCTTCTGCCTAAAACAATAATAATTACGTCAGGCACCGATACGATTACAGGTTATACCATTGATAATCATACCCTTATTTTTGATAGCATAGTATGTGAAAATTTCAAAAACAGAGATCTGTTTATCCAATACAGAACATTTTCATTTGACTTGGGAAAACCTTTTTTTGTCATCGACTCTACATTGTTGACTTACAAAGAAAAAGCTATTAGTACCGGTTATGAATATCGCCCCACCGACAATAAAAATGGATTGATTGAATCTAAGGGCCTTGATTACCGCGGAAGTTTTTCACGGGGTTTATCTGTCGGCAATAGTCAAAGCCTTGTGCTTAACTCTAATTTTGATATGCAACTCATTGGAGATTTGGGAAACGGGCTAAAAGTAGTGGCTGCAATATCTGACGAAAATCTTCCCATCCAAGCTCAGGGCAATACGCAACAATTACAGGAATTTGACAAAGTTTTTATACAGGTGAGTAAAGACCGTACATCGGTTACTGCCGGGGATTATGAACTAAGAAAACCTGATAGCTATTTTATGAATTATTTTAAAAAACTAAAAGGAATCTCTCTAGCCTCAACTTTTAATATCAATAAAAAAACAGAAACATTTAATAAAGGGAGTTTTGCTATTTCTCGCGGTAAATTTTCCAGACAGACTTTGCCGACAAAAGAAGGGAATCAGGGACCCTATCGACTGCAGGGTAATAATGGTGAGCGATTCATTATAGTACTTGCAGGAACTGAAAAAGTATATTTTAACGGTATTCTACTCACACGAGGTTTTGATTATGATTATGTGATGGACTACAACAGATCAGAGATCGTATTTTCACCGACTAGAATTATTGCCAGAGATAGTAGGGTAATCATTGATTTTGAGTACACAGATATAAATTATCTCAGATCATTATATGCCACGCAGACAGAATTTAAAGGCGAAAGGTGGAAAGCAAATATCAATTTTTATTCAGAACAGGATAGTAAAAATGCCACGGGAGATATACAACTGGATTCGACAGATATCAGGATTCTGGAGCAAAGCGGGGATGACTTTTCCAAATCTGTACGTTCAAGCCTGAGAAGTATCGGGGCAGAAGATAAAAAAGATGTAAATCGCATTTTGTATAGAGGCGAAGCTGATCCACTGGATCCATCGGTAGTCATTCTTTACTTTACAGAAAATATAGATAGTGCCAGATACTCAGCCGTTTTTTCTGAGGTCGGGTCGGGTAGAGGAGACTATGTGATAGATAATACAAAAAACAAAAACGCCAGAATTTACAGTTATGTCGGTAAAGGTATGGGAACCTATCTTCCTGTCATACAGCTGATACCTCCGGAACAAAAACAACTTATTACATTAAACGGGGCATACCGTGTTGCAAAAAATACGGATATTTTTGCCGAGGTGGCATTGAGTAATCTTGATATCAACCGAAGATCAGCAGTTAATAACAATGATAATACAGGCATTGCATCGCATATTGCTTTTTCCCATTTTATAAGACTTGATACTTCTGGTAAATGGTTGCTCAAAGGAAATGTAAAGCACGAGTACTTACATAAACATTTTAATGCACTGAATCCCTATAGGCCACCGGAATTCATACGGGACTGGAATATCGGCTTAATCACAGGCAAAGCAGATGAAAACCTACTCATCACTAACTTTAACCTGACGGGTAAAGCAGGTTTCGGAGTGGATTATGGTTTTAATAAATTTGACAAAGGTCAATTGTACAGTGGTGCGAAACATGAGGCTACCATTAAATATCAGGGTGAGAAATTTCTATTCAGAGCGTTTAGTAATTTTCTTAATTCCAATTCCGGTTTTCTGGATCAGGCTACGAGTTTCCTAAGGCCAAATATTACAGCAGCTTACAAACCAGGCAGGAAAGGTAACTGGACTGTAGGTGCTGAATATGATGGAGAGTCAAATAATATCAAAGGGGTTACTACCGACACATTGAGAAAGTCAAGTTACGCTTTCAACTTAATAAAAGGGTATATAGCCAGTGATTTTTCGAAAGATTTTGCTTTGAAATTTGCTTACAGCAGCCGCGATGATTATTTTGCCAGAATGGATCAGCTCCGAAAATCATCCAATGCCAGAGAAATTGAATTTGCAGGAAAATGGATGGCATCATCAGGATCTGATCTATCATGGAGTGTCACTGCCAGAGATCTTCGCATCATCGAAGCCGAACTTTTACCTAATGATAAGAGTAAAAAAACGATATTGGGAAGGGTGGATTACTCTCTTTCTGCTATAAATCAGGGTCTGCGATCTACTACATCATATAACACAAGTTCAGGCCAGGAGCCCAGGATAGAGTATGTGTTTCAAAAGGTCGAAATCGGTCAGGGGGACTATTTCCTGATCTCTGAATCTGAAAATCCAAATCTAAGCAATGTACAGGATTTCAGATATGATCCATCCAATCCACTTTCAAATTATATCAGGCTGACATTAATCAATAATGAGTTTGTCAGGACCAATAATATAGAGATCAATCAGAGTCTTGCGATTGACCCATCAAAATTTAAAGTACCAAAAGAAGGTCAAAAATTTTCGAAAACATATCGTTTCTTCTCCAGGTTTTCTACATTATCTAATTTTAGAATTACTAAAAAACAAATGGATAATATAGAAACACCCCTGTTGTCTTATCTTGATTTTGGACTCAATGACACATCGCTTGTAGCATACAATGCCTTGAATACCAATACTATATTTTTTAATCGGGGCAATGTAAAATATGATATCCAACTGGGCAACAGAAATAATCAAAATCGAATAGTTCAGGTAAGCGGACGGGAGGACCGAGGATTGGATGACTTATTTTTACGATCAAGGATAAATATAA
>JAYTNJ010000184.1:0-2420 GCA_043748345.1 Saprospiraceae bacterium
TTATCTTCAAAAATATAACATTTTTTTTAAAGTTGTAATTTCATTTATTATTATGATAAAATTGTGTAAAAATCGATCGTATTATCAAGTGCATTTATAATAATTATATTACCTTTGCACGTTATTTAAAGAAATCAAAATTTATATACATAAATGTCTAATGATCAAAGGATTATTCCGATAAATATCGAAGACGAAATGAAATCATCCTACATAGACTATTCTATGTCGGTAATAGTGTCCAGAGCACTTCCGGATGTCAGAGATGGATTGAAACCTGTTCATCGCAGGGTGCTGTTTGGTATGTCTGACCTTGGACTTGCATATGGTCGTTCTCATAAAAAGTCTGCCAGAATTGTAGGGGAAGTATTGGGAAAATATCACCCACATGGTGATACTTCTGTTTATGACTCCATGGTTAGGATGGCTCAGGATTGGTCATTGCGTTACCCGTTGGTGGATGGTCAGGGTAACTTCGGTTCTATGGACGGAGATCCACCTGCTGCCATGCGATATACTGAAGCGAGGTTGGCGCGGATAAGTGATGAGATGCTGGCAGATATTAACAAAAATACTGTTGATTTTAAGTTAAATTTTGATGACTCTCTTGAAGAACCATCAGTCTTACCGGCCAGGATTCCAAACCTGTTGATAAACGGTGCATCTGGTATTGCAGTTGGTATGGCTACCAATATGTTACCGCATAATCTTTCAGAAGTGATAGCTGGCATAAAGGCTACAATCGATAATCCTGATATTACCATTGATGAACTTATAGAGTACGTGAAAGCTCCTGATTTTCCTACCGGAGGTACTATCTACGGATATTCAGGAGTAAAAGAAGCATTGCGTACAGGTAGAGGCAAAGTAATAGTGAGAGGTAAGGCTGCCATTGAATCTGGCCACGGAGGTAAGGAGACTATTATAATTACCGAGATTCCATATCAAGTAAATAAAGCAGGTCTTGTGGCCAAAATTGCCGAATTGGTTAATGATGATAAGTTAGATGGAATAACAGATATCAGAGACGAATCAGACAGAAAAGGTCTTAGAATAGTGGTTGAAATCAGAAGAGATGCAATGGCGAGCGTTGTACTTAGCAAACTTTATAAATATACACCACTTCAAACTTCATATGGGGTCAATAATATTGCTCTGGTAAACGGAAGGCCTAAAGTATTAAATCTTAAGGATCTGATCTATGAGTTCATAAAGTTCAGAATTGAAGTAATCGTCAGGCGTACGCAATATGATCTGGAAAAAGCACTCGAAAGAGCGCACATTCTGGAAGGGTTGATCATTGCTCTGGACAACATAGATGAAGTCATTCGTATCATCAGACAATCCAAGACAGTAGAAGAAGCCAAAGATGGTTTAATGAGTACATTTGCTCTGAGTGAGATTCAGTCCAAAGCTATACTTGAAATGAGGCTCCAGAGACTGGTAAGTCTTGAAATCGATAAAGTTCGGGAAGAATATCAGGAAATTCTTGCAAAAATTGAATATTTAAGAAGTATCCTTTCCAGCGAAGATTTACAGAGAAGCATTATAAAACAGGAATTGGATGAAATCAATGAAAAATACGGTGACAAAAGGCGAACTGATATATCCTATGCTGACGATGAGATTTCTATTGAAGATCTGATTGCAAATGAAGAGGTGGTTATCACTATATCACATCTTGGATATATAAAAAGAACAAAAACAGATGAATTTAAACAGCAAAGCAGGGGAGGAAAAGGCTCACGCGGTGCAAAGACAAGGGATACTGATTTTGTTGAGCATATGTTTATAGCACATAACCATAATTATCTCTTACTATTTACTGAGCAAGGCAGATGTTTCTGGTTGAGAGCATTTGAAATACCTGAAGCCAGCAAGATATCTCAGGGAAGGGTGCTTCAAAATATATTGGCAATACCTGCTAATGATAAAGTAAGAGCCTACATTAAAATAGAAAACCTTAATGATGAAGAATTTATCAATAATAACTACATAGTATTCTGTACTAAAAAGGGTATGATAAAAAAGACGATTGTTGAAGCCTTCTCCCGGCCAAGAACTAATGGTATTAATGCCATAACTATCAATGAAGGTGACCAGTTGCTTGAAGCAAAACTTTCTAACGGCCAAAATGAGATCATAATAGCCAATAAAGAAGGTAGAGCTATCAGGTTTAATGAATCTAAAGTAAGACCGATGGGCCGCTCTGCTGCAGGTGTGAGATCAATGACTCTAGGGGCAAAAGGTGATGAAGTGGTTGGGATGATATCCGCAGACTCAACAAAGGCAGATTATTCAGTATTTGTCGTGTCAGAAAAAGGAAATGGCAAACGATCACCACTCGAAGATTACAGAATTACCAACAGAGGGGGAAAAGGAGTTAAGACCATCAATATCACTGAAAAAACAGGAGGTCT
>JAYTNJ010000185.1:0-6002 GCA_043748345.1 Saprospiraceae bacterium
CATTTATTGATATCTGAGGTGGCTGGCTTATGGATTTACTAATAGAATCGATGCATCCTTTTGAATCCTGGACAGATATTAAAAATGTCCCGGTGTCGAGTTTAGAGAAAAGCGGATTAAAATTAAATCCTGATCCATTGATACGATATTTATAATCCGGCGATCCGCCAAAAGCCTGAGCAAGTAGCTGTCCTTCCGGTATATTAAAACAGTTAAGGTTAGTGGGTAGGACACTGATTTTGAGTGTAGTAGTGTCTTTGCAACATGGATCCACATAAAATTCTTTAATCTTTGTCACAAGACATCCTCGGGATGTCTCAACCGTCAGTGCAGCTATCTTATCACCAAAAGATGGATAGATAACACCAAAAGGTCCCTGTCCGTTTTGTCGCTCGGGGATGGCTCTATCACCAAAATTCCAGGTATATTTTACGATGGGATCAGTGGTGGCTGTAGATTTATTAGTAAATTCTATAGACTTATCGCATTCAAAAGCTTTATTGGCATTGATATCAAAATCAGGTTTTGGACCCAGGAAAGTGCCTGTCCCTCCGAACTGAATGCCGAATCCCAATCCCGACCTGCTAAAATTATTAATGATTAATGCATACGACTTACCGGCTTCCATATTTATAGGAGCTACAAAATTGCTATTATTGCCCAAACATCCTCCCGGTTCCGAAAGGTCCGTTTCGCCTTCTCTTAGGCCAGTGGCTCCGTTACATTTGGCCCACTGTACTAGTGGTACCACATTGCCGAATGCGTCTGTATTTGCCCCTGCACCCTCACATCTTAATATTCTTTTTATAGCACAATCATTGATACCATTGGGCAATTCATACAAAGCAAAATCGATGTCATCCGTGATTTGATTGGCAATATTATTATTTGGTGTCAAGGTAAAAGTAAGCCTGCCCGGTACATCACATGTCCACTTATACCATGCAGATGCAAACTCTCCTCCGATGCAGATGTTTGGGTCCAGTTCATTTCTGTCGCTTCCGTTACCCTCCAGACGATCTATTACAAATGGAGATTTATCACATAAAACGATGGCGTTTCTGCAGTCGTTTTCAGGCGACTTCACTGGCACAAAATCATCTATACAAATGCCAAAAGTGCCTTCTCCGCCGATTGAAGATTCTACCATTATAAAATAAGTCTGACCTATATTCAGGTCGTCAAAAACAAGTTCATCAATTCCCGCATCTTTACCGGGAGAACAGGTTACAAATTGATTACATCTTTTAAAAAGAACGATCTTAGGACTTCTCATCGTGCCCCCATTGCCAAATCCCAACACTCTTATCAAGACTGCCGGCTGTTTCGGAACAAAAGAAAACCACACCCCATTGCTCCACTTTAAGGATACGCAGGCAGCGGTTCCCGATGGAAATTCCAAATCGGGTTTTGCTCCAATATTTGTAAATGCCCCAATGGGCGAACAATAATTATCTGAAGACGGTAAAGGAGTAGCAAACAGGCAGTTATCATTCAGTATCTGACCATAGACCATACATCCACTTGCCAAAAAGAAGGTACTTAATATTGTGCGGATAAATTTCAGTTTTTGGTTATAATGCCTCATTAGAATTCTCTTCTTACCATTTAATAACGATCAAAACTTACAACAGTTGTTGCTATGACCGAAACAAAATGTCATTTTCGCAACAAAAGTATGATTTTAACGGAATTTTAATGTTTTTATCTGTACTAAAAAGGTAATCATTACTTTTGTGCATCACTAAATCTGTGAAATTGAGATGATTGGTTGTATCAGTTCTTATTTATCAGAATGCTATATATAGTCCCAACGCCTGTGGGCAATCTTGAAGACATGACTTTCAGAGCGATAACCGTGCTAAAAAGTTGTGACGTCATACTGTCAGAAGATACCAGAACCAGTGGTGTCCTTCTCAAACATTTTATGATTGACAGACCATTATGGGCTTTTCATGCTTTCAATGAGCATCGTGCACTGGAGAATATACTAGACCATCTTCGGCAGGGAAAAAATATTGCCCTCATCTCGGATGCTGGTACGCCCGGTATCTCTGACCCTGGATTTTTGTTGGTGCGCGCTTGTGTCAAAGAAGGGATCAAAGTAAGCTGTCTCCCGGGAGCTACAGCTTTTGTGCCGGCACTGGTTGCTTCTGGAATGGCGACAGATAAATTTTATTTTGAAGGTTTTTTGCCCCATAAAAAAGGAAGGCAAACCAGACTTAAATATCTGTCATCACTTGACGTTACGATCATCCTTTACGAGTCACCTCACAGGCTTCTTAAATGTCTGGAAGAGATCAGAGACTTCCTTGGGCAGGAAAGAAAAGTGTGTGTTGCCCGCGAGATAAGTAAAATATTTGAAGAGTTCAATACACAACTTGTAACCGAATCTATTGATTATTATACAAAAAAACCTGCTAAAGGAGAGATAGTAATAGTAATAGAAGGCAAAGAATTGTCAAAAATAAAAATCGAAAAAAAATATGATAACATTTGAGCGTTTTGTGCTCGATAATGGTCTGAAAGTCATCATTCATGAAGACCAATCCACACCTATGATAGCCGTGAATATCGTTTATAATGTCGGATCAAGAAATGAGGACCCTGACAAAACGGGATTTGCGCATCTCTTTGAGCATCTTATGTTTGGGGGATCGGCAAATATACCTGACTTTGATGGGCCTATTCAGGAAGCAGGTGGTGAAAACAATGCCTTTACCAATTCTGACCTTACCAATTTTTATGAACTGGTACCTGCTCAAAACGTGGAAACTGCCTTATGGCTGGAATCTGACAGAATGATGCAACTTAGATTTAGTAAAAAGACACTCAATACTCAAAAAAAAGTAGTCATAGAAGAGTTTAAAGAAACCTGTCTCAGTGAACCTTATGGGGATATGTGGCACCATCTCAGCAAACTTGCCTACCAGAACCACCCGTATCATTGGCCTACCATAGGTAAAGAAATGAAACACATATCAGATGCCACACTTGATCAGGTAGAAGAATTTTTTTATCAATATTACCGACCTGATAATGCAGTATTAGTGATGGCCGGGAGGATATCTCCCGAATACGGGTACCAGCTGGCCCAAAAGTGGTTTGCAGACATTCCTAAAGGTGTATATTCCAAACCGAACCTGCCTTCAGAATTGAAACAGGAGCACTTCAGAAAGGTTGTTTTGAAGCAGGATGTGCCTCATGATGCCATATACCGCGGGTATCACATGGCGGGACGACTCAGCGATGAGTATTTTGTTTGCGATATGATTTCAGATATTCTCTCCAATGGTCGCTCATCCCGATTTTATCAGCGATTGTATAAAGAGCAGCAACTTTTCAGTACCATCGATGCTTTTATTTCGGGTACTACAGATCCCGGACTCTTTATCGTAGAGGGCAAAACGATGCCAGGTGTGCTCATGGATGATGCAATAATTGCTATAGACAAAGAGCTTGACTTTCTAAAAAATGACCTTATCCCCGAAAGAGAACTTACAAAACTAAAAAACGGTTTAGAAAGTAGTCTTGAATTTTCAGAGGTGAGTGTATTGAATAAAGCTATCAGCCTGGCTTACTTTGAGACCTTGGGAGACGCTGCACTGATCAATCAGGAAGCCGAACGATATCAGAGCATCACAGCTGAGGAAATACGCTCCACAGCGCAGAATATATTTAGAAATGAAAACTGCAGTGAGCTGATCTATCTGAAGAAATAACAAAAGTTGAAAGTCAAAAGCCTATTTAAGCTTCTACCTTGAATTTAAATCCCACCCTGGGTATATTTTCTATTTTTATACTGGGATCACCGGCTAGAAATTTACGAAGTCTGGAGATAAATACATCAAGACTTCTGCCCAGAAAGTAATCGTCTTTTCCCCATAATGCTATAAGTATATCTCTTCTTTTCAGAATTTTATTTCTGTTTTTATTGAAAAATATCAACAGATCTGCTTCTCTGCCTGTTAGTCTTATGGACTCAGATTCTGATTTCAACTCCATATCATTACTCTCGAAAACATAAATACCTATATTAAATTTTGATGCTTTTTCCGGCAGTAGTCCGGCTGCGGATATATTCCTTTTCATAAATATACCGACTTTAAGGAGAAGCTCTTCTATACTGAATGGTTTAAAAATATAATCATCCCCTCCTATCTGCAGTCCTTCCAGTTTGTCCTGAATCTGCACCCTGGCTGAAATAAATATTACAGGGATATTGGGATTTTTATCACGAATAGCCTTAGTAAGGGAAAACCCATCAAGATTGGGCAGCATCACATCAAGCAGGCAGATATCATAATCAAATTTATTGAATGCCCTGAGTGCTTCATCTCCTTTTGCAAAATGATGAACATCATGTCCTGCTATCTGAAGGCAATCTTTGACTACAAAGCTGAGGTTTGCGTCGTCTTCCACATAAAATACCTTTGCCATATAAATTTATTGAGTTTTCAGATCAATTGTGATATAAAAAGAAGTGCATTGATTGGGTTCTGATTCGACCTTTAGTTTCCACTTGTGTGCATCAGAAATTTGTTTTACATAAAAAAGTCCGAGCCCAAATCCTTTCACATTATGAGTATCTCCCTTGGATATTCTGTAAAATTTTTCAAATATCTTTTTAAGTTCTTTTTTATCTATTCCTTCACCTTGATCAGATATTTTTATTGTAATTGTCGAACCAATATTTTCGGTAGTAACTGTAATTTCTGTATCATAAGGAGAGTATTTTATACCATTCTCGATGATATTACAAATCACATTTGTAAAATGTATTTTATCGGCAAGTATTGTATGGTATGTTGCCAGTAGCTTTTGATTGATATTAATTTCTTTTTCATAATCTGAATGTGTGAGATTAAACACTACCTTTTCAATGACTTCGTGTACATCAATATCTTCTATATGCATCTCTACCTGTCTTTTTTCCAGTCTGGATATATGAAGCACTCTTTCCACCTGATCATTGAGTCTTCCTATTTCATCTCCGATGATCTGGGTATAAGTGGCAAGTCTCTGAGGTGACTTTACAATTTCAGGGTCTGAGATTACTTGCTGAATGACAGAGATAGTAGATATCGGGGTTTTAAATTCATGGGTCATATTATTTATAAACTCGCGTTGCATCCTTGTCACTGACTTCTGAGTAAAAACCACAAAAAGAGCATACAAAATAAATAGTACAACAATTATTAGTACGATTGATGTTACTATCCACATCGGTATATTATTGAGAGAAACAATAGCATAATGGGGAAAAGTTACGGTAAAGTAATAATCCAACCCTTCAAACTTGGGAAGTTCAGTAACTGTTACTTCTTTCTGTGGTTTGTTTTTTTGAATGTAATTGCAATACACCATTTCTTTGGATTCACAGCCGTAAATACCATATTCTACATCCTGATCGATATTAAAATAATTGAAGGTAGTATTGATATAATAATCCAGTAAAGAAGCATCAATATCACTTCTGACCTCTACCACATAATGTCTTGGGTTAATCTTGATAACAGGATTTCTGTGGTTGAAGTTGGTTTTGTTTTTTATGGCAATCTTTTCAGCAACTTGTCTTAATGCCACAGTTACATTCTGCTCAAATTGACTCTCAGAGATATCAAATGCCTGCTTGACCCAAAATATCTGAATCAAAAAGATGCAAATTATGGCTAAGATTCCAAATGCTGTAAGTAATCTGACATGATTGTCTCTCAAGAATACGTTGATTTTATATCAAATCTAAGAATGATTTACTAATCCTTAAGAAATATATCAATGCTTAACATGTGAATAACAGAAGGGAGAAAGATAGTTAACAATAGCGGCTGAACTATGCACATATCTTTGTTTTGTTATTAATTATTTATTAAATCCTTAAATCCGCAAACCTAAAATTTGGATAAATATACAAGACTAGTTGGGCTGAAATTGTTTTAATTGATCACATTTTTTGATATTTTTTTTGACTTTTTTATTGAGATGATAAATTTTTTAAGCAA
>JAYTNJ010000186.1:0-18250 GCA_043748345.1 Saprospiraceae bacterium
TCAACTATCACGAACCTGAGGTAGGAAAAGCAGCCATAAAATTGCTCAATGACTGTGATTATGATGTAGTTTTGGCTTCAGTAGGGTGCTGCCAGAGACCCAGGATATCAAACGGTTTTCTCAAAGAAGCTACATCTTCAGGGACAAAAGTAGCAGAGGCACTTATGCCTTACATCACTCAGGACATGAAAGTCGTTGTTTGCGAGCCATCCTGCACTACAGCATTGATTGATGACCTTCCCGATCTGATAGAAGATAACGCCCTTGCAGAAATACTAAAAAATAATGTACTGGCGATCGATGTTTTCCTGGCAGATGCTTTGGCGACCGGGCAGTTAAAAGGTAAATTTATAGCTAAATCGGCAGATATCTTACTACATGGCCATTGTCATCAGAAAGCAAGCTTCGGGACAGGCGGCATGCAGTCAATATATAAGAGTATACCTACGGCTTCCTGCTCCGAATTAGATTCTGGTTGTTGTGGGATGGCAGGATCCTTTGGGTATGAAGTGGAACATTATGATATTTCCAAAAAGATATCCGGGTTGGTTTTGATTCCAGTGATTAAAAAATCAGATAAAAACACAATGGTTGTCACCAATGGATTCAGTTGCAGACATCAGATTCGTGATTTTACAGGTAGGAAAGCGGTACATTGGGTGGAAAGTGTGGCATTTAATAAGGATTGATTACTGCGCTCCTTCCATCAATTTTTCTAGTTGTGTTAATGACTGCATACCTGATTGTCTCCAGATTATCTCACCCTTTTTATACAAGACAAAGGTTGGTACGCCTTGAATTTTCATTTCCTCAGCTATGCCAGGATTTTTATCTACATCTATTTTGATGATTTTGCCTTTATCTCCTAATTTTGTTGCCAGCTGCTCGAGTACAGGTGCCATTGCTTTGCAAGGTCCACACCAAGAAGCGGTAAAATCAATTAATGTAGGTGTATCGCTATTAATTATTTCAGAATATTTCATTTTTTTATTTACTTGAATTATACTAAATACAAATATATGTCTAAAATAGTTCCACCAATGTGACATGGGTTACATAGACAGGTTTTGATAAAAATCATATCTTCGCAAAAAAATTAAAATTAATGATTCTCTCCGATAAAGAAATAATAAAAAGTATAGAAGATGGTAATATTATCATTGAGCCTTACAATTCTGACTGCCTAGGTACCAACTCTTATGATGTCCATCTTGGCAAGTGGCTGGCAGTATATGAAAATCATGAACTTGATGCAAAAAAACATAATACAATTCGCCATTTTGAAATAGAAAATGATGGTTTTCTTTTGATACCGGGTACTTTATATCTAGGAGTCACAGAAGAATACACTGAGACACACCACACTGTACCGTTTTTGGAAGGCAAATCCAGTATAGGCAGGCTGGGCATCGATATCCACGCCACTGCAGGTAAAGGTGATGTAGGATTTTGCAATAATTGGACACTTGAGATCTCATGTGTTCAACCCGTTCGTGTTTACGCCGGAATGCCTATCGGCCAACTCATCTACTTTATGGTGGCCGGTGATATCCAAAACTATTACAATAGAAAATCAAATGCCAAATACAATCAACGCACTGATAAACCAGTAGAAAGCATGATGTGGAAAAATAAATTCTGAAAATACAACAAAAAAATATTATTGTTTTTTTCTGAAAACTTGAAAATACTTCAAATCCTTTAGGTCCATTTTATTGTATTCGCACATATCGGCAGGTAAGGGTAAAATAAGACATTGATGGTCTTGAAGGACAAAATCAGATTTTTCCGGATAGCTACTGAGTTCATATTTCCCCATTCTTTGCATATAAGTATGAATAACAAATTCTTTTTTCATCTCTTCACAAACACCTATTTTACTGCCTTGCGGAATAATATTCTTTAATAATTCAATATCATGTATCAAATCATTTTCCCTGCCAAGCTTTCCAAATTGTGCCACCGAAAATATGATAACGCCCAAAAATAAAGTCAGAAAAATAATTTTTATTGAATTACTATGAGAAAGAAGCCAGGCAAAAGATTCTAATTTCGTCATTATCGGTACTGTTAACATCGCTGCAGCAATGGAAAACATAGGTATACCTGGTATAAGATAAATACCACTTTGTTTTGAACTTATGAGTATAGGTAATGTAGCACTTAAGCCCGCTAAAATAAATATCAACGAGTATATTTTAACATCATTAAAATCAATGTGTATCTTCTTTATTTTTATGTAAATCCAACCAAAAGAGATAATAGCCACTGTGGGAGAAAGTTCTATAATCAACTGCTCTAAAATATACAATCTATCCCATCCGGAAAGCATCATATCGTCTCTGCTCCCAACAATTACAGCTTTTAACCTCTGCTCCCAGTATTGACTGAAAAAAAATAATGCATCTGTTTCGACTATAAGCAACAAAGCAAATAGGAAAAATACGATAAAACTACATCCCAGAGTGATTTTCAGTAATTGTATAAACTTCATATCCCCTTTAACCATAAAATAAATCAAAGGAATGGATAATGGATAAATAGCAACAGGTCCTTTTGTAAGTACACCACAAAAAATACAGATACCTGCATAAGAAAGGGCAATAAAGTCAGTCTTATCTTTTTTCTCAAAAGATTTTATTAGAAAAGCTATAGCTGCCAGACAAAACGAAAGCAACACACTGTCCATCATATTATTGACATTTCCCCAAATGACGACCGGAATAAGATACCACCAAAATACAACCAAATACCAATATTTTTTATATTCCTCTTTTGTGCTAAAAATAATATTCCAGAGAAATCTTAAAAGGACAATATTCACAATCAATATGAAAATGCAGAATACTTTTTCCACCCACCAATGATCCCCTGTCATCCTGAACAATAATGATTGGAGCCACAGCATCAAGGGAGGATTTTCGTAATAGGTGTCTGGTATATTTTCCAGCCAGTAGGACGAAGAGAAATAAGGCTTCCAGAATGAGCCTCTTCCTTCTGCCATATTTCGAGACATAGAAGCATACAATAGTCCATCGCCAAACATACCTTTTTTGACAATTCTAGGCAAAAACATCATTGTCACAAAAAAAGTGATGAATAAATGTCCTGACTTACATTTGTTTAAGAAAATTAAAATCTGACTCAACTAAAATATGATTTTCAACAAATAAACCTGAAAAATAATATCATGATATTTCTATCTGAAAATCTAAAACATCTTCTTCCACAGGTCTTTCTTTCCAATAAAAAAATAAAGTGACACCCATAGAAATAATTAAATATCCGAGCATGACAAAATTTCCCGAAGGAAGGACTTTTTCCAATCCAAACCACGAAAAACCAGATGACCAAAATAACCAAAGGCCTAAAGTAAATTTAATACTTTCCGCAATAACTGCTTGTATGTGTCCGTCCATCAGACTTGTGTATGCAAAAATAGAAACGAAAAGAAATATACCATACCAAAGAATAAATGGTGCAGATATCTGTCCTATATTGTTAAAAAGATACATCATCAACGCCATGGTTATTAGCAATTGAAGAGAAGACCAAATTTCAAACAATCCTGAAGCTCTGATGTCATATTTGGGACGATGATAAATATCAGTCGTATACTGAACAGGAAACTTCGCTACTACATCACTGGGTCTCCAACCTGTAGGCATAAACCAAATCCTAATTTTATCCCATAACGACTTTGTTCGCCATGCATCTTTGATCAAAAGCCAGATATGTTGATAGTTGATTATCCAGGGATTCCAGGTTTTCACAGCCCTCGTTACACCATATACGGGGGGCACGTCTTTGAGTTCAGGCTGAAAAGTACCAAATAATTTGTCCCAAATGATAAATATCTGGCTATAATTTTTATCCATATATTGAGTATTGATGGAATGGTGTACTCTATGGTGTGATGGGGTAACTAAAATATACTCGAGCCATCCCATCTTATTTATTAGGCGCGTATGATACCAAAACTGGGCAAAAAGATGCAATGGACCCACTACAGCAATTATTTTAATGGGAATACCGAGTATTGCCATCGGTAAGAATGTAAAAGTAAACAATGCAAAAATCTCTGAAACTGACTGTCTAAGTGCACAAGACAAGTTGAATTCTTCACTGCTATGGTGGATAATATGTCTGTTCCAGAATACATTGATCTTATGACTCCACCTATGCACCCAATATCCAGCAAAGTCCATTCCGATAAAAGCTAAAATATACAGGAGTAGAGTAGATTCGATGTGAAATATTGCAAAACGATCATAAAACCATTGGTATCCGACGATGACGATGACCAGACCAAGTACATCTTTGATCACATTGGTGAGGCCTGAACTCAGACTTGAAATCGTATCGAAAAGACGATTGACTTTAATATGCATATAACAACTTAAACCATATTCTACAACAATGAGTATCATAAAGAATGGGACTGCGTAGTTGAGTATTTGAGCATATTCTTCCATAAAATTATTTCAATTGATTATTTTTTAAAAAATATTTAGTCGCTGTCACGGTGGTAAGATAGGGAGCAATAATCACACCTAAAACTGGTATGGCAAACAGTAAAATAAATAAACTTCCTAATGTTATTGCAGCATATTTATTGCGATACACTTCCTTTATCGTTTGGCCAAATGTATGATGTCTTTCCAAATAAAAGTCCATGATACCAAATCCTGTAAAATATGCCTGCACTAAAAGTAATAAAGGTAAGGCAATGAAATTAACTATCGGTATCATACCAGCTATAAGTAAAAATATAGTAATAAATATTTCTTTTACCATGTTGCGCAAATTGATACGAAAACTTCTTGCTGTGGATGATACCACTGAAAAACCCTCTGATTTATATTCTTTATCTAGGCTCTTTTCGACGTTTTCTGAAATATAGCTGAGCAAAGGAGATAATATCATGAGCAGAATATATTTCATTATCAAAATGAACCCAATAATAACTGCCAGCCCTGTAATAAAACCAAAAACGGCCGATTCATGTGCCCAATCCCATGGAGTCAAGGCTGCAATATATCCCGATGCTGCCCCTGAAAGCGTCCAGGTAATCCAAATCATAGATCCAAAAATCCCCAAAGCAACGAGTCCCGAAATAAGTATATACTTTATTGCGTCAGATTTTAAAGTCGTAAGTGTTGTAAAAAAAATAAAAATTATATTTTTTATCTGGCTAATCATTCAATAATATTCTAAAATGGTCCATAATGCATTGGAACACTGATGGCTACAAAAGTAAGCGATACTAATAATAAAATTATAAATAAAGGAAAAATAAATCTAAGCCATTTGTCAAAAGGAATTCTGCACATACTTAGCATCGCGACAATACCCCCATGTGCCGGATTTATCAGATTTGAAACACCATCGCCCACCTGAAAAGCAAATATAGTTGATTGCCTCGTCATACCTAATACTTCACCAACAGGTACCATTACCGGCAGTGTAGCTAAAGCCTGTCCGCTTCCCGATGGAATAATAAAATTCATAAAAGCCTGAGCAAGTGCCATTCCTACTGCCGAAAATTCAAGGGGTAAATGAATAAGCGATTGAGATAAAAAGTGAGAAATAGTATCACTGATCTGGCCCATCTCAAGGGCCACTTTAATGGCTGTAGCCAAGCCCACCATAAAAGCTCCGGGAGCCACAGTACTAACAGAATCCAAAACAATGGTCCCGAATTCCTTACTTGTATTTCTATTGATCAATCCTATTACAACAGTAAGAATACAAAATATGGCTGAAATCTGATTTATAAACCAATGATGGACAAATACTCCATAGAGAATAACAATGATAGCAGAAATAAAAGATACAAAAATCATTTTGTCTTTAGTTCCCATGGTGTACTCAGAGATTGATTTAGATAGTGCGAAACCTTGTATATCGATTCCTTTGGCTAAACTAATTTCAGGAGAATCGGATATTTTTTTAAAATATCTTATGTTGTAATACGCAAGAATACTTAACGATAATAAACAAAGAACAGTCCTGAGCTCCCATCCTGAAAATAAGGGCAATTGAGCAATTTTATGCCCGGTTCCGATGGTATATGCATTCACGGGAGACAATCCAAACCCAACCGTAATTGCACCTACTGAAATTCCAGCGGCGAGCACTAAATCCCCTCCTAAAGCCAGGCTAAGAAGGCAAGCGATAGGAACCATTGCAATATTATTTTCATATCCAACAAATACACCCAAAGACCCAAAAACAAATGTCATAATTACAACTATGAGATACTTCCTTTCAAGTCCAAGCTTTTTCACCAATGTGCCGATAGCATTTTCTATAGCACCGGATTTTTCCATAAAACCAAACATGATGCCACTTGCCAGCACTATAAAAATAATATCTACCGCTGTTTTGAACCCTAATGGCAAAGCCATAAATAAATCCATTAATGAGAGTGGATCTGAAGGAATCGCCTTAAATGAACCGGGCACCACACTCATCCTTCCATCTACTTCCACTCTATCGAAAGAGCCGGCAGGAATTATATAACTCATAGCAGCGGCCATCAACAACATACCGAAAAGCATCACAACCGGATGAGGTATATAATCATACCATTGTTTTTTCATCAATCTAACGTTTGAAATAATTTATGATAATATGATTCAGGATTTATATCTGATTTTACCGTCTGTAATAGTGTATAGTACTTTGGTTTGTAATATCTCATCATCAGAACATTTACTGATATCTTTGGATAAAATTACTATGTCGGCCACTTTACCTTGACGTAAAGAGCCTTTAATTTTTTCTTCAAAGGCAGCAAAGGCATTACCTAATGTGTATGAATAAATGGCTTCAGCTCTTGTCATACTCTGCTCAGGAAAAAACACCATACCAGTATCTTCTCTTTTTCTGGTCACAGATGCGTAGAAACTTTTGATTGGATCAACATCTTCAACCGGCGCATCGGTACCATTGGCAATTACAACTCCTTTATCTAACAAAGAGCGCCACGGATATGCGCCATATTTAGCTCTTTCAGTTCCCAATCTCTTCACCACAAAAGGCGCATCTGAAGTACAGTGAATACCTTGCATAGATGCAATAATTCCGTATTTTGAAAATCTTGGTATGTCGTCCGGATTAAGGTGTTGGGCATGTTCTATCCTCCACCTCAAATCTTTTTTATTGACATTTTTATTTATTACCCCTTCGTAAATATCAAGTACAACTCTATTGGCACGATCACCTATGGCATGCACGCAAAACTGCATATCATTTTCCATAGCAATATCTGCTATTTTTTTTACATCATAGATATCAGTAGTATTTTGACCTTTAAACCCTGGTTTATCAGAATATGGCTCTAAAAGCCAAGCTCCAAAAGCACCTAATGCACCGTCAACTTCAGATTTAATTGCATTGCAGGTATAAAAATTATTACCCACATTGATACGTTTATAATTACCTGCTTTTCCTTCGAGGTCTTTGGCAGGATGCCTTACCATCGCCCACAATCTCACTTTCATTTTGCCTTCACGAGCCAATTTTTCATACTTTCCCAATTCATCATAACTGCTGCCGGCATCCTGAAAAGAGGTCACACCTTTGCGCAAACATTCGTCTTCTGCCTTTGTAATGGCAGAATACCAAACTGAGTCCAATGCTTTTTGATCTTTCGTTGAAATATATTCGTTATACTTTTGCCTGAATACGCTCATTGCTCTTTCCTCAAATACACCAATTGCCTCGCCTTCTGTATTTCTTACTATCTCACCACCTACTGGATTTGATGTTTCTTTATTTATTCCGACTATTTCCATTGCCTTCTGATTAGCATACACTGAATGGCCAGATGCATGATACAGCAGAACTGGGTTATCAGGAGAAACTTCGCTCAATGTATAATGAAAAGGATAATTATACATATTTTGTTTGGGAATGCTGTCCCATTTTTCCTGATGCCAGCCCCTGCCTATGATCCAGTCGCCCGGTTTTACTTCTTTGGATCGTTTGCCTACAGCAGTTACTATATCTTCCCAGCTTCTGGATGTTAAAAAATTGAGATTAATGAGACTATAACCTAATCCTGAGTAATGACCGTGCCCTTCGATAAATCCAGGCATTACAAAATTTCCTTTAGCATCAATTACTTCAGTTTTATTGCCTGTCAATATATTGATCTCTTCTTCTGTTCCAATCTTCAATATCAATCCATCTTTAAAAGCTATTGCACTTGCGTTTACATAAGTGGTATCTACAGCATAAATATTAGCATTTTTTATCACCATATCCGCGATATTGTCTTCTTCACAGCTCAATATTGTTATGATAAGCAGAATAAATATGTGTCTCTTCATTTTATTAATTTATTAATTGTTAACGAATGTAGCCCTACTACAGCTAATAACATAATGTTTGGTCAAATTTAAGATGTATCACATAATTGCTGCCAGATGACAGGCCTGGTGTATAGCGCTTTTTGCATCAAGTTCTGCAGCCGTATCCGCACCACCGATGAGATGAGGGCTAAACCCTTGTGCTATCAGTTCATTATACAAAGACCTTTCAGACGTTTGTCCGGCACATACCACAACGTGGTCAACATTCAGCACCGAAGTTTCGCCTTTGATATCGATATGAAGTCCTTGGTCATCTACCTTAAGATATGTCACATCGGAAAGCATGTTTACTTTTTTATTGATCAAACTAGTTTTATGAATCCAGCCTGTTGTCTTTCCCAGAGAAGCTCCATGTTTTCCCGTTGATCTTTTGAGCAGAAATATCTGTCTTGGAGATGGTGTGATTTCAGGTGATTTTAATGCTCCTGAATGGCGATACTGATCATCCACTCCCCATTCATTCAGAAAGGCTTCAATTTCATTTGTTTCAGCATGTTTATGAGACAGAAATTCTGCTACATCAAATCCAATACCTCCTGCCCCTATTATTGCTACCGACGTACCCGTTATCACTTTTTGGTTTAAAACATCGGCATAGCTTACAACTTTGGGGTGATCAGATCCGGGTATTTCCAGGCTTCTTGGCAGGACACCATTAGCAAGCACTATTTCGTCAAATTTATGATCAGTAAAATCTGACAAAACAGCTTTTGTATTTAGTTTTATATCTACCTTGTATTTAGAGAGCATTTGCTCATAATACCGTATTGTTTCGGCATATTCTTCTTTACCAGGCACTACTTTGGCAAGATTAAACTGACCTCCGAGTTTACCCGATGCTTCATATAAAGTAACTTCGTGCCCCCGCATCGCTGCAATGTGTGCACAAGCAAGTCCTGCAGGCCCTCCACCAACGACGGCGATCTTTTTACCAAATTCTGCAGGGATATAAGTCAGTTCTGTCTCATGACAAGCGCGTGGATTAACCAAACAGGAAGAAATTTTAAGCTGAAATGTATGATCGAGACAAGCCTGATTGCAAGCGATACAGGTATTAATTTCAACCTGCCTTCCTTCTATAACTTTGAGCACAAATTCAGCATCTGCCAGCATAGGTCTTGCCATAGATACCATATCTGCGCATCCATCAGCGAGTACCTCTTCAGCAATTTGAGGTGTATTTATCCTATTGACAGCCACTAGTGGGATATTTACTTCAGGCTTAAGTTTTTTTGTGACCCAAGCGAAGGCCTTTCTGGGCACCATTGTAGCTATTGTGGGTATTCTGGCTTCATGCCAGCCTATGCCCGTATTTATGATTGACGCTCCTGCTCTTTCTACTTCTTTAGCCAATTGTACAACATCTGGCCAAGTACTGCCACCTTCTACCAGATCAAGCATTGACAACCTGTATATGATGATAAATTTTTCACCTACTGCTTCTCTGGTTCTTTTAACTATTTCAATGGGAAATCTGATCCTGTTTTCATAAGAACCACCCCATTGATCTTCGCGCACATTGGTTCTCAATGCTATAAACTGATTGATTAAGTATCCTTCTGAGCCCATTATTTCTACTCCATCATAACCTGCCTTTTGAGCAAGAATAGCACATTTTACGTAATCATGAATGGTCTGGTTTATATCATCCAGACTCATTTCTCTTGGCTTAAAAAAATTTATGGAAGCTTGAATGGAAGAAGGGGCAACATTTTTTGGATGATATCCATATCTGCCCGTGTGAAGTATCTGCATACAAATTTTGCCGCCTTCATTATGCACTGCAGTTGTAATAATTTGGTGTTTTATGACTTCTTCTTCAGTTGTCAGTTTAGCGGCATGAGGAGCTACACAACCTTCTTCATTAGGAGATATCCCACCGGTAACAATCAGGCCTACCTGCCCTCGGGCTCTTTCAGCAAAAAAAATAGCCGCCCGTTCAAATCCTCCGGGTATTTCTTCCAGGTTTGTGTGCATTGAGCCCATTAATACCCTATTTTTTATGGTCGTCCAACCCAGATCCAAAGGTGTAAGCAAATGTTTAAATGACATATATATTATTTTATAATTTTTCTATCAACAAAGTTCCGGCTAAAAGGATACCTATTACTGAAACGGTAGTAGTCCAAATCTTTTTATTCAATTTCATTATATTAATAAAGAAAAAAGAAAGGGCCATTATAATCCCCACTATGAGTATTTGACCAGATTCCACCCCAAGATTAAAAGCAAAAAGTGGTGAAATGATATCATTATCCCTCCCTAAGATAGCTTTAAAATAATTGGAGAAACCCAGTCCGTGTATAAGGCCAAAAGCCAATGCCAGTAAATAATTCCATTTCAATTGGCTACCCCCGTTGGTTTGCATTCGTACATTGATAATATTGTATATACCAGTAATAATTATCGTAATGGGTATCAGTATTTCAACAAACATAGGATTTATAGACAAAATATCCAACGATGACAAAGCAAGGGTAAGACTATGGCCCAACGTAAAAGCTGTCACTAAAATTATGAGTTTTTTCCATTGATCCGGTTTATAAAGTGCACATAATACAGTGACAAATAGAATATGGTCATATCCATTAGGGTCTAGAATATGATCAATTCCAAGTTTTAAATAGTCAGAAAACATGAATAAGATTTGTTTATATTACTTAAATTTTTTGGGCAACACATATAGAGGCACTTTTGATCTTTAAAATACTTATGGCACATATCAAAGATATTTTTTATTAAAACCATAATTATCCACAAACGAAAGCATTACTAATTTCTATTCTGAGATAACCCAGGTCAATTTTTAAAAGTTGTTGCAAAACTAAAAAAATATAGAGATATCCAAATCATTTGTTCGTCATCATAATTTGATTGCCTTTTATAAGTCCATTATCTGTGGTGATGAATCCTTGAGAATATTAACTTATTTACTACTTACAGTCATTCTGATATATTTTTAACTTTGAAATCATATTTTTGTTAAACTAAAATAATACAACATAGATACCTGGGCTGAAACTTATATGAGCAATAAAATCAATTAGGTTCAAATGATTATCAAATTGATGTTGCCGTAAATTTAGAAATAGACATGTAATGGAGAAATGAATTTAGTTTATTTAAATCTGTTTGGTCTAGAATTTTTAATTCATCACATTAAGTAGTAAATTTGCGTACTTAAGTAAAATTGTAAGATAATTATGGCATTTGATATAGAAAAGATAAAGGCTGCATATGCTGCCTTTCCGGAAAAAGTAGATGCAGCAAGAAAAGCATTGGGCAGGCCTTTGACTCTTTCTGAAAAAATACTATACTCCCATTTACATCACGACTCGCCATTAAAAGATTACAGGCGCGGGAAAGACTATGTGTTTTTTGCACCGGATCGGGTAGCTATGCAAGATGCTACAGCTCAGATGGCTTTATTGCAATTTATGACGGCAGGAAGATCTAAAGTAGCTGTTCCCAGTACTGTACATTGTGATCACCTCATTCAGGCAAAAATAAATGCTGATGTGGATCTAAAAGGTGCATTGGACACAAATTCTGAAGTATTTGATTTTCTACAATCCATATCAAATAAGTACGGAATAGGGTTTTGGAAGCCTGGAGCGGGAATCATTCATCAGGTGGTTTTAGAAAATTATGCCTTTCCCGGAGGGATGATGATCGGTACTGATTCACATACAGTGAATGCCGGTGGTCTTGGTATGGTAGCCATAGGAGTGGGTGGTGCAGATGCAGTTGATGTTATGGCTGGAATGGCCTGGGAACTTAAGATGCCAAAGCTTATAGGTGTCAAGCTTACCGGAAAACTCAGCGGCTGGTCTTCGCCTAAAGATGTTATTCTTAAAGTTGCAGGTATCCTCACTGTAAAAGGAGGGACTGGTGCTATAGTTGAATACTTTGGCGAAGGAGCTGAATCTATGTCATGCACAGGAAAAGGTACCATCTGCAATATGGGAGCTGAAATCGGAGCCACTACATCAACTTTCGGATATGATGCGTCTATGTCCAGATATCTGGCATCAACAGAGAGAGCCGATGTAGCTCAATATGCTGATACTATAGCAGCATATTTGACAGCTGATGCTGAATGTTATGCTGACCCTGCTCCATATTTTGATCAACTTATCGAAATCAATCTTTCCGAACTGGAACCCCACATCAATGGACCTTTCACGCCTGATTTGGCAACACCTATTTCTAAAATGAAAGAAGTCCTGGCCGATAAAGGAAAAGATTGGCCGATAGAAGTTAAAGTAGGCTTGATAGGATCATGTACCAACTCATCATATGAAGATATTTCACGCGCAGCTTCAATAGCTACTCAAGCTCTTAATAAAAATCTTAGAATAAAGTCAGAATTCACTGTCACCCCGGGCTCGGAACAGGTGAGATTTACCATAGAAAGAGATGGTTTTATTGATACATTTAATAAAATAGGTGCTGCTGTTTTTGCCAATGCATGTGGACCTTGTATCGGTCAATGGGATAGATTTGGTGCTGATAAAAAAGAAAAGAATACTATCATACACTCGTTCAATAGAAACTTTTCAAAAAGAGCGGACGGAAACCCAAATACACATGCATTTGTTGCGTCTCCCGAAATTGTGACTGCAATAGCTTTGGCAGGACGTCTGGATTTCAATCCAATCACAGATACACTCATCAATGAAGCTGGTGTCGCTGTCATGCTTAACGAACCCACAGGTATGGAACTGCCCCCATTAGGGTTTGCAGTAGAAGATGCAGGATTTATAGCTCCTGCTGCTGATGGATCACTTGTAGAAGTAAAAGTATCACCTACATCAGACAGACTGCAATTACTTACACCATTCGAGCCTATTACTTCCGATCAGCTGATGGAGATGAGGTTGCTCATCAAAGCAAAAGGTAAATGTACAACTGACCACATATCGATGGCTGGTCCGTGGCTTACTTATAGAGGGCATCTTGAGAATATAGCCAATAATACTTTGATCGGTGCATTAAATGCATTTAATGATGATACGAATAAAGTTTTAAATTTATCATCAGGCGAATATCAAACCGTTCCGGATTCTGCCAGAATGTATCAGAAAGCAGGAATCGGTACAATAGTGTTTGGGGAAGAAAATTATGGGGAGGGGTCATCCAGAGAACACGCAGCAATGCAACCAAGATTCCTTGGGGTGAAAGCAGTAGTAGTCAAGTCTTTTGCAAGGATCCATGAAACAAACCTTAAAAAACAAGGAATGCTAGCTCTTACTTTTGCCGATCCTTCAGATTATGATAAAATAAGACAGGATGATGAAATATCAATTCTTGGGTTTGATACTATGGAGCCTGGAAAAAATCTAACAATCAGACTTCAACATTCTGATAAAACTGATGAATTTATTGAAGTTAACCACACTTACAATCAGGCGCAGATTGACTGGGTGAAGTGGGGATCGGCACTCAATCAGATCAGGGCTGAACTGAATAAATAAAAATAATTATAATATAACTTATTATAAATAAAGGAGTTGTAATTAATTTCGTTTCTCCTTTGCATATTTTTATAATAATTTTTGACCTTTGTGTAACTTTTTATAGTATCCTTGTCAAAACAATAATTTAATAATTTCAAAACTAACTTAAACAAAACATTATGTTAAAAGAATTTAAAGATTTTGCATTTAAAGGCAATTTATTAGACGTAGCAATCGGTTTAGTATTAGCTACTGCTTTTGGGAAAATAACAACAGCATTTGTAGATGGCGTTTTCATGCCTATTTTTGGTCAAATTTTCCAATTGGGAGATTTAAGTAAAGCGAAACTAGTACTATCACCAGAAGTTCAGGATGCAGCGGGTGTAGTTACAACACCTGAATCTGCCATTCTCTATGGTTCATTAGTAGGTACAGTACTGAATTTCTTAATAATAACATTTGTAATGTTTTTTATCATCAAAGGAATGAATGCGGCCAAAAAACCAGAACCAGCTCCAGCTCCTGCAGGGCCAACTCAAGAAGAGTTACTTACTCAAATAAGAGATTTACTTAAAAAGTAAAAGATAAAAAAGCCCTGTTTTCAGGGCTTTTTTTTTGTAAATATTTCTAATTGGAGAAACTTAAGACATAGATTTTATGGCAAAACCTTTTAAATAATTGTGCCGACTCATTTTTTATTTTACTTTTGACTTCTAAAAAAATAAATAAATATTTTACTTATGATCCAATGGAGTGGTGTTTTTCCTGCCCTTACTACCAAGTTTGACCAAAATCAAGAGATTGATATAGTTATGTATATCAAAAACCTGAATAAGCAATTAGATGCTGGGGTACATGGTATAATTTTGGGCGGTACACTAGGTGAGGCCAGCACATTAACCGAAGACGAAAAACAAATATTGGTCAAAACTACTGTCGAATTTGTTGGAGGAAAGGTACCAGTTATTCTTAATATCGCAGAAGGTTCGACAAACGAAGCTGTTCGTCAGGCTGAGTTGGCAAAAAAATGGGGTGCTCAAGGACTCATGATGCTCCCACCTATGAGATATAAGCCTGACCATAGAGAATGTGTGGCTTACTTTACAACTGTGGCTGATTCTACTGATCTCCCTATCATGATATATAATAATCCAATAGATTATAAGACAGATGTTACTTTGGATATGTTTGAAGAACTGACGGAATGCAAAAATATTCAGGCAATAAAAGAGTCGACTCGCGATATTTCAAATGTTACAAGATTACGAAATCGTTTTGGGAACAGATTAAGCATTCTTTGTGGGGTCGATACTTTGGCTATGGAAGAACTTCTAATGGGGGCAGATGGATGGGTTGCTGGATTGGTTTGCGCTTTCCCTCGTGAGACCGTGGTTATTTATGAACTTATAAAACAAAATCGGATTTCTGAAGCACTCACTATCTATAGATGGTTTTTACCATTATTGGAATTAGATATTCATACAAAGCTAGTCCAATACATCAAACTGGCAGAAGTTGCAGAGGGAATCGGATCAGAATATGTGAGAGCTCCCAGGCTCACACTCATAGGTTCAGAACGAAACCATGTTCAAAAAGTCATTAGCGACGCTATTTCTGTTCGGCCGCAATTACCTCAACTATAATCACAATACAAAATGCCAGAAGGACTGAATAAAATCATGGAACAAGCGCATGAAGCATTTCTGACATATCAGTTTGCTTCCGGGGCTAAAAAAAAGGAATTTTTATATCAAATTGCTGAAAATATCGAAAATCTTGGGGACAAGCTCATCGAGACTGCATCTGATGAAAGTAATCTTCCACTGGCACGTTTCAATGGGGAGAGAGGAAGGACGTGTTCTCAGTTGAGAGCTTTTGGAGATTTGGTAAAAGAAGGTAGTTGGGTTGAAGGAGTAATCGATTCAGGTAATCCGGAAAGAAAACCACTTCCAAAACCTGATATGCGTAAAATGGCAGTAGCCTTAGGGCCGATACTAGTATTTGGGGCATCAAATTTTCCATTGGCCTACTCTACCGCAGGTGGTGATACTGCTTCAGCACTTGCTGCTGGGTGTTCAGTTGTAGTAAAAGGTCATCCTTCGCATCCCAAAACTTCAGCTCTTGTTGCAGGGGCTATCCAAAATGCTGTGTCACAATGTGGTTTACATCCATATGTTTTTCAGCATGTTCAGAGCGACTCATTTGAAACAGGTAGAATTCTGACACAGCATCCATTAACCGCAGGAGTTGGATTTACAGGGAGTTTAACTGGGGGAAGGGCAATTTTTGATTATGCACAACAACGAGAAGAACCTATACCTGTTTTTTCAGAAATGGGAAGCACAAACCCTGTTATTTTACTGAAAGACCTATTAATGCATAAAGCCCCTGAACTAGCTAAGGCCTATGCATCATCTATTACCATAGGAGTAGGACAATTTTGTACTAATCCTGGTATTTTGATAGGAATCAAAAGCAGTGTTTTAAATCATTTTACGAGTTTGCTTGCTCTTGAACTGTCACTTATACCACCATATAAAATGCTGCATGAAGGCATTTACAAAAATTATACATCCGGTATGGCAAATGTTCTTTCCTGCAAAGGAGTAGAAACTGTATATCATGCTCATGCTGAAGGTTATATAGAGGCAAGCCCTGTGTTGGCGCGGGTAGATGCGGCAACATTTTTACAAAATCCAAATTTGCAACATGAAGTTTTCGGACCTTTTTCTATGATCATAGTTTGTAATAACAGAATCCAGATGATTAATGTCTGGAAAAAGTTAAAAGGTCAGCTTACTACTACTATTATGGGTACCTCCCACGATCTGGAAATCAATTCAGACCTGATAAATATAGGCCGAAATATAGCTGGAAGGATTGTTTTCAATGGTGTACCTACAGGTGTTGAAGTAGGCAATGCTACCGTCCATGGGGGCCCGTATCCCGCATCTACTGATGCCAGATTTACTTCAGTGGGTATGGATGCCATCAAAAGATGGGTTCGGCCGCTTTGTTTTCAGGATTGTCCCAAATATTTGCTACCCGATGAGTTAAAAGATGAAAATCCTTTACAAATCATGAGAAAACAAAACGGAGAGTTTACAAAAAGACCACTCTAAATATAGAACAGACTTATAATAAATTTGGCCTTTTAGTGATTTAATCTTCAAATTATTGGAGTTGTTAAATTTTTGCTTGTTTTAGCACATCTTTAAGATCAATAATGCACATAAGCAGTAACATATCCTTTGCGTTGTTGCCTGAAAACAATTAATTATAGAATTAATCAGAATGTTGATTACCACTATATTAAGATAAATTAAGGCAGACTTAAAATTTTCGAACTGCCCTAACCCTGTGAAGGTATATTTTTGAATTATTGGAATGTTGATAATCAAACCCAAAATTTTGATGCCATGCTTCGGAAGTGCTCCTTTCTGTTGAACTCCAATAATTTGTAGAAAGACTAAACCCTTTGGTTGCAGGATTTGTATCAGAATTAAGTTTTAAAGATATGATAAAAGCTTCGTTAAATAACAAATTAAGCTCCCAGATAGAAGGCAAATACCAATCAGAAAAACCACCGCCGGTATAAGCATCACATATTTTGGCAGCATGATGTGAATCCGATCCAAGTTGTGTGACAATAGATTCTGTATTTGATGGCCCATCGTATTCACTCTCTGAATTGATAATATTTATAGCACCATCTCCCCAACTTATCCCATCGTGTACATCTGACAAAGATGCTATCAGCCCATGATTTCCATTATTATACACATAAAACACAATCCCTCCACCAAGAAACTCACCAACATAGTGCTGTTCTGCACCACCAGTTCCGGTTGAAATAGATGCCCAAATAATCCCGGTAAAATAATAGAATCCCGGATTCATATTAGTCTGATAAATCAACAAACCTATGGATGGAGATTTGATGGAGTCACGTTTAGCCAATGTCATTCTTGGTATCAATACTCCTTTACTTTCGGAATTAACATCTAAAATCGCTGAACTGTCAGGAGCTGCTCCAGAATTTTTAATTGCGATATTCTGTGCAAATAAATAGTTACAAGAAAGAGCAGAAAATAATAAAATTTTAAAAAATACAACTTTCATTTGGGTTATTTTGTATTTAAGAGAGTAAAAAACAATATAAAGTTTCTCCTTTCTGCTGTATGTGTACGAAATCTGATCCCAAATATAAATGAAATTTAAATATCTTCGTAAAATTTGTATACTAATTTTATATAAAGTATAGATATATATAAATCTGTTAGTTGTAATAAAATTATAATAAATTAAAAAATCATAATTCCTTATTTTTGAGATTGCCTCTCATTGATTTTATGGATCCTGATTGCTTTTTTTCTAAAAGTCGTTTTTCTTTTGATTCTTTTGTTGGTC
>JAYTNJ010000187.1:0-2950 GCA_043748345.1 Saprospiraceae bacterium
CTCCCGTAAGACTGATTTTTTATAGGGATTTTTTTCCTCAAGGGCCTTGAGTTTATACTGATCTCCTGCGGCCTTTGCATCTTCAACTGATTTTAGATAATCCGCTTCAAGAGTCAGAGTACTTCCTACGTATTTGTCATTGGGGTTTGAGGCAAGTTTAAAGAAAGCTGCTGGAGCATACATCACTGCCGCTGCTGTGTGTTTAAATTGAAGTTTTCCAAAAGATCTAACCAGATCAACTGCCATGCCTGCAAAAATAAATATATTCACGATTGGGAATAGCAACCATAAAGCGTGTGTAGGTTTCTGGCCTATGATCTTGCACCATTCAGCAAAATTAACCCCCGGGATCAGTCCTTTTACAGCATCAACTCCTGCCTTTGGAAACAGCATATAAAGACTGATACTCAATAGTACGTAAGAAATAATCAAAAATATTAAAATGCTCACTTATCTAAAATTTTATTTGGCACAAAGATAAATTAAATCTTTGATTAAAGAGTAATACTCATTTTTGAAATAGAAATATCAGCCATATCCCTCTATCAATCAGTTCATATACCGGACAAAATAGATCGCCGCCATTCCTTAAATCCGGCAAAGGCCATGATCAGAAACAGGATGTACATTAAGGTAAAGAGCATAAAACCTTTGTAAAAATTAAGAGGAATGGCAATCATATTGCTTAGAATCCAGGCAAGCCAGTTTTCAATTTTTCTTTTTGCCATCCACCACATTGCAGTCACTGCGGAGCCAGACACCAATGAATCCAGTATAGGAGTATTCGAATCAGTCATAAAAGTGAGGGTAACCAATATTATTATCCAAAAAATGACAAACCCCATAATTCCAAACCATAGTTCTGATGAAGTACACCAACTAATTTTGTAAAGGTATTCATCTTTTATACTCTTTTGTGTCCAGCTATACCACCCATATACACTCATTGCAAAATAATAAATATTGAGTAAACCATCAGCATATAGAGGGGGAGTAGAAATAAAAAAATAAACCCAGGATGCCAGTAAAACTCCTACTATACCTGTGGGGTAAACAAGAATATTATTTTTTCGGGCATACCAAACACTGGCAATTTGTGTCAATGTACTTATCCATTCCTGCCATCGTACATACTGGATATCATTAGTGAATTGAAGCCAGATTTCATCAATACTCATATCAGTATTTTTATAATCTCAGCAGCTGCTCTGTCTGATGCGCCTTCTTTTCCCAACAATTGCCTTATTTCAAGATACTGGCTTTTTATTTTTTCACTATTCGGCTCTAGATTAATCAATTCTTTCTTTAAGTTTTCTGAAGTGAGCTCATTTTGAATGAGCTCCTTTATTACTTCTCTCTCTGCTATAAGATTGACGAGTGAAATATACTGAAGATCAATAAGATGTTTGGCAATATAGTAAGAAATTGGGTTGCCTTTATAACAAACTATCTGAGGTACATTAAATAGTGCCGTTTCGAGAGTAGCTGTGCCGGAGCTGACTAGTGCATACTTGGATAAAGAAAGTATTGTGTATGTCTGATTTCTTACTATAGTGGGCGGGTTGTCCAAGCTTGACTTTTTAACTATTTCATTGTAAATTTTATCATCAACGGAAGGAGCCCCGGCAATAGCCAATTGAAAATTAAGACCACGACAAGCATCGAGCATAATGGGCAGCATGGTTTTAATTTCCTGCTTCCGACTTCCGGGTAAAAGTGCAAGTACATCTTTTGATTGCAGTAGGGATTGAGTAGTAGGGATATCTGGTGTGAAATTTTTAATAGCATCGAGTAAAGGGTGACCCACAAATGTGGTTTTGTAACCGTATTTGTTGAAGAAAGATGATTCGAATGGCAATATAACCAGCAGCAGATCTGTATGTTTGCCCAGATCGTGCACCCTGCTTTTATGCCAAGCCCATACCTGTGGAGTGATGTAATATACCACTTTAATACCCTGCTTTTTTCCCCATTTGGCCATCCTAAGGTTAAATCCAGGATAATCTATGAGAATTAATACATCAGGATTAAAATTTTGGATATCTTTTTTGCACCTATTTAAAAAACCTACAATAGTTTTAATATTTTTTATTACTTCCACAAAACCCATAAAAGCCATATTACGAAAATGCTCTACTATTGATGCTCCTGCCGTTTCCATTTTGTCACCTCCCCAACACCTAAAGATGCCATTTTCATCATTTTTTTTGAGACTTCTGATGAGGTTTGAACCGTGAAGATCACCTGAAGCCTCGCCAGCAATTAGGTAATACTTCATGATTAGTCTATTAGTTCTGTATAAAACTTATAGACCCAAGCTCCTGCATAAATTAGTGTAGGGAAGACGATACCTCTGGTGGTCTCATCCCACTTTTTAGCGATAGCAATATTAAATGGGATAAGAATGGTGCAAATGGCCAATAAAGTAAGAGTTCGAAATCGCCTCCCAGAAGTACTGACGCTGACTTCATCCATTAGCCCCAATGATGTGAGAGTGTTGAATAAAAATTCAAAGAAAATAAAGCCTGCTACTGGAACTATACAACCCAGAACCAAGCCAAATAGTACAGAATTTTTTTCGATCATATTATATTTTTTCTAAATATTTAAAATTATCTATTGCAGAATGTAATGTAAGATCATGGCCTGAGGGTACAACAGAAACATATTTATTTTTGAGGGCCGTTATGTCATTATCTGTGCTATTTTCGGGTTCAAAAGAAACAAATTTTCCTGTCAGCCAGTAGTATTTTTCTCCCCTTGGATCAGTTCCCTCCTGAAATTCTTCTACCCAAGTACCATCTCCTTGGCGGCATACCATTATGCCTTTTATTTCTTCCAGTTTTCCTGAGGGTATGTTGACATTCAATAGTTTACAACCTTGCATTGGCTTGTCAATAACTGACTTTATAATTTTTTCAACAAAATATTTTGCGGCAGTGAAATCCGC
>JAYTNJ010000188.1:0-9035 GCA_043748345.1 Saprospiraceae bacterium
TTTTCTGATGTCGCTTCCAAGAAACGATGATTTGAATTCTATTGATTCTCTTGTGGTATGGTTATTACAAAAAGATTGTGTAGTTGATGCAAAAGTCAAATGTTATGGATGTCTTTTATCAATTCCTCTTCAAAGCGTAATATTTTTAAAATTAAAGATCAAAGATCAATCATTTAATGCTGCTATAAATATAATACATTTTGATCCGATAAGATTTAGTAGTTTTAATAAATTTTGAATTTTTTAAACCTTGTTTAGACATCGTTGTCATGCAACAAATCATCAAGACATTAATATTTGTTATAGTTATGATATTTTTCATGACAACATGTGACAAGGATGGACCTGTAGAAGATCCTCAGGTTATTCCTCAAGATACTTCTTTCTGTGGATACATCAATGATGAAAAATTTGAAAATACACGATGGTATATTGATAGTTTCTTATCAACAATTTCGATTACTGATCCAACACCAATGGACAAAATAAAAGACTGGTTCCATAAAGAAAAATGTGTAGTGGAAGTAAAATATGTTTGTTGTATCCTATTTATTACACCAATGGTTGATTATTTAATAAGAATAAAAACAATAGATGGTGGATTTATAAATTTGCATTTAATGATAATCCTTTCTGACCCACCAAAATTAGTAGTCATTAGAAAACAATGAATTTTATAAATAATGTTGGTTAACTTCGCTAAGTTCCAAATCATCAAGACATTAATATTTGTGATAGTCATAATATTTTTCATGAATACATGTGACAAGGATGGGCCTGTCGTAGATATTCCCATCATACCAAAAGATACATCTTTTTGCGGATATATCAATGCAGAAAAGTTTGATAAAACACAATGGCAGATTGATAGTTTTCTGATGTCGCTTCCAAGAAACGATGATATTAAATCGATTGATTCTCTTGTGGTATGGTTAAAATTAACTAAGAGCATAATTCCGTTTGGCAATTGTATTCGCCAATTAGTATCATTATTGGCGATTATAACGTCAGAATATAACAATAAAGTCATTTTTGAGCTCTCCCTGTTTTGACTTTTTTACTTATATTCAAATTTTACTTTTACATTTGCCTTGCCTGATTTTTAAAATCATTGCCACAGAAAATATTTTAATAAAATCGAAAACTTTTTTCATGAAGTCAATCCTATTTTTAACTATCCTCATCACCGCAAATGTCTTTTCTCAGGGTACGATGCTACTCCGGGAGCCGACCATAAGCAAAGATCATATCGTTTTTGTTTATGCCAATGATCTTTGGCTCACATCCACCAATGGAGGTACATCCACAAGGTTGACGACACATGTAGGGTTGGAAACCAATCCGCACTTTTCGCCTGACGGCAATTTTATCGCATTTACGGGACAATATGATGGAAACACAGATGTCTATATCATCCCAAAAGAAGGTGGAGAACCTAAAAGACTTTCCTATCATCCGGGCCAGGATGTAGTATGTGGATGGACACCTGACGGAAAGTCTGTCATATTTTCATCATCCAGGGATGGCAACGTACCCACCAAAGAATCAAAATTATTTACAATTAGTAAAGATGGAGGACACCCGGTGGCCCTCATTATACCAAGAGCCGTAAAAGGAGAAATCTCTGAAAACGATCAATACATCGCTTATCAGCAAATCAGTTTTTGGGATCCTGAATGGAGAAATTACCGGGGCGGACAGGCTAAACCTATATGGATTGTCAATCTCGCCACTTTAGAATTGCAGCAAACCAAACAAATGGACAACGAAAGACACACAGATCCCGTTTGGTTAAATAACGTAGTATATTATCTTTCTGAACGGGACTTTGCAAATAATGTCTGGTCTTATAATCCGCTCACCAAAGAAGAAAAACAAATCACCTTTCACAAAGATTTTGATGTAAAAAGTCTGGATGCCGGCGGTGGCAAAATAGTGTATGAACAAGGTGGTTATCTGCATATCTTCGACCCCCAATCCAAAAAATCAAACCAACTGAATATCCGGGTCAATGCAGATTTTAGTTACTCAAGAGAAAAATGGATCAATGTAACCCCAAACTCATTAATAAATGCATCTTTATCTCCGACTGGTAAAAGAGCTATTTTCGAACATCGCGGTGAAATCATCACCGTTCCCAAGGAAAATGGTGCGTACAGGAATATTACCAATGCTTCATCATCTGCTGAGAGATCACCAGTTTGGTCTCCGGATGGCAAATCTATTGCTTACTTCTCTGATGCATCAGGAGAATACCAATTAGTGATAGCTGATCAGGATGGTGGCAACAAAAAAACCATATCCATCCCAAAACCAACCTTTTTCTTTAAGCCACAATGGTCACCAGATGGCAAATATTTAGCCTATACGGACACAGATTATAATCTCAGAGTGACACATATTGAAGCCGGTACCACCATCATTGCAGATACTGACAGATTTGCGCATCCCACCAGGTCATTAAATCCGCTTTGGTCTCCTGATAGTAAATGGCTGACGTATGTAAAACTTAGCGAAAACCACTTCAAGCAAGTAAAAGTATATAATATTGATACCAAAAAATCTCATGAGATCACTGATGCAATGGCAGATGCGATTTCACCTGTTTGGGATGCAGATGGCAAATATATTTACTTTCTGGCCAGTACAGATTATGGCTTGAATTCAGGATGGTTGGATATGAGTTCTTACGAAAGACCAGTCACCAGAGCACTTTATTCTGTGGTGCTGTCAAAGTCAACCCTATCGCCAGCATTGCCAAAAACAGATGAAGAAAAAGCAGAAACCAAAAAGGATTCTGTCAAAACTACACTGGCAACAAATGGTGAAAACAAAGATAAAAATATTGATAAATCAGAGGTAAAAATTGATTTCGAAGGAATACAAAATAGAATTGTAGCGCTAACATCTGCTGAAAAAGATTACACGGCATTGTTTGAAGCACCAGAAGGTATGGTTTTTATCGAAACATCATCTGGTAGCCAAAAAACAATAATACGATACACTGTAAAAGATGATAAAAAGGATACACATATTAGCAATATATCCTACTTCGCAGTTTCTCAGGATAAAAAATCGACCTTATACGGATCATCATCTGGCTGGGGTATCCTGAAGAGTTCAGATTCAAACAAAAAAGCAGGTGATGACAAACTAGAAAATGCTTCTGACATCAAAATAAAAATAATTGCACAGGAAGAGTGGAAACAAATTTATCGGGAAGGATGGAGATACCAGCGGGACTTCTTGTATGTGGACAATGTACATGGTGCTCCCTGGAATGATATTTACAAATGGTATTTGCCGTGGATAGAGCACGTGAGACACAGGAGCGATTTAAATTATATCATAGATATTCTGGGAGGCGAAGTTGCCGTAGGTCACTCCTACACGAGAGGCGGAGATGCACCCACTGCTCCGACCGTAAATATTGGATTATTAGGTGCCGACTACGAAATCGATAAAGGTTACTATAAGATTAAGAAAATTTATAACGGAGAAAGCTGGAATCCAAACATAAAAGCCCCACTCAGAGGACCTGGATTGAAGATACAAGAAGGATATTATATACTGGATGTCAATGGAATCGCTCTTACAGATAAGTCAAATATATATCATGCTTTTGAAAATACTGCCAATAAAGTGACCCAACTTAGGATCAATAACAATCCAACTCTTGTGGGTTCATGGGTAGAATCCGTCCTGCCTTTAGAAAGTGATGTACAATTACGCAATATTCATTGGCAGGAAGACAATAGAAGAAAAGTTGACTCCTTATCAAAGGGCCAGATAGCCTATGTGTATGTCCCAAATACTGGCAATGGCGGATATACCAACTTCAACAGGTATTATTTCTCACAGCAAAATAAAAAAGGCGTCATCATTGACGAACGCAACAATGGCGGTGGCTCAGCAGCAGATTATATGGTTGACATTATGGCCAGAACAGTCCATGGCTACTTTAATAGCAGAGCGAGTGACAAAAGACCATTCATCACCCCGAATGCGGGTATTTTCGGCCCTAAAGTCATGCTTATCAATGAAAGAGCGGGGTCAGGCGGTGACCTTCTGCCTTATATGTTCCATAAAATGAAATTGGGCGTAATGGTCGGTACCAAAACATGGGGTGGATTAGTGGGCACATGGGATACGCCTCCATTTGTGGATGGTGGTGGTATGGTAGCTCCTCGAGGCGGCTTTTATGACACCAATGGAGAATGGGCCGTGGAAGGTGTGGGCATCTCTCCTGACATACTGGTCGAACAAACCCCTAAAGATGTCATCAATGGCCGGGATCCACAGCTAGAAGAAGCCGTCAAAATTGCTTTAAAAAATATTGACAGCCAATATGTGCCTATCAAACCTGAACCAAAAGCACCCATCAAGTACAAAAGGCCTAAGTGATGAAACATTGAAGTGTAAGGAAGTAACACAAGCAGAAAAATGACTTTGATGATCATAATCGCAAATAAGTATATTTATCTGCGATTATGGTCGCCAAAAACTATATTTTTTTTATGCCTAAATCGTTAGCAAACATGTCCATCCCATGCTCGTTTCTTTTCCGATCCTTTGCTTAATTCATCATTTTCATGATCCGGAAAAATTTAAATTCCTTCTTTAATTGGATGTAGGATTTTTAATCAATCATCCCCTTCAAAAAACTTTATCTCGGTTTCGTATTCCCCATTTTCGATATCTGCCTTCTCGATCCAATATCTGGAAGTGATGACATCGTAAGTGTTATCGCCTTTGCTATTGTAAAGCCAGATTATTTTATCAGCATCTCCAAAAGATGTTGTGCCTTCCATCTGATCTTCATACAGTCTTTTGATAATACTACGTTCACTCAGGCTCTCGGACAGTGCTTTGGTCATTATTTCATTGGTGACATCTATATGTCCACCGTTAGCATCACTCAATTCTAATACAATAATTGATGCTTCTGTATTGGGGAATTTGCCTTTATATGCTTTAAATAATAGCTGATTGATATTAAACAGGTCGTAATGGAAAGATGGATCAGCATATTGTTCTGCCACTTTTTCATCTGTCATTTCGTGACTGATGCTTTGGATTTGACCAGCTGTGAGTCTGTCTTCCAGTTTATAGGTCAGGACGATTTCAGCAGCTTCGCTGGGTTCAAAATCCGAAATGGCCATGTAAAGCAATTCTTTTAATTCTTCCGGTTTTAATTTGTCTGCATCCGGCATATTCAGTTTGTCCAGCAGCTGAATAAAATCCCTATCATTCCAATAGAAACTTAGTTCGTTGACGGTTTTTACACTTATTATCTTAACTTTTACCTTCATATTCTTACATTTATTCCTTGAATTATTTAACATCAATCACTTCAAATCAGCGTCGAAGATATTGCATTTTTTCTATATAACAGAGATCACGATGTAATTGAGCCTTATATCAAAATCATCTGTCCTTTTGCAGTAGAAAAATAAAAGTGTACTCAAAATTTCAGAAATCTTAAGCTTGATATACTTGTTAAATTTCTATTTTTGGAGAAGCATAAGTCTCCTTGCAGGCATTATTATCAGTTGCCATTTATCTTTTTTCCTTTTCGCTGATCCAGAATCGGTTTAGGCCTTGGTGCCTCATCCATGATTTCTGTGGCTATTTTATCGATTCTGTTCCAGTAACCATCCTTTAATTCATATCCAACATAACTGCCGTCCGGCACCAGCGTCTCACCCTGACCGGGGATGCGGCTCATCTTTTTTATCAGGTTATCTACTACTATCAATTCCATACCAGGATTATAGTTGAGCGTCATCTGAGCATCTGACGCATATTTAAATATCAGTCGGTGATATATATCTGCTTTCTCGCCTGTTTGCTCCATTCTAAATACAGGTTTTCCGAAATATGGTACTCCTTCTTTGGTAAAAAACAGTGCATCCACCAATTTAATATTTTCAAATCTATCCCACCTGTTGATACCAAAAAGTAAATAATATCTTTCGCCATCCGCAGTTTTTGATTCCATCAGATGATAATACAAAGCTCCCAGCCAGGATTGATGATCAAACTCCTCATCTTTCAGCCCACCTTCAGTTTTTTTAAAATTATCCTTCAATATGAATAGTTTTTCATCCGCTGTTTGCAATACTCCGAAATATCTCACATCGCCATCACCGACATTTACCTCCCAGGTAAACAAGCGAAAAGACCTGTCTTCAGGTGATTTTTTGGAGATCCACTTCAGCGAGTCAAAAGGATATAGATATGATCCTTTTTTTTGCAGGACTTTTTCAAAAAGTTCATTAAATCTTCCCATTGCCATACTTCGGTGTTTACTTTCTGAAGCATTGACCATTACATCAGCCTGATATGAGAGTTCAGTTTCTGCACTTTGAAAATTTTCTTGACCATACGAAAAAAAGACAGTTGAGAAGACCACAAACAACCCTATTACATACTTTTTAACCATGTTGATATAAACCATTTCTGATAAAACGCTCATATTCAGAAAAGTATTACAAAAGTTTTGTTAAAAATAATGATGTCTCTTAATCGGACTAGCTTACAATCCGTATCATAGTCAATATCAGTATAATGAATTATTGCGATACCTTGCTTTCACTTAAGGTATACATATATCCGTTATTACAAGCAATATAAAGTCTTCCTTTATCTCCTTTCTGAATTTTTCTTGGTTTGATAGTAAGTGGCAAAGGTAGTTTTATTGACCTTTCAAAAGCCCCTGTATTTTGAATAAAATTTCCTAAAATACGGCCTTGGTTTGCGGTTGCGGCACCTGTTTCAGCGACGTAATCTCTGCGATTACCAATATAATATACACGTCCGTCATCACTTTTTTGAAAATCACCAATATCACTCATTTGCTCTTCAAAACCCAATCTGTACGCTTTGTAAGAGCCTGCTGCAGACAAAAATACCATAGAACCCATTTCTGTAATCTTTTTTTCTTCCGCGAGAGTTTCTTTATAGTTTTCAAAAAGGTCTGATATATCATCGACATCTTTGAACGAACTGTAACTCGTAAATTTCTTCCGTAATATGGGTAACTGAGATATAAGCGTTCCCATAGATACAGAAGGTATATATCTATTGAAATAATGATAAAATATAATTGGTTCAGTAGCCCCGTTTCCATCAAAATCTCCGACAAACATTTTGACAGGCATCGAGTCACTGGCTGTCCATTTATGATTTGTACCCGCATTGCCGGCCAGAATATCCAATCGTCCATCATTATTCAGATCCATAAATTCTAATGTATTCCAAAGTCCCGACTTACCTTTAGTACCGTATTTTTCTGTATTTTCTAATAGTTTGCCTGTTCCATCATTTTCCAGGACTGTGATGTCCATCCAGTCACCACACATGACCAGATCCATATCGTTATCGCCATCTATATCTACCCACTCTCCGTCTGTCACCATTCCATATCGCTCTTTGTAAGCTATTTCTACCCCAATACCTTTAGTATTGCGCAGTATAAAACTATACGGTGATAAACCATAAGATCCCGGTATCGACCTTGCTCCTATAAATAAGTCTTCATACCCGTCACCATCAAAATCTGCCACTGATATACAACTACCATTAGTATGGGGTAATGAAATAGGTATCCTTCTAAAAATACCATTGCCATTGTTGAGATAAATCCTGTCTTCAAGCAATTTATCCAGTTCTTTATTATCGCTGCCCCCGCTGACTACGTATATGTCTTTGTCTCCATCGCCATCAAAATCTATTAATGCCGCATCTACATCCTCATACATAGCATCACTATCAAAATCAGGTGTTACTTTTTTATTGTACGATCCGCTGCGGGTTCCTAAAAGCAATTGTGCTGCCTGATTTCGGCCACCGCCCAGATATATATCCTTGATACCATCTCCATTCAAATCCTCAATGATCAGTGCAGGCCCTTCAGCTGAAAGTCTTTCAGGAATCAGCTTTTCTGAATTCTGATCTGAATAAGCAACATCTGAATGCAGAAAGGGCAAAACTGCTACCGTTACTGAAGATTCCATTACGGGATTGAGATTTATTTGTGATTTTAGGATATTTGAGTCTTTAGATATGGCAATTTCTTGATTTATAGCTGGGTTTATCATGGTTTGCATCGATTGATCTGGCCATACTATCTTCAAAGAATCAATCTTTTTAATATCACCCAGACCAAAATGAAGCTTAGATGTACTCGACGACATAAATCCTCTGACTGTCTGTAGTTCTTTATAAAATAATTTTTTACCACTATACAGTACAACTTTGCTCCCTTTTACTTGCTCCAACCCTTTACTGCCCGTTAGGTTTAGAGTAAGATAAGATTTATTTTGGGTAGTATTTTCATATACAAAAGCTTTTTCGTTTATATTATTGGTCACTATGTCCAGATCACCATCCTTATCCAGGTCGGCATAAGCAGCTCCGGTAGAAAAAGAAGGGGTTCCAATAAGTGACTCATGTATTGAAGAAAAACTCATTGCGCCTTTTTGCCTGAATAAAATATTTTTCAAAGGCTGTGACGGCATTTTTTCTATCAACTTTTTATCTCTGTCTTTCGCAGCTGTCGGGTTTTTATTATCAAGTTCGTTTAGGTAGTTGATATAATCAAGATCATTAGGCCGTTTTACCATACCATTGGTGATAAAAATATCCATCATGGCATCATTATCAAAATCCTGAAGTAATACAGACCAACTCCAGTCCGTAGCAAATGTTCTGGTCTGGTATGCAATATCAGCAAATGTACCGTCACCTTGATTGAGTTGAAAATGGTTGCGCGCTTTTTGGGATTCAAATCCAAAATCTTTTTTTATACCTTTGATTTGGTCTGTATCTTCGCCTGCTGAAACAAGAGCAACCCTTTCGTCATAAGGCATCATATCCGTGGTAAAAATATCTGAAAGACCATCATTGTTGACATCCGCAATATCTGCTCCCATACTGAATTGTGTAGAATGTGCCAGCGTTTTATTAAAGGATTCTGTAAACGTTTTATTACCGGAATTGATATACACATAATCGTTTTCATGAAAGTCATT
>JAYTNJ010000189.1:0-12796 GCA_043748345.1 Saprospiraceae bacterium
TTAAAAAGCATAAGTTTCAGTCAAGAATGGTTCTGCAGGTGCATGACGAACTTGTATTTGATGTCTACAAACCGGAATTGGAACAGGTAAAGGTAATCATAGAAGATAAAATGAAAAATGCCATCCCTGATTTGAAAGTACCCATTCTCGTAGAAATGGGAACAGGGAATAACTGGCTGGAAGCTCACTAGCATTTAGTGAATAAGAATTGGTAGAATAATTAAACAATTTTACATTCTTTTTGTCGTTTTCTTAACGACGAATATAGCAACTATTCCTTAATGAAGAGAAATCTTCTTAATTTTGCACCCTTATATTTTAAACTTCAATATTCAACATATATACATGAAAGATTATTCACATGTTTTTAACGCACACCCGACGTATATAGAATCTATGTACAAAAACTATCAGAAAGATGTCGCTTCGGTAGATGAAGGCTGGAGGCTTTTTTTTGATGGATTTGAATTTAGTGGCAACGGACATAGTGATTCAGATGGAAATAATCAGAATCTTGCCGGGCATCTTTCAGAAAAGGAATTTGGTGTGATGTCCATTATACACGGTTTCAGAAGTAGAGGTCATTTATTGTCTACGACAAATCCCCTAAAACCACGTAAAGACAGAAAACCACATCTCGATCTTTCTGATTATCAACTCAATGATGAAGATCTTAATAAAGTATTTCTTGCCGGAAATGAAATAGGCTTGAGTAATGCAACTCTGGCACAAATACTCGATCGGCTTCGTCAGGTATATTGTGGAAATTTAGGCGTCGAGTACGCGCATATTGAAAACCGTGAGAAAAGGATGTGGATGCGTGAAAAATTGGAAAATAGGGTATTTGACAACTGCTACGGTTTATCTTTGGACAAGAAAAAACAGATACTGGATAAGCTGAATGGAGCTGTCATATTTGAAAAATTTCTACACACAAAATATGTAGGTCAAAAACGTTTTTCGCTCGAAGGCGGTGAGACGACTATAGCTGCACTTGATGCAATCATTACCAAAGCTACGGAAGGCAAAGTAGAGGAAGTAGTGATGGCTATGGCGCATAGAGGACGACTTAATATCCTGGCAAACATTTTAGGCAAGACATATGATCAGATATTTAATGAATTTGAAGGAACAGCGATATTGGATCAGAGTTTTGGAGATGGTGATGTAAAGTATCATTTGGGTTTTTCATCTCAAGTTACCTTGCCGTCGGGCAAAATAGTCCATTTGAAACTAGCACCTAACCCATCCCACCTTGAGGCAGTAAACCCGGTAATGGAAGGCTTTATGAGGGCTAAAGCTGATGTACTCTACAATAGTGATTATGATAGAATTTTGCCCATTTTGATTCACGGGGACAGCGCTGCAGCCGGTCAGGGTATCGTATATGAAACTACCCAAATGAGCCAATTAGATGGGTACTACACTGGTGGATCTATTCATTTTGTGATCAATAATCAGATAGGATTTACCACAGATTTTGATGACGCCAGATCGTCTACATATTGTACTGCGGCAGCCGGCATTGTTCAGGCACCTGTTTTTCATGTCAATGGTGATGATCCCGAAGCTGTTGTTTTTGCTGCTGAACTGGCCGTCGAATATCGCCAAAAGTTTAATAATGATGTATTTATAGATATGGTTTGTTACAGGCGTCATGGCCATAATGAGGGCGATGACCCTAAATTTACACAACCTACTATGTATGATATCATTGAAGCCCATAAAAACCCCAGAGAAATTTACATCGCTAAGCTCATGGAAAGAGGTGATGTGGATATAAAAATAGGCGAAGAATTGGAGCAGAAATTTTGGGCAGAATTGCAGGAAAGGTTGGATATGGTAAAACAAAAAACCTTGCCATATAAATATCAGGAGCCGGAACAAAACTGGAGAAAGCTTAAGAAAACCATTGAAGTAGGAGATATGGTGACTCCTGAGACTGGTATTTCTAAAAAAGATGCGGAAAAAATTTTGAATCATCTTATGAGTCTACCAGCAGGATTTACACCTTTGGCCAAAATCAAAAGGCTTCAGAAATCCAAACAAGATCTACTTGATAAAGGTCAGATAGACTGGTCATATGGTGAACTGATGGCATACGGATCCCTGATGCTGGAAGGTAAAAATGTGCGTATGAGTGGACAGGATGTCAAAAGAGGTACATTCTCTCATAGGCATGCCGTATTTTTTGATGAAAAAACCAATCAAGGATATAATCGCCTGAATACATTGGATGGTGCAAAAGGCAAGTATTTAATATACAATTCTCTTCTTTCTGAATTTGCAGTATTAGGGTTTGAATATGGATATTCTCAAGCATCTCCGGATCATCTGGCTATTTGGGAAGCACAGTTTGGTGATTTTTATAATGGGGCTCAGACCATAGTGGATCAATTTATAAGTGCAGGAGAAAGTAAGTGGCAACGTATGAGCGGCCTTGTGATGCTCTTACCTCACGGTATGGAAGGTCAGGGTCCGGAACACTCCAGCGCAAGACTCGAAAGATTCCTGCAGATGTGTGCCAACTTCAATATGATCGTGTGCAATGTCACAACACCGGCCAATTTTTTCCATATGATCAGAAGGCAGCTTGCTATGCCATACAGGAAGCCATTGATACACATGTCTCCTAAATCCATGCTTCGACATCCTGAATGTGTGAGTAATATCGAAGATTGTATCGGTAAAAATAAATTTCTGGAGGTTATACCTGATCCTGAAGTGAAAATGGCAAAAAGAGTACTTTTCTGTAGTGGTAAAGTTTATTACGAACTCAATGAATACAGGAGAGCCAATAATATCAAAGATGTTGCTATAGTTCGAGTAGAGCAACTATATCCATTACCTGAGGCAGCGATCAGATCTATTATTAAACAAAATGGTAAAGCAGAAATACTTTGGGTGCAAGAGGAGTCTGCCAATATGGGAGCGTGGTCTTATCTGATGAATTTTTTCCGAAGAGAGCCGATCGAACTCATCGCAAGAAAAGCCAGTGCATCACCCGCTACGGGATTTAAGAAAATTCACGATCAACAACAGGAAGAACTCATCAAAACAGCATTTGGTGTTCAGTAAGATTGGATATATGCTTTTGATTTCGGGCTTGCTGCTCAATACAGCTGTTAGTTGGTGGCTTGGATATCCATGGCTCGAAATCATAGGCTTTGGATTGATCCTGCTGAGTTTATTGATTTCAAAAAAGCAAATAACGGCTGTCCATGAAGATTATGGCATTTATATTTATTATGCTCTTTTAGTAAGTTTTATGCTTATTATTTTTGGAAAATGGTTTATGTAATGAATCCTATTGATTTTTAGTCCTCATAATGAGATAAATAACATATAGTCTGTTTTGGGAGGGTCAGTAAATCCAAGTTCTCTCCCCATTGTCACCAGCTGGCCACGATGATATGTGCTGTGATTCATGACGTGATGGATAATATTAAGCACTGAAGACTGGCCCAATTCTCCTGAAAGCAGTTTGTAGTCGATCTTTCTTTCCAGTTCGCTTTCTGCCATTGAGTTTAATTTTTTGATGTAATAATTTGTCGATAACAAAAGATCATCACTTATTTGTTTTGTATTTTGTCCATCATGACGACTTGCTAAATTTTTCCATTCGATACCTTCTATCCTGCACATCCATACATGTTCGGCTACCCAGATGTGTGATATCGTTTTATTGATGGTAGGAAAACTGCTTTTTAATTCGGATTCCATCAAGACAGTATCTTTTGATAATAACCAGTCAATCATCTGTTGGTTGGCCCAAGAGTTATATGCAGCATATTGTGATAATTGTTGTTTTATTGTCATTGTTTTTTAGGATTAAAATCCGGGAAAAAATTTACTTGTTTTGATTTTATAATCGCCATATCCTTCGTATTTGATTTCCAGTTGTTTTTCTTCGTAGGCCGTTTTGAAGTAGAAGAGTATTACTAATGCTATGGATATCAATAGTTTGTACAGCGAAATCCAGAAGAAACTCAAACCAATAAAGATCAGTATCACTCCTGTATATATAGGATGCCTAACCACACTATATAATCCACTGGTATACAAAGCAGCCCGTTCTTTAGGAGTAGGGAAGGCAGTAAGGTTTTTATTGAGCTGTATCATAGCCGTCAATACAATCAAACATCCTGTCAAAAATAGTAGAATGCCCGCATATTTCAGCATGTCGGGAAGATGATAATCATAACCTGTCTGTAAAAAGAAAACAGCAAAAAGTATACCCTGCATGCCCACAAAAATATTGTCTTTAAAGTTTTTATGCATAATATCTATAACTAAAGAATGCCTTCGTCTGCAAAGCTAAAATAATTATTATCACCTATGATCAAATGATCAGCGATTGTTATTTCAAATAAAGCTGCTGCATCTTTTACCTGTTTAGTGAGCTTGATATCTTCGGATGACGGCTTCAGATTGCCGGAAGGATGATTGTGACACAATATGACAGATGATGCCAAATGCTCCAGAGCGCATTTTAAAACGATACGAGCATCTACCACGACACTATGGATGCCTCCTCGCCCGATAAATTGTTTGTGTGTTACTTTGCTGGCTCTGTTACAAAGGAGAATCCAGAATTCTTCGTGTGGCAGGTCAGCCAATAAGGGGGACAAAACAAGATAGGCATCTTTACTTGATTTGATAACTGCTCTCTCCAGGGGCAGCGTATCCTGTCTTCTGCGACCAAGCTCGAGTGCCGCAATGATGTTTATGGCTTTTGCCTCACCGATACCTTTATAATTCTTTACGAGGTCCCTGGTAGAAATTTTTCCCAACTCATTGAGATTGTTTTGGTGATCATTGAGGATGCGTTTGCTGAGTTCGACTGCTGATTCACCTATAGATCCTGAACCGATGATGATCGCCAGAAGCTCTGAGTCTGTCAAACTCTGCCGGCCTTTAGCCAGCATTTTTTCTCTGGGCCTGTCATACACAGACCACGATTTGATAGAGTTGAGCTTGTATTGGTCAGCCATTGTATTTTCTTTAATAATTACACCTTTGCCAGTGCCTGCTCTAGATCCTGAATTAAATCATCTACATCTTCTATTCCCACACTGAGTCTGATCAGCGAATCAGTCAAACCAACTTTCAACCTTTCTTCTCTGGGTATCGAGCCGTGAGTCATACTTGCCGGGTGTCCTATGAGGGACTCTACGCCACCAAGAGACTCTGCCAGAGAAAAATAATGTGTACCGCTGAGTACTTTTCTTGCACTAACTTCATTATTGGCGACCAAATCAAAAGACACCATCCCTCCAAACATTTTCATTTGTTTTTTTGCTACTTCATGTCCCGGATGGCTTGGAAAACCAGGATAATATACTTTTGAAACTTTTGGATGATTGTTGAGAAAGTTGGCTATTTTTTCTGCATTCTGGCATGCTCTTTCAACTCGGATATGGAGTGTCTTGATACCTCTGAGGATCAAAAAGCAGTCCTGTGGTCCGGGTACTGCACCAACCGCATTCTGAAGAAATCTCAGTTGGATTGCCAGATCAGGATTTTTGGTAACTATTACGCCATGGATTACATCAGAATGTCCTCCTATATATTTAGTAGCAGAATGTAATACCAGATCAGCACCCAGGTCTAATGGGTTCTGAAGATATGGCGAAGCAAAAGTATTATCTACACAGACTATAATACTTTTACCTTTTACATGGTTACAAACGGCTTGAATATCAATGATGTTTAGCATAGGGTTGGTAGGAGTTTCTATCCATATCATTTTTGTTTTTGGCGTAATAAGAGCATCCATTTTGGCTATATCACTGATGCCGGCAAACTGAAATTTTATACCGTACTTACCGAATACTTTGGTCATAATCCTGTAAGAACCTCCGTATAAATCGTCTGTAGCAATAACTTCATCTCCCGGATTAAGAAGCTTGAGGATACTATCTGTAGCTGCCAATCCACTGGCATAACATATGGCATCTGTCCCATTTTCAAGAGCCGCCAGATTTGTTTCCAATACAGTCCGGGTAGGATTTTGGGTTCGTGCGTATTCGTAACCTTTATGATCTCCGGGCGACGCTTGCACATACGTGGATGTTTGGTAGATAGGAGTCATAATAGCCCCTGTTGAAGGATCGGGTTCTATACCCGCGTGGATTACTTTTGTTGCAAATTTCATTAAACTGAACATTTTATTTAGCCCGCAAAGGTAAATAAATATAATCAGAATCTTACACTTGCACCAACCGAGCCTTCGCAAACATTGAACCCCTTATTTTTTTGGTATTACTATTTTCTTTACAGATACTTTTTTTGTAGCAGGAGCTATTTTTGGCTTTTCTTCTATCGATGAGAGAAGTCTGTACACAGTGACTGACAATGGTGGAATATCTATTTCTAACATATTTTTTTGTCCATGCCATTCATTTTTTTTCGAAACTGGTTTTTTTCTTATTTCAAAGGCACTTCCCCAGAATTCATTGTCATCACTGTTAAAAATAAGTTGCCACGTTTGTTTGGCTTTTATTCCGATTTTATAGTCGTTATGTGTCGTTATGTTAAAATTACAAACAACCAAAAGTATGTCATTTTTAGCATTTGATTTACGCTTAAATATAAGTACGGAATTCATTCTGTCTCCAGCATCTACCCATTCAAATCCTTCATAACTGAAGTTGAAGTGATGTAGTGCTTTTTCGTTTTTGTAAAGATGATTAAGTGCTTTGACGGTGTTGTTAAGTCCTTTATGGGATGGATAATTTAATAAACTCCACTCCAACTCACTTTTGAAATTCCATTCATTATAAGGAGCCATATCATTACCCATAAAAAGAAGTTTTGTCCCGGGGTGCATATACATAAATGCGTACATCGTCCTGAGATTGGCAAATTTCTGCCATTCGTCACCGCACATTTTGCCTATCATAGAAGCCTTGCCGTGTACTACTTCGTCATGTGATAGCGCTAGCATAAAATTTTCAGAAAATGCATACATGATGCTGAATGTAATATCATTTTGATGGAATTTTCTAAAATTAAACTCCCGCTTGAAAAAATCTATTGAGTCATGCATCCACCCCATCATCCATTTCATACCAAAACCGAGCCCTCCCTGATGGACAGGCTTTGATACCCCCGGATAGGAAGTAGATTCTTCTGCTATAGTTTGAATCCCGGGGAAAGCACCATACACAGAGGTATTAAACTCTTGCAGGAAAGAGATGGCGTCCAGATTTTCTCTGCCTCCGTATTGATTGGGCTCCCATTCCCCCTCTTTGCGTGAATAGTCCAGATAAGCAATAGATGACACGGCATCTACCCTGAGTCCATCTATATGATATCTTTCTAACCAAAAAAATGCATTGGAAATAAGGAAACTTTTTATTTCTGCTCTACTGAAATTGAAGATAAGTGTATTCCAATCAGGATGAAAACCTTTGCGTAGATCGGGATGTTCATAGACACACGACCCGTCAAAAGTGGCCAGAGAAAAATCATCAGAAGGGAAATGGGCAGGTACCCAATCCATAATCACACCAATATCTGCCTGGTGTAGTTTATCTATCAAATGCATAAGTTCTTCCGGGTCGCCAAATCTGCTGGTAGCTGCAAAATATCCTGATACCTGATAACCCCAGGATGGTTCGTAGGGGTGCTCCGCCAAAGGCAAAAATTCGACATGCGTATAACCCATATTGTGAAGATAAGGGACAAGTTCATCTGTCATTTCATTGTACGTAAGCGATCTGTTTTGTTCCAGATTTCGTTTCCATGATCCGAAATGCATCTCATATACTGCATGAGGTTGGTCGTGGGCGTTTTTTAGTGGTCTTTTCTTCATCCATTCATCATCGTTCCAGGTATATTTAAGGTCCCAGACAATAGAACCTGAGAGGGGTGGTTTTTCAGCTTTGAATGCATATGGATCTGCTTTCATTCGCAATCTGCCTTGATTATAGGGGTAAATTTTGTATTTATATATCATCCCGTGATGAATACCCGGGATAAAACCTTCCCATATACCGGAATTATCCCACCTTGAATACAACATATATTGTTCGCCGTTCCATTGGTTGAAATCACCAACAACACAAATTTTTTCAGCATTTGGGGCATAGACTGCAAAATAGCATCCTTCCATACCATTCAGGGTCATAATATGAGAACCCATTTTATTGTATAAATGAAAATGTTTACCAGTCTTAAAGAGAGCTATATCAAAGTCAGTAAAAAGGGAATGCACTTGTACTTGTGAAGAATCCATACAGTTTTTGCTTTTGGCTAGCAAAATACAATATCCCTGACAAATTCAACAAATAAGTAAAATATAAAATTTTTAATTCAGAACTGCCAGGTCTGTTAAAACCGGTTTAATCAATCCTTTAAACATTTTGTCTTCCAGGTATTTCCTGGACGGAGATACAGATTTTTTTAGATATTTTTCAATCATAAGACTAGAAATAGGAGCTGCCCAATCGCCTCCCCAGCCTGCATTCTCCACAAAAACTGCGATGGCAATTTTAGGATTGTTTTTAGGTGCAAAACCGAAAAATACTGAGTGATCTTTTCCGTGTGAATTCTGCGAAGTTCCTGTTTTTCCGCATATATCCAACCCCTCCACAAATGCAACCCTGGCGGTACCTGCCAGAACTACTTGTTCCAGACCATCCACTACAGGCAGAAAATGTTTTGGATCTATTCTTACTTTATTCTTTGTCGTAAATTTTTCAGGTATGGGTTTGCCAGATATATATTTTTTGATAAAGTGGGGAGTATAAAAATAACCGCGATTGGCAAGAATAGCTGCCAGATTTGCCATCTGAACTGTGGTAAGCTGCATTTCTCCCTGCCCTATCCCCAATGAAATCACCCATGCCGATCTCCAGCCGGTTACTTCTTTTCGATAAGCCTTATCATAAAAAGCACTATTAGGTATAAATCCTTTGTTTTCATAGCTGAAGTCCAGGCCCAGCTTGCCGCCAAGCCCAAAATCCTTTAAATATGATACAATGGTATCCAGCCCAATACCGGGTTTTTTATAGGAATATAAGTCAAGCATATCTCTCATCATTCCACAATAATAAGTATTACATGAATACTGAATAGCAGCGGAAATACCATGTATGGCAGCGTGGTTGTGACATTTTACTACTTTACTTCCACTTAATCTGTATCCACCTCTGCAAACACCCCCTTTAGTGGCCCAGGATACTCCTTTTTGCATAGCTATCAAGGAAAGTATGGGTTTGAAAATAGAGCCGGGAGGATATCTGTTGGTAACTGCTCTGTTGTTCAATGGGCGATTTACGGTATCCAGAAGTAATTGCTGCATACCTGAGTTGCGGTTTTCATCCAAACTAAGCATATTTGGGTCATAGGTGGGAGCACTGACCATGGCCAGTATCTGCCCGGTGGAAGGTTCGATAGCTACAAGACCTCCTTTTTTGTTCATCATGAGACTATCTGCATAAGCCTGTAACTCCAAATCAATGCTCACTTGAATGTCTTCGCCAGGTATAGCCATGCTGTCAAGTCTTCCGTTATCGTAAGATCCTACATTTCGGCCCAGATTGTCTTTGAGCATATAGTTTATACCTTTTATACCGCTGAGTTCTTTTTCATAGGCGATTTCAAGACCTGTTTTTCCGATAAAGTCACCAGAAACGTATATTCCATCGGAGTTATCTACTATTTTTTTATCTACTTCTCCCAAATAACCCAGGACGTGTGATGCATTATGGTGAGGATATCCTCTTATACTTCGTTCTTCTGCATAGAATCCAGGAAATTTGTGTATATGTTCTTGAAAAATGGCAAATTGTTCTGGGCTGACTTTATTTAAGAAAATAAAGGGTATTGATTTGTGAAATAACTGACTTTTCCAGTCTTTTTGAAGGTTGGCAATAAAAGTTTCCTTATTAATATTGAGTAGTGAACAAAAAAATGTAGTGTCCATTTTTGGGTCAATCTTTTTATAGACAGTATAGATAACATAAATAGGTCTGTTATAGACCATGGTTTTGCCATTACGATCTAAGATAAGACCTCGTGCAGGGTATATCAGTTTTTTTTCAAGCGTTGTTTTCTGGGCCTGCTCTTTATATACTCCGGAAAATAACTGAAGTTGAGCAGCCCGAAAAGTCAATACTATTGCTACAAGAATGATAGCATAAAAAACTCCATATTTTCTGTCTGCCAGATTACGCATGCCTGTCGAAATTAATATTTGGTCCTGAAAATAAACTGAAGAATCATAATAACAATAAAGGTAACAATAAAGCTAAAAATACTATTGAGAAAAATTTCAAAAAAGTATACAAAAGAAAAAGCTTCAATGCTAAAATATATGAAAATATGAAATAGCAATCCGATACTTATATATGAAACAAACCAAGCCAGGCTATGTTGTTTTATGGTGGGTACATCGTCGATATTATATCCTGAAAATGGTTCAATCAAAGCTATAATGACATTGCGAATGTAAGCTGTAAATGTCAATGCTGCCGCATGCACTCCCGGAGAGTCATAAAACATATCCAAGGCAAGCCCGAAAAAAAAAGCTGTAATAAGCAAGACTGACCTGGATGTCTTAATGGGCATGAGAAGAATAGCCATTGGGTATACCAAGAAGTGAATATTGGCTATACCGCCTAAAGAAAAAGTAGTTTGTTTAAATATCCAAATCTGAGCTAAAAACAAAAGAATAATTCTTATTATGTTGGTCTGTACTATTCTACTCATAAGATGCCTCCTTTTCAAGTTTTGCCTGCTCATCTGCATATCGGTTTTGAATCACATAGGCATATCTGACGTTTAAAGGATTATTAAATAATTTGACAACGATGTCATAGCTATTTCTGCCAGGTTTGACCGAAAAACTTTCTACCTTACCCACCAGAATTCCTCTGGGGAACATGGTTGAAAATCCGCTGGTCATTACTGTATCTCCATAGAGAATTTTTTCATGTTTGGGTATGGATTCCAGATTCATCCTTTGGGGATCAGAACTATTCCAAACTAAAGTACCATGACCAAATCTAGATTTAATAGAACAGCTGATTTTTGACTGACTATTACAAATGGATAAAACGTGTGCAAAGTTTTCAGAGACATTTCTTACAACTCCCACGATTCCTTTGTGAGATGATATTACACCCATATCTTTTCTTATTCCTTCCCGGCTTCCTTTACATAATGTGATGTGGTTGTTATGGAGGTTGATAGTGCTATTGCATATAGTGGAGGGTATGAGTTTGTATTTATCAAATATGCTGTCAGCTTTTGGTATATTGTCTGACGAATACTCAATGGTGATTAGATTTTCTATTAATGATGCGTTCTCATGTCTGAGACTATCATTCTGTGTTCTCAGTCCTGCAAATTCAGATATTTTCGATTTTTGTTCCGTAATTTTAGCAGCATACAGATTGGACGAATTCAGGAAAACCGACCTTTGATTGGCATTAAAACTTATAATAATATTAAAACAAATAACCTCAAGCACAACAAAAAGTATGTGTGCGCCATATCTTACAAACAGCTGAATGACATTATTCATTCAAATACGGGTTATTCATTTCAAATGCTTTTCCTATCCATTAGGAATGTGTATCTATGAGAATTTTTCAGTGCCAGTCCTGTGCCTCTGACTACTGCCCTCAAAGGGTCTTCAGCGATATGTACCTTCAGTTTAGTTTTTGCAGACATTCTTTTGTCCAGTCCTCTCAGTAAAGCTCCACCTCCTGTCAGGTAAATACCCGTTGTGAAAATATCAGAAGAAAGTTCCGGAGGAGTATCTTCCAAGGCTTTTAAGACAGCTTCTTCAATCTTTGAAATAGATTTATCCAACGCTTCTGCCACTTCAATATGGGTAGTAAATACCTGTTTGGGAATTCCGGTTAGTAAGTCCCTTCCATTTACCGCGTACTTAGGTGGTGCATCAGCAAGGTCGGGTATAGCAGCTCCTACGTTAATTTTTATCTGTTCTGCAGTTCTTTCACCTATCAGTATATTGTGTTTTCTTTTCATATAGTCGACGATGTCATTGGTAAATTCGTCACCGGCTATCCGTATAGATTGATCAGTTACTATGCCAGATAATGCTATAACAGCAATCTCTGTAGTGCCACCTCCTATGTCAATGACCATATTTCCGATAGGCTCTTCTACATCAAGTCCTATACCCAGGGCGGCTGCCATAGGTTCGTGTATCAGGTAAGTTTCTTTTGAGTCCACGTGATCTGCACTGTCAAAAACAGCTCTTTTTTCTACTTCAGTAATACCGGAAGGGATACAAATCACCATCTTCAGGTGGGTAAAAAATCTTCTTTTTTCACCAATCATATTGATAAGGCCCTGAATAAGCGCTTCAGCGGCCTGAAAATCAGCGATTACACCATCTTTAAGAGGTCTAATAGTTTTTATATTATCATGGGTTTTTTCGTGCATTTGCATAGCTCTGTTGCCTACTGCAATTACTTCACCCGTATTTCTGTTAATAGCAACAATAGACGGTTCGTCTACGACAACTTTATCATTATGTATTATCAGTGTATTGGCAGTACCAAGGTCAACAGCCAATTCCTGTGTAAAAAAATTAAAAAACCTCATTATATCTCAGGTTGAATAGAATTTATTAAAATCGTATATAATAAAAAGACGCAAAATTAAACATTTTAGTATGAATAAGTCATTTTTTTTAATCATTAAGTTATTATTTGGCAGCAATTCAGGGTGATGGGATTAAAAACATAAGAAAAAGACTAAATAATGCTTCGATTTTGGATTAGCACAAAGGAGTCCTTTACCACATAGTGGA
>JAYTNJ010000190.1:0-3847 GCA_043748345.1 Saprospiraceae bacterium
ATGATGAAAATTTTAAAGGAAAGCTGGTAGTTGATGTTACGGAAGGGCTATTTTTTAAAAAAGATGACGATGAAGCAATGGGAAAACGTATAAAATATCTCAAAGATGCCACTCCTTCGGAAAAAGTAAGTGCAAAACTTGGAATGGCGGTGGAGTCCATTTTTTTATTTATTGACAAAGAGAAGTTTTCTTTGGGAGCATTTTTAGATGATTTAAGGATTTCTGACAGAAAAGGAGTAAGAGGCGGAGGGATATTTCCAAAGAAATTTGCCTATGTAGATTTTCAGAGACAGGAGATCATGACGGATGAATTTGCAGTTGATACCAATATGCAAAGGGAGGTAACCGATCTTTGGTCTAAATGGGGTGCACTTTCTGATAAGCATGGTGTGACAGGCGACACGCTTCAAAAAATATTTACCAGAGTAAAAACATCAGTAGCAAAAATAAAAGAAAGAGGTGGCAAGGTCATTTTTGTCCGCACGCCCAGTAGCGGAGGTTATGGAGTACACGAGCCTATCAGCCATCCAAGGTCTGAATATTTTGATAAATTACTGTCCATAACCGATAGCCCAGGCATCCATTTTAAAGATTATCCTGAAACCAAGGATTTTATTTGTCCAGAATGGTCACACCTTAGTAAATCTGATGCTGTAAAATATACCACATCCCTGATCAAAATCATGGAAAACAATCAATGGTTCAAAACAGCAAATTAATTTAATTCATTTCTATCATCTTCAATAGCTTCTGATCATGGTCTTTAATTCATATACTTTTATTGTTTTTTTTATTATCATGCTGGGACTGCACAATATGCCCTTTTCATGGAAAGTAAAAAAGATAAATTTACTGCTGGCCAGTTATATATTTTATGCTGCCTGGAATCCACCTTTTATCCTTTTGCTTTGGTTGTCGACAGTGGTAGACTTTTTTGTAGGAAGAGCATTATATACAGAACAAAATCTCTATAAGAAAAGATTGCTCCTGGTGCTTAGTCTCATCGGCAATCTCGGTATGCTTTGTTTTTTTAAGTATGGAAATTTTATACTTGAAAATTTTGTAACAATGGTAAATTTTATGGGTTGGGATTTTCATCCTGCTGAGCCTAATATCATCTTACCGGCCGGTATATCCTTTTATACTTTCACTACACTTTGTTATACAATAGATATGTATAAACAAAAAAGTCAACCCGTAAAGTCCATGCTTGATTTTTCTTTGTTTGTCACTTTCTTCCCTCACCTGGTTGCCGGACCTATCGTTCGTCCTCCGCAGTTGGTACCACAATTTGAGACCGAAAGGAAGGCATCCAGGCAACAGCTGCTGGAAGGTCTATTTCTGATGACGCTCGGATTATTTATGAAAGTGGTACTCGCTGACAGTATGTTGTCCGGAACAGCAAATGATATTTTTGGTGCCAGCGGCAGTCTTCCTGCATTGGATGCATGGATGGGAGTGCTTGCTTTTTCAGGTCAGATATTTTTTGACTTTGCCGGATATTCAACATGCGCTATCGGAACAGCAGCTTGTCTGGGTTTTGTATTACCGCAAAACTTTTTTTATCCGTATGCCGCCATTGGGTTTTCTGATTTCTGGCGAAGATGGCATATCACACTATCGTCATGGCTTCGCGATTATTTATACATACCGTTAGGAGGTAACAGAAGTGGCACTTTCAGAACGTATATTAATCTTATGCTGACCATGCTTTTGGGAGGGTTGTGGCATGGCGCTAACTGGACTTTTGTGGTGTGGGGCGGTCTGCATGGATTTTATTTATGGGTAGAGAAGGCGATTGCAGATTACCGCAAGGATAAAGTCACTCCTATAGAGTCTACACCACCAGGAGACGTGGGTGTGTTAGGAGCACTTCCTGAAATTTTCAAAGCCAAAACTTTGCGTAATTTTTCTATAGCACTATTTACTTTTTTTCTCATAAATGTAACATGGGTTTTCTTTAGAGCCACCACTTTCACACAGGCCTGGGATTTATTGACGTCTATGTTTGGTTTTTCAGGAGATAGTAAACCTATGTTGACAACACTGGCAATCATTAAAGTGTCCACGATAGTGTTTTGTATGGTTATAGCACATTGGGTCATGCGGGACAAAAAGGTAATGGATGTTATCCCTACACTTTCCTGGCAAGTATTTGGTGCCTTATGGGCTTTGCTGTTGATATTGCTGATTTGGAGTCAGGAGAGTAGCAGTTCATTTATTTATTTCCAGTTTTGACTATCTGCCAATTACATATCATTAAATATGTGTATATAATTATCTAATTTCTTTTATCCAGTCCCCACATTAGTTTTTCGCCGATGGTTTTCATAAAAGTCTGTCCCTTCAGTTGTATAAAATTAATCCTGAAGTGTCCTTTGGTGATTTCTATCCTGTGCTCTGAAGTGATAGTCTCATATCTTGAATCCAGCGTACTCATAAAACTATCAGTACGGCCTTCTACCCTGAGCGAGATAGTATGAAAATCCGGAATTACAATAGGTCGTACGTTAAGATTGTGTGGAGCAACCGGCGTAATCACCAGTGTCGTCGAATCGGGAAATATAATAGGCCCGCCACAACTTAGTGAGTAACCTGTAGATCCTGTGGGAGTACTGATGATAATACCATCTGCCCAGTAAGAATTCAGTAACACACCATCAATATATGTATGTATGGTGATCATAGAGGAAGTATCCCGCTTATTTAGTGTAAAATCATTAAGAGCAAAAGGAAAATCTTCAAATATTGGCAGATTGCAGGTAAGACCAAGCAATGACCTTGATGCAATGGTATACTCCTTTTTAAAGAGTTGATTCAGGGCTTTTTTAATGATTTTTTTTTCTACACTTGCCAGAAATCCCAGCCGGCCCAGGTTGATACCCAGAATGGGGATTCCGGAATCTTTTACAAGAGTGATGGCATGAAGGATAGTACCATCGCCACCCATGGTCAAAACCACGTCAGGTTGCGCTTGTTTCAATTCTTCATAACTATCAACAGCAGGCAGGTCTCCAAAATTTGGATTACTGGCACTAAGCTCTGTCAGAAAAAGTCCGAAAACATAAAGTTTACCACCCAGGTCTTCAATCGTCTCCCTAAGCAGGCTTACATATGACAAATTATCGTCATCTTTTATTTTATGACCGTATAGGAAAATCTTCACTTTATTTTCTTATATACTTTTACTTACAAACATTTGCCTTGCTATTCTGAGATTGAGTTCTTTAAGATCTTTAAGACTAACATTAAATAATGGGGTGGCATTTCTGCCTGAAGCACTCACTACTTTTACATAACCTACCACTGTAGTCCAGCCGTATAGTGTCGAGAGCATCGGATCTAAAGAACTGATGATACTTCCATCTTTTTTACCTCTTTCTATTTCCTTGACGGTAAGCTTGAAGGGCAGGTTGTGCATATCCTGCAATTTTACGTAATAAATGCTGTCTTTTACAGCTTCGGTAAGCTTGGCTTCGGCAAATCCGTACGACGTGGATCTTACCAATGCAAAATATTCGAGCAGAGCTTCTGAGTATAGATAATTTTGCTCACAAAAAGTCATAAAAGCATCAAATATAGCGATTACACATTCTATGCCCTTATCGTCTTTATATTTATCTATGGTGTCATAATATCTTTCTATCAGTAATTGTAAGGCTTTATAAGTCACCGCGAGATACAGATTTTCTTTAGACTGAAAATAGGTGTATAGGGTTACCTTTGTAATACCTGCAGTTCGGGCAATATCTTCCATCTTCGCATTCTTAAATCCCACCTCACCAAAAATGTGTTCGGCAGCCTGAATGATGTTTGACTCTTTCTGATTTTTTTTATTGTAATTCAT
>JAYTNJ010000191.1:0-2157 GCA_043748345.1 Saprospiraceae bacterium
GGTGCCGCTACTGAGGTAGAAATGAAAGAAAAGAAAGACAGAGTGGATGATGCACTTCATGCTACAAGAGCAGCAGTAGAAGAAGGAATTGTAGCTGGCGGAGGTGTTGCACTCGTTAGAGCTATTAAAGGGCTAGAAGATATGAAGGGATTAAATGAAGATGAAAATCTTGGAATTCAAATCGTTAAAAAAGCGCTTGAAGCTCCACTCAGAATTATTGCTGAAAATGCTGGAGTAGATGGATCTGTAGTATTTCAGGAAGTTGCTAAGTCTAAAGGAGCTCACGGGTATAATGCAAGAACCGGCGAATATGAAGATCTTAAGAAAGCAGGTGTTATCGACCCTACAAAGGTAACAAGAATAGCACTTGAAAATGCAGGGTCTATTGCCAGTATGGTGTTGACAACTGAGTGTGTGATATCTGACAAGCGAGAAGAAGGTGGTGGAGGCCACGCTCACCCGCCTATGGGCGGTGGCATGGGCGGCATGATGTAATCAAGGCTTCCTAAGAGCATATATAAATATTGAAAAAGCCCTTGTAGCATGTAAGATGTTACAGGGGCTTTGTTTTTTAACCTGAAACAAGTTTTCTGTGAGAGATCATGTCAAATTAAATTCTATCTATTGAAAGTGATTCTCATGCCTTGCCCTTGCATAAACTTTCCGCTTTTTTCATAAACTTTTTTGCCATTTACAAAGGTAGATACGACTTCTCCTTTAAAAGTTTTTCCTTCTAACGGGCTCCATCCGCATTTATATTCAATATTTTTTTTATTGATTTGATTTGTTTTATTGGGGTCTATTAGTACCAGATCAGCATACATACCTTCTTCTATATAACCACGATCCTGTATTTTGAAACATATAGCCGGAGCGTGGCACATTTTTTCTACAATTTTTTCCATAGTGATCAGACCTTTGTGGTAGAAATCCATCATTATTGCTAGGCCATGCTGTACTAACGGTAGTCCTGCCGGAGCTTTAAGATAGCCTTGTTGTTTTTCGTCCCAAGTATGGGGAGCGTGATCTGTAGCTATAATATCTAATCTGTCATTCAGGAGGGCAGGGAGGAGTGCATTTCTGTCACTCTTTGTTTTAATAGCCGGGTTACATTTTATAAGATTACCTGAAGTTTCATAATCATCATCGCAGAAGTATAAATGATGTACACAAACTTCAGATGTGAGCTTTTTATCTTTCAATGGAATTGTATTTTCAAAAAGTGACAACTCTTTTTCAGTCGAAATGTGTAAAATATGCAGCCGGGTCCCGTATCTTAAAGCAAGATCTCTTGCAAAAGAAGACGACAGATAACAGCCGTCAGTATTTCTAATCAGTGGATGTACTCTTGGGTGCATGTCATCACCATATTTTTGAGTAAATATCTCTAAATTATTTTTGATTGTATTTTCATCTTCGCAGTGAGTCGCAATAAGTAAGGGAACATTTGCAAATAGTTTTTCGAGCGTTGTCGGGTTATCTACCAGCATTTCACCTGTACTCGAGCCCATAAATATTTTAATGCCACACACATTTTCCGGGTTGGTTTTTAATACTTCGTCATAATTATGATTTGAGACTCCCATATAGAATGAGTAATTGGCAAATGATTTCTCTGAGGCGAGCAGATATTTATCAGCCAGTAGTTCTTGTGTGAGGCATGCAGGTTTGGTATTTGGCATTTCCATAAAGGTGGTTACTCCTCCTGCTACTGCCGCCCTAGATTCTGACGCGATATCTGCTTTATGGGTGAGACCTGGTTCCCTGAAATGTACCTGATCATCTATGATACCCGGTATTAGCCATAGTCCATCCGCATTTATTTCCTCGTATTTTCCTGTCGTTATTATCGATGATGATACTTTTTCTATACGATGACCTGAGATCAGCACATCATTATACTGGCTTTTACCATCATTAATGACCAGGGCCCCCTTTATTAATTTTTTTTCCATAAATTTATAAATATTGTTAAATTGATTTAAATGCAATTGCTGCAAAATTATATAATATTGAGATTTAATTTATACTATGTTGCATAATATAATAAATCATAACCAGACTGCAGCGATGGGAATTATAAAGTATTAACTTTGCCTAATCTAATAATACAAATAAAATGTCTCAAAAATACAGAGCATTATATTTTCCATTCAG
>JAYTNJ010000192.1:0-11074 GCA_043748345.1 Saprospiraceae bacterium
TTATCTATAAATCTCCAGGATTTATTATTTGCAAATGTATTGGATGTTCCCAATATTAGTTTTCTTAGCTCTACAAGGTCAGCAGCTGTCACTTTGCCATCTTTTGTGACGTCAGCAGCAATCAGCTTAAATGGTGAATCGAGCTTTTGAATACCCAGAATGTGTCTTTGTATCATGACAAGGTCAAGCGTAGAGACACCATTGATGTGATCATCATTTTTCTCGGGAGTAACTTCATATTTGCCGCCTACGGGCATGTTGCTGAAATCAAATTTTCCATTGGAACCAGTATTGGAATGTAATTCTGAACCTATAAGACTCACTCTCACGTCTTTTACCGTTTGATTCGCGTCGGTTGCCAGTGTCCCTGAAACAGCAACTCTTCCGCCATTAGGAGGACATATCTTTGGAGTTGCGTTATCTTGTATATCTATAAAGGTTTCTACTGAAGATTGAACAATATCTCCTGAAGCTGTAACAGCAGCAACCCAAATTATAACAGTATCTTTACCTATGTCACCGCAATCGAAAACTAAATTGGGAGTGACGACTGGCACACCAGCGACTACCTGTGTTACTTGAGTAAAAGAATAATACAGCGTATATCCACAAGGGTGAGATGATTTTTTATCAGGATCGAAGTCTGTAGCCCAAACTTCAGCCATTCCTTGTCCTTCAGCTATTTTCATCAGACTCATTGCAAGACCTTGTAATACAATAACTGACGGTGTCTTTTTGTTGACTATTCTGAATAATTGTTCTTTGGTCGTAACGTTGCCGCATCTGTCTTCAAAGGAATAAACAATCTTATGTTCACCTACAGGAAATGAGCCTGAAGCATCAATAGAATTGCCTGAACCACTTACAGTAGGCAAAAAGGACCCGTCATTTCCGGGATCAATCTTATAACTCCATTTCAGAATGTTAGTACATGCATCAGTAGCTCTTGCTCTTAGGGTGATGTTACCATTGGCACAATTGGCATCATAAGTATCAGCAGTTACAACTGGAGCAAGCGGATCAAATACAGGGCCTACATTATCCACCACTTTTATTTCCTGAACATAAATCCATGTATTTACAACATCTTTGGTTTTTGGGTACAAAACGCCATTAGGGTCTCTGTTGGGCGCAAATTTACACCAATCTACTACCGTCCATGTTCTGAGTATTTTGAAACATGCAGGACCAGAAGAATTATTGAAGGTAAATGTCTGATCTGTGTGATCTGCCCCAACCAATGAGCAAACTCCATCCGTGATGATAGGTCTTCCAGTCACATCAGGATGTACATCAGCTGTCGTTCCGCAGCCAGTGACCATATAAGGAACAGGCCATTGGCTTGGAGTTGGGCCGTTATAAACCTGAGAAGGGTCAGGCAAAAATGTAATTACTTGTGTACAGGAGTCCCTTTTACCCCCTCTATCCACTATAACAAATTTTCTGGAAATTGTCCCTATTCTACAACTTGTTAATGTATTTGTAACAGTTTCTGTTGGGGTTGGATAAGGTGTACAATTGTCATAAACAATAGGACTTCCGAAATCTTTCGCAAGATTTGTCGGGTCATAAGGAAAGTCGCAAAAAACTGTTTTGTCAGCAGGACAAGTAATAGAAGGGCCTATTTTATCCTGAACCTCTACGCTTACCATACAATCATTGAAGTTTCCGGATGCATCTATTGCTCTTAATATTACGACTTGTCGTGGGTCTACACTTACATCTGAACAGCAAAATCTGGCGTGTGTACTGAATGTATTACATGGATTATCTATTTCTATAACATATCTCAAGGTATCAGTTGAAGCTGACGCAGATATTGGGCCAGATGGAGCTTTATCCTTCTGATTTCCTCCTATTAGGAAATTTATACCAGGATCGTAAGCCTGCACATAACTTCTTACTGCATTTCTTTCGTCAGTGATTTGTTGAGCTGAGCCGGAATAGACTACCAATGCTCCACCTAAAGCTGTTGCTGTTTTTGCTGCTATTTTTGGAGTTGCGGCATGCTGCGCCAGATAGTACCAACGTTTCGTTATTCCGACACCTCTTTCACCTATTAGTTTAAATCCCGGAAACTCCGGTGTTTCGCACTTTGAGCATGAAGTGTGTGTCATACGTCTGACAACAAGTTTTGCCAGTTGGCACTCATCATAGCTTCCATCATCAATCACTGCTGCAGGTACCCATGCTTCTCCGTTAGAATTGAGACCTATTGTAGTCTGTTCATCACAGATCGCTACAGGCGGGGTATTGTCTTCGATAGTGACATTGATGGTATCTCTCGATACATTGAGACATGCATCATACACTGCGTATACTGCTTTATGAGATCCTACAGGAAGTGCTACCGTGCGTGAACCACCATTAGGGATGAAGGCTCCGGGTGCGGCATAATTTCCGTTAGGATAGATTGTTATGGTAGTTGTTAGAGTGGTTGAGCAGCTATCAAATGCATTTACAGCTGCAAAAGTAACGACACCTTCGCATTTGTGATTGTTGGTAGATGCATTAATATCTGCAGCGTGTGTTATCACCGGACCTCTGTCATCGACTATTTCTATAAGTTGTACTCTGGGCGCAATAGTCCTGTTTAAGCAAGACCATTCCATGATACTCCAGCTACGCATTATTTTTGTCACACAACCTACCTGAACTTTTGTATCAGAATATGTCACTACAAGGTTGCAATACAACTCTTGATTATCATACAAATCTATGGCCCCCAACTTTGGTGTGCCTGTACCAGGGTTTAAAGTCGTTCCTACAGGATCGGGATTACCGTTTACAAGTCTGGGCCACGGTCCACTACATTGCAGCGGGGGATTATTTCCAGCCGCTATATCCCAGTTGGCTGGTATAGTTATGTCCGATAGAAGTGGAATTGTTGTTACATCAAATTGTATCGTACATGGGGCGGACTTATTACCCGATCCATCTTCTGCAATATAGGTTCTGGTTAATCTTTTGATTACATTGGCTGCAAGTGTACTTGAGCAATTATTGTTAACCACAATATCCCCGCCTACCTGTGTGTATTTAAGGCCAGCCGGGCAGTTGTCACTTACCGTTGGGGTAAATACTGCCATTTGTACGCAGGTAATTGTCATGTTTGGCTGACAAACTATAGTCGGGGGAAGTTCGTCTTTAATAGGACTGATTGTAGTCCAGCAACTGTTACTTCCATTGGTGTATTTTGCATATAGGGTCTTTCCTAAATGACTGCAATCGATGGTGTCAATCCGCGAGATTATGCCACCTGTAGGACTGGTCATTACTACAACAGTACCTGACAGCCCCCCGCAGGATGTCGGACTTGCCAATACTTCTGCGGGTGTTACCTCGTGATAGCCCAAAGGCCCTAAAGTAACACTAATAGACCCTTTGCAGGCACAGGACTGAGCCTGTGTTGGGTTGATGCTGATAAAACCCATAAGTATCAAACTAAGTAGCCTGATAGGGCGGGTGATAAGCGTAAAATTTGTTTTCATCATGAGATCCATTTTGAGTTTAAATAAAAAATTAATAAATGTTTACTCTGCATATGGACGAATATCCACATACAAACTATAAAGTGAGATTAATACACACGACTGAATTGTGATCTCTGATAATTTCATCAAAGTGACTTATTTATTAGTAGAGCACATCCCTTTACGGGTTTTATTATTTACTGCAATGGGGCATTACTTAAAGAATGTCAGTGTCTATATCGACAAATGAAAATGTAGTCAATAGAGCATTAACAGCACAAATGTAAATAATATATAATATGTAATGCAATGATTTAGTGATTATTTTTTATAATTAATTATTTTAATATGTAATTACTTGTATTTGTGTGATGAAACAGATATGGAGAATTGATATTAAAAAGGCGTAGTAAGGTATTTATGTGTCCGGATGGTAATTCTAAAGAGTTGCAATAGTTAAAATAGCATTTAAATTTTTTAATTGTGCACCGAAAATTTGATACTCTGGGTGAGATTAGATGTAATTATCAGACAAATAAGAATAAAGGCTACAATAAAATCAGTGAAGCTTTTAGACTACAATCAAAGATGCTCTTAATCTATTGGTATTTAACGATATATTGATTTATGTGTTTTACCTTATTTAAAACATGAAAAAATGATCCTTTCAAAACTTCATTTTAAACTTCAGTGTCACTTCACCAGTCTCTTTATCTACTTTGATGGTATGCCCATCTGTGCCTCCAAGTTTTTGACCCGTGCTCATTTCAAAAAGGCCGGAAAGAAATTCCATGCCTTTAGTGAGTACTTGCTCCATTTTTTCATATTCAGGAGATGAGAGGGAAGGTACTGATCCAATTTCCTCCGAAGGGTCGGTAGCGTCTTCAGAAACTATTTCTATATGTTCAGGAGTATTTTCATCATTTATGATGCTACCTTCATCGTCATGTGTCATATTCTTAAACATACCATTTTCGTCCAGGTCAAACATCTCTTCCAGCATCTTGATAAATTGCGCCCTCCCTTCATTGGAAAAGTCAACCATATCTTCCTTATTATCATGATTGAGCACACTGTCAAAAAGATTTTGCTTTAGTATAAGACCTGAAGCGATCTTGATCTCAATAGAATCCCTACAAATGAGGTTAAAAACATGGAGCTTTTTACTTTCCTGACCGATACGATCTATTCGGCCTATGCGTTGATTTTTTTTGGCCGGATTCCATGGTATTTCGAAATTGATAAGTGTATCGGCAAACTGAAGATTGAGTCCAGTGCCTCCTGCTTCAGTAGATAAAAATACCTGAATATCATCTTTGGTCTGAAAAGCTCTTATGAGTTCTCCACGCTTTTTGGCAGCGACACTTCCCGTGAGTTTTACGTACCCAACCTTGAGTGATTCGAGCAATTGTTCAATCAAATGTAAACTATCCAGCCATTCAGAAAAAATGATAACTTTTTTATTTCCCTCAAGGATATTGAGTCTATCACGTAAAATCACTTCCAACTCTACCAATTTGCTGGAATGATTGGACTGTTTATCAATAAGATAGGTCGAATTACTCACCCTGCGCATATTGGTGAGGATCATCATGATTTCGTCCCAGTCAAATGGTGTTTTAAATTTTTTGCCAAGTAAAAATGAAAGCCTTTGCCCCATTCGAGCGTGTATTTCTCCCTGTGGTTTGGATAACAAGATAAATACATCTTTCTGTATGACAGAAGGCAACTGACTGAGTACATCCTTCTTTTGTCTCCTGATGACGATATCGCTGATTTTTTGTCGAAGGTTCAGTAAGTTGTAATATCCGTTGATTTTGTTTTTGCTCTGTTTGTCAAAAATGCAATGTTGATAAGAAAACTCCCAAAGCGGCGTGACCTTATATTTATCCAGAAAAAGAATGACACCGTACAGATCGATCAGTTTATTTTCGATAGGCGTTCCTGTTAGCACCAATCCATGTTCCTTTTTGAGGGTAGTGATGGCAGATGATATTTTCGTTTCATAGTTTTTGATTTTCTGAGCTTCATCCAGAATGATAAAACTAAAGCCACGGTCATCGATTATGGTTTTATCTCTCATTACTGTCTCATAATTGGTAATGAAAAAGAAATGATTCTCACTATTATACTGAACAGCTCTATCACCCGGAAATCCTTCTACCACTAGTGCGTCTTCGCCTGTAAACTTAAGTATCTCAGCTTTCCATTGGTATTTTACGGAAGAAGGGCAAATGATCATAGTCTTAGTAAATCCGAAATATTTACGTTTCATCATGGCTACTGTGATGGCTTGTAAAGTCTTACCGAGTCCCATTTCATCAGCAATGAGGGCTGCTTTTTTAAAAAGGCAAAAACGCACACCCTCTTTCTGGTAAGGAAATAGATCAACATTAATATCAGAAAAATCAAGGTCTGTCGTTTCATTTTCCATTTTGGAGATGAGTAACTGATCAAAGTATTCTGACAGCTTATAATACACTTCAGGCCTTACGATGATACCTTGTGTCCCCTCCAGTACCCTAAGCCGTGCCACTTTTGTGGCCAATTGTTCTATAGTGCGATGTGTCTCTCCGCTACTAAAAAACTCATTTAATACTTCGCTTTGGTCCTCGCTGAGCTGTCCCATAAATTTCCACGTAAAATCATAATCATGCAATGGGTCTAAAGTCAATTCCAAATACGGAGACACTTTTGGTAATCTGCTGAATTTATCAGGATGATTATTGATATAGTCACAAAGATGGATGATATGTTTGGTAGTGGCCAGTTTATTGGTTTTCCAGTCTATATTGTCAATGTATCCCTGATACTTGGCTGGATTCCAGAGAGTGATGCTGAACCGTTCGTTTTTTTCATTATAAAGAGTATGCTCACCATAAAAATATTTGCCGGGTACAATCCTGTAAGTCGATTTATCACTTTTTTCTTTTCTTTCTGCGATAACTCTTGCCATCATACCTTCACGTGTGTATATCTTACCCTGCATCTCTGGCAATGGTGTGATTTTATGCTCGTTGTAATACCACATAAGTATGGCCACAAATATCGGATCCACATCATCGCGCATAGTTAGCTGTCCTTCCGGAAAGTACATGGTCACTTCGATATCATCGTCATCGGGCATATCGATCTGAAAACCATCTTCATTGACGCCATGCCAGACACAAGTGATATTGCCATCTTGATAGATTTTCAAAGCGGACTCGTAGAGCTCTTTATTAGACTTGTAAGCTTGAAGGGCCGTGGAAATGGATGAGATCGTATTTGTGTCCAACAGTATTAAGTTTTAGTATGTGACAAAGGTCAATAAAATCATTGAAATGATGAAAGATTACCGCGCAAAAGCGCAATAAAATCTTTAAGAACTATAATCGCTCTTGGCCAAATAAGCACTTCATATCTACCTCACTTTGTATCTCCGAACTAATATAATCGGTCTTTTCTGTGCCAAAGGTAGTAATGAGCGTATTGAATACCGCTTTTTTAGTTTTGGTGATCGCGCAAAAGGTTGCATTTCGAATACGTAATTTATCTGCAAATGCGGATGTCACTCTGGTGGGCTTATTGTAATATTTGATTTCACATAAATTGATGACATTGTCTGCTCTGTCTATCAGCATATCGATCTGAATGCCATCAGACTCTTCAGTTCCTTTATGTAGGTAGCTTCCTATATTAGCATTGATGCCAGAAATGCCCAAGCATAACTTGATGGCTTCTGCGTGTTTGATACATATACTTTCGAATGCATATCCTTGCCATGATTGATATATGTCGGATGACGATTGGTAGCTTAGCCAATTATTGATCACACCATACTTTTGGCCTTCGATGAAGTGAATGTAAAATCTGCTGTATTCATCAGCGAGCCTATAGACGGCTCCTTTCTTTTTATTGAATAGTGGTGGCAACTTTACCAAAAATGCCCCAAGCTCAAGATCATCCAAGATGCGATGTAAGCCACCACCATCTGAGATTTTAGTATTTTTAGATATCTCGCTGATCGTCATACCGCTCCATTTGCCGGCCAATGTCCTGATGACAGAAACATGATGGTGATAATTGTCAAAAAGCGAAGCGTATAGTTCTTCAAATTCTGTGTGCAGTAATCCGGACTTGGTAAAACAGACTCTATGGATAAATTGTGCGGCCGACTCACCTGAATTCAGTTGCTGAAGATACAATGGAATACCACCCATGCACATGTATATTTGAAGGATGTCGTAATCTGTAAGGTTCTTGTTGATGGTGAGTAAAAAAGCTTTTGCTTCAGCCAGTGAAAATGGCTCTAAGTGAATACGTCTCGTCACCCGATTGTGCAAACCGCCGCGATTTTGGATGATTTTTTTTATCATCCAGCATGTAGCAGAACCACTGATGACTACAAGTAGGTTTTGTGCTGCAGCAAAATCATTCCACCAGTATGCAAACTCTTGTAAGAAACCCGAATTTGGCGGATCAATCCTAGGGAATTCATCTATAAATATGACCTTTTTTTTCTTACTCTTCCGCAGATCAAGGATATATTGTTTGAGTAATATGAATGCTTCTGACCAATTTTTAGGCGTTTTAAATTGAGCATAATTAATATTAAATTCTGAAAGTTTTTGAATGAATTTTTCTAATTGATTCTCAGTACTTCCATACTGTGTGCCGGTAAACTTAAAAACCAAATAGTCCTTCAATACTTCATTGATGATATAAGTTTTCCCAACACGTCTTCTACCTGTAATCATCAGTAAATCAGATGATTCTAATGTAGTAAGTCGCAATAATTCTTTGACTTCATTCACTCTACCTACAAACATAATGACAATTTTTTATCGACGCAAAGATAATGGACACAGATAATAAAACCAAATATAATTGGCGTAATCTAAATTATAAATGCACATTCCGCCAAATATAAGTATATTATTATTGGCGAAATATTTATTATAATGGCATATTCCGCCAATCATACTTTCCCGCCACATCCCGGACAGAACTTAAAATGAGACTCAACGACTCTGTGGCAAGTAGGGCAAAGAATCCTTTCAGGTAAGATAGATTGTATAGGTTTAGAAAAAAGTACTTTGTACAAGGGTGGTATCTCATCTATGAACATACTTTCGTTGCCTTTTTCCGTAATCAAATACAGGATATCTGCAGCACGTGTGAGCGCTACATAAAATAGTCTCCTTTCTTCTTCAAGCAGTATGTCATATTTTACGGGTCTGATGATCTGATAAATGCGGTCGTCAAGCCATACATCAGGAAATCCACCGCTACCTTGGGTAAGACCTACGATAAATACCGCTTTGCTTTCAAGGCCCTTGGCAGCATGGATGGTCTTTGCATTGATGTAGATCTTTTCTTTTTTGAATCGCTCCCTGTATGACTCAAACATCTTGCTCCGACGGTACAAAAACAGTATCTGATCATTGGGTATGCCCTGTGCCAGTAGCTCTCTTACTTCCTGCACCGCAAATTCCACGCCATCCACAAAATCAACCGCCGAATAGACCTCGATCTTTTTTCTCGATTTTTTCTGCGCCTTGATGACCTTGTCCACCATGAAACGATTGTTGCGGATCACTTCAGAGCTTGCATCCACTATATTGGGCGTACTGCGGTAGTTGGTATCCAAACTTATACATCTGGCATCCCGAAAAAAGCGGCTAAACTCCACAATATACTGCACATCAGATCCTCTGAACCCATAGATACTTTGCCAGTCGTCGCCTACGCAGAATAGTTGTGCATCGGGATTCATCAGTGTTTTAATAAAACTCACCTGAATTTTGTTGACATCCTGAAACTCATCCACCAGCACATATTTGTACTGCTGGAAAAACTTCTGTCTGATCTCTTCGCTTTTTTTGAGAAGATCTATCGCCTTGATATTGAGATCATTAAAGTCCAGATATGACCGATCTGTACAATAGGTCTCAAAACGGTCTAACAACGGCAATGCCAACTTATAAAAATCTCTGATCCGTTGATGCTGGTCCTGAGAAGCTTTATTAGCTACATCATGGATATCCAGACCATCTACTTTAACCATATCCAGGACTCGTATCAACTGTCTCAGAAAATTGCGTATCTCATGGTGCCGACCTTTGAACTCTTCTTCATAATGCAAAACAGCATTGACATCAAATCCATCGGGGAGACGATTTCTGATGATGCGCTCCAGTGCGAGATTGAAGAGTGAAGTATCTCTCGTCATCTCTTCATAGGTCTTGACCAGCAACTTGCCCGCTATGTTAAATTGTTTTTCTTTGAAGTCCGAGCCTTTGCTCAGGTTGCTGATATGCTCGATATACAGATTGGCATCAGGTATGAAAAAATCGGGATAAAACTCATACTCCTGAAAAGAGACCTTGGGCTCATAGACAAATTTGATATTATGACGGTACAGCCAGTCAGCGATATATTGTTCTGACTTGGATCTGACCCGAGTGCCATTGAGTGATGTATATATCTTATTGTCACTACTCAGTGCCAGTGCAGATCGCTGCGGCAAATGCAACTTATCCACCAGATAGTCGAGCACATATCGTTTAAAATCTATCAGATATTCCTTGTCACTACAGCTGTCGATGAGTACTTTGTGCAAAGCAGTGTAAGTCGTCTCCGATGCTGTGATGGCTACCATCTCTTCATCTACAAAACCTGTATCGGTGATGATCTTAAATTTATTGTCAAATTCGCTGACACCATACGTCTTAAGAATACTGTAGCATAGCCCGTGAAAGGTACGTATCGTCAGATTGCGTATCCAGCCAGTCTGCTGTATTCGATGGCGACGTTGGGTGTTTTTTGCACTGTCTGAGAGCGTTTTGCTATGTAATATTTCCTTATAATTGCCATCAAAATCTACCGACATTATAAGGCGATCTATCATTTCGTTGGCCGCATTTTTGGTGAAGGTGATGGCAAGGATTTCTGAGGGTTTTGCTCCTTTTTCATTGATGAGATAAAGGATTTTCTGTAGCAGCGTCTGAGTTTTGCCTGATCCTGCACCAGCTATGACGAGCACACGTTTATCCTCGGCAGTGACGGCGGCCTTTTGCTGCTTATTGAGTGATACCAGTGATGCAGGAATATTTTTGTTGGCCAATGAAAAAAAGGGATGAATTCAGGGCGAAGATAGGGATTTAGAGTAATTTTTGAGCATTTTTATTTCAACCATTCGCTGTGTCCACTACATCGGAAGGAAGCCCAGAGAAGTTCGGAGTTAGAATTTTTCATAATTCAAGTTTCTTTTGTAACTTTGCTTGTAAATCAATTGTTGTAATTGAATATTAAAAAGTGAAATTTAAAACAGCCAATATTTCATTTGATACAATACTAAATCAGCTGACTAAATTTGATTATGAAATACATATTAGATATTGATGACAGCAAATCAACTTTTGCGGAAGAGTTTTTCAAAACGTTAACTTTCGTAAAAAAAATTAGGGCTATTTCAAGTAATGAGATTACCAACCCTGATATTTTGGAAAGTATAGAAAATTATGAAAACGGAAAGGTAAATCCAACTCCACTTAACTTAGCTGAACTTAAAGTAATGATTAGTGCTTGAGCTTCATTTTATGCCAAAGGCATGGCAG
>JAYTNJ010000193.1:0-9088 GCA_043748345.1 Saprospiraceae bacterium
CACAAGATCTGTCAGGTGACCTGATTGTATTGACGCAATACGATATCATTCAGGCATTATAAAAAAAAGCCGGATCAGTTCGATAACTGCCGGCCTCAATATAGGCTTTTAAGGAATATCTTACTTTACCTTTATCTTTTTTGTTCCTATCAGCGTAAGTAGCCCTGATTTATTTTCTTTAAGCTCAATGGTATATTTACCAGGTTCTGCATAATTGTACATCAGGTTTTTCTGAGTGACTATTAGCCTTACACCGTCGCCCATTTCCATGACAAATCGGGAAGTTTTTTCGTCTCCGATAAAATCAAAGTCAAAATTTTGACCAGCTTTGATGCTACCTTTGATTTTGACATATTTTTCAAAATCATTGGACGTATACGTTTCATCATCATTTCCAAGTAAAATGGCCGCAAGCGAAGATGTCGCCCGAGGATTGTTATTGTTGTTATTTATGGGGCTATTTGAACCACCTACGATATTCTGACCGAAAAGATATATGGAACCAATAATTCCTGTCAAAACAACCATGCTTAAAAGTACCGGCTCAAAATGCGAAGATAAAAAATGGGAAAACTGAAAAGACTTTTTGTGAAATTGAAAAGGAGTGTAATGCTCTAAGTTCATACGATCGGGTTTGGGTTTCTGAAAAAATAATCGGTTGTTCCTTTCGACATTTTTATCTGCCGTATGGAAGTGTAAAGGTATATAATATTATTGAAATAAAAAATATAAAAATAGTTTTATAAGTGATTTTTACCATACATAACCATCACATAATGAAGTATTAATAATTTTATTTATGAAATATCCTGATAATATGTAAGTTATAATACGATAATTTTTATATAGAAAAAATAAAAATGTTTTATACTTTAAAGTTTTGTCTGTTGTTATCATTCCTTCGTCGGAAATTTTGAGAAATAGACCATCTTTTCATGAATTGTATACCTTTGTTTTTCATTGACAATAATGTAAGACCGGATATCCATGTTAAAAAATAAAATCAGGGTTTTGACCCTTAAACTTTTGCTGCCGAGAGGTCGACAGTATCAACATGAAGCTGGGATCGAAGTCAGATGGAATAAATATTTTGTTAAATCGGGAGAAAAAAATTTATGTGTCTTGCAGCGATCGGTACTTGATTCTGCAAAAGGTATTATCATACTGTCACATTCATATCTGGCTGAAGCCAAAAAATTTTACCTTACCCGTGGTCATGCTCAGATGTATCTCGATCAAGGATTTGAGGTTGTGATATTCGATTTTAATGGATTCGGCGAAAGCCCTTTTGTAGATTTTGATTATTGCGGTGATCTGACAGCGGTGGCTGATTTCATTCAAAAAAGTAATCCGGGAAAACCTGTTTTTGGTCATGGTGTTTCGTTTGGAGCATCGCACACTATTACCTATGGTACAGCCGCTGATAATGTTTTTCAGAGGATCATTATCGAAAATTGTCTGGATAGTAATCTGTCTTATTATAGAAAACGAAATATAAAATTACATTTTATGATGCTGAGTCTGATGAAAATCTTTCCGGCAGTAAATAAAGATCACAATTATATCAATGGTATTAAAAATCTCAAAAATATTAAAAGGGCCCTCTTTATATACAATACAGACGATGATTTGACCACTATAAAAATGGGAGAGCAATTGTGTGAAGCCTGTAATGTTACGGCCTCCATGGAAATTTTCAGTGGCCAGCATCTGCAAGCATTTCAGAAGAATCCGGATAAGTATACGGAAAAAGTCATTTCTTTTTTATTGAATATTTAGTATTACTATCCAGTTCAATAGCTTCTGCCATGCTGGCTTTCAATGCATCAATAGGTAGAGTAGCAAGATCCTGAATGATAACGCCTGCCACTTGCTTTCGGGTGCCAAACTGCAACAAACCATTTTCATTTTTTAATAGATTGGCACGGGTAAAGGCAATTTCAACCTGGCCATTTTTTATCGGATTCATGTAGCAGATCCATTTATTTTTATAATAAAATGGTATACCATATCTTATTTTGGCTTGAATACCTGGATATGATTTAATAAGCCAATGATGTAGGAATTCCAATATTAACTTTTGATTTCCTTCTTTTTCAAAGATAAAAAGTTCGACAGGGTTCATATATTTAAATAAATTATATCAAAAATAAAAATATTTAAAATAAATCTTTACATTTGTGATAATCAAAACTCAAATAAAATGATAACATTAAACTGGTTGGTTGTTTTAGCAACAGGTCTTGTTCCTCTTGCCACGGGAGCTTTATGGTATGGGCCACTTTTCGGTAAAGCATGGATGACAGCATCAGACATGACCAACGAAAAAATCGAAAATGCAAATATGGTGAAGATTTATGGTCTGGCTTTGGTTTTTGGACTGATGCTGGCAGTTGGATTGACACCTATAGTTATCCATCAGATGGGGGTATTTAGTACACTTCAGAATTTGGGTGTGGACAAAGAGGGGAGTGAAGCATACCTTTATGTACAAGACTTTATGGCCAAGTACGGAACTGAATTTCGAACCTTCAAACACGGGGCCTTGCACGGATTTATAACAGGGTTATTTATTGTCCTTCCTGTATTGGGCACAAATGCTTTATTCGAGCGTAAAGGTTGGAAATATATTCTGATCAATGTTGGATACTGGGCAGTAACTGCGTTGATTATGGGTGGAATAATCAGTCAGTTTGCCTAAGTATCATTGGTGAGGTTGGAAAAACGCAACTTAGTTTGTTTGTATTAAGTGTACAGCATCTTCGAGTAGAGCAAATTATCCTAACTACATCAGGTTAGGGTGTTTAAGAACACTTTTTTACATATTCACTAAAATACATTGAATTAGAAATTAATTTATAGAATGATGAAGTATAACTATTCATAGTTTTATGGACTGTGGATAGTTGCTTTTTTTGCCGATGACTGAACATACTCCAAATCAAACAAATATCCCAACTATTGCCCCTCGGGTTCAAAATATCATAAAAGACGTTATCATAGTAGGTGGCGGAGCTGCTGGTTTTTTTGCCGCTATAAATGCTAAAATCAATAATCCGGATATCTCGGTGGCCATTTTGGAGCAATCAAGAGAAGTCCTCAATAAAGTCCGCATATCCGGTGGCGGAAGATGTAATGTAACACACGCCTGTTTTGATCCCGGGGAATTGACAGGATACTATCCGAGAGGAGCTAAAGAATTGCTGGGCCCTTTTCACGTTTTCAATGCGTCAGATACTGTGCGGTGGTTTGAGAAGTACGGGGTAAAACTATATACTGAGCCAGATGGATGTATGTTTCCCGTATCCAACAATTCCGGCACCATCATTCAGTGTTTTCTGGATCAGGCCATTCAATTTGGTATTGAAATAATAAAGAATGTAAAAGTTAAGGACTTTCAATATGATGCTTTGAGCGAAAACAGATTTACTGTCCACACTGAGCACGGTGATTTTTCTTCAAAGCTTTTAATGATGGCTTCAGGAAGTAGTCCTTTTGTTTGGAATATGTTGGAAAGACATGGATATAGCATCGTTCCACCTGTCCCTTCGCTTTTTACATTCAATCTGCCAAAACATCCTATCTGTGAATTGATGGGTTTGGTAGTTCAGAATGCTAACGTTCGCATAAAAGATTCCAAAATTATTACCGATGGCCCTCTTCTTATCACACATTGGGGATTAAGTGGCCCTGCAGTACTTAAGGCTTCTGCCTGGGGTGCGACTTTACTAGGCGAGAGAAATTACGACTTCACGACATTAGTTGATTGGATTCCATTGGTAACAATCGATACCATTGAATCATTAAGAGATACCATAGCCAAAAAGAAAGTCATCTCTAATCCACAATTTGGAATTCCGACGCGACTTTGGCATTTTCTGATTTCCCTGGGAATAACAGATAGTGACAAAAATTGGGCATCCCTATCCAAAAAGGAGATGACAGAGGTTATAAAACAATTAAAAAATTGTCCTTTTGATGTGAAAGGAAAAACAACCTTTAAGGAAGAATTCGTAACGGCCGGCGGAGTGGCTTTGCATCAGATAAATTTCAAGACATTTGAGAGCCGAGTTCACCCGGGACTATTTATGGCCGGCGAGGTGATCAATATTGATGCAGTGACTGGAGGCTTTAATTTTCAGGCTGCGTGGACAGGAGGATACTTGGCGGGAAAAGAAATGGCCAGACGGATTTAGGCATTAGTGATTAGATATTAGCTTTTAGATCATCAACCTAATCAACCCTTAAACCATCAACCTCATCAACCATCAACCTCATCAACCATCAACCATGAACCATGAACCATCAACCATCAACCATCAACCTCATCAACCATCAACCATAAACCATCAACCATCAACCATCAAACTCATCAACCATAAACTATCAACCATCAACCTCATCAACCATTAACCATCAACCATAAACCATCAACCACAAACCATCAACCATTAAACCATAAACTATAAACCATCAACCACCAATAAATCAACTTCCCTTATAACTCGAATTGACCAGAAATATTCCTGCTAAAGTGATGAAGCAACCTCCTATGATGACCGGATTCAGTGGTTCGTCGAGTATCAGCCAACCTGAAAGCAATGCTATGATGGGATTGACATAGGCATAGATGGTAGTCTGTTCGGTAGGTAGGTGTTGCAAAGCGTACAAGTAGCACATAAATCCTATCAAAGAACCAAATATAACAAGATAAAAAATGGCAAACCAAGTAGATTGAGGTATCTCTGAAATCGGAGTAAATCCAGGATCAAAAAATGAAACAGATGATAGTATTATACCTGACAGCACCATCTGAAATCCCAGGCCAAAGTACGGATTAAAGATTTTTGCATGACTTTTGGTATATATAGTGCCAAATGCCCACGTCCAGGTGGCAATAAGCGAAAGGAATATGCCGAACCTAAAATCAGGATTGATAAAGTCAACAAGATGATCATAAAAGATTACGCAAATGCCTCCAAAACCTATGATCAAACCAGCAATTGCTTTTTTGGGTGGCCTGGTGCTTTCTGTAAACAAACCGATCACCACAATCCAAAGTGGGAAGATCGCGCCCATAATGGAACCCAACCCAGCTGAAATATATTTTAAGCCCCATGTGCTAAATCCGTTACTCATCACAAAGTTCAGGATAGAAAGTACTATCAGTGGAATAAATTCTTCTCTGCTTGGCATCGGGTATTTTCGGAACATAAAATATCCTAAATAAAGACTACCCCCTATGATCTGCCGTATACCTGCCATTTCTAAAGCTGGAATATGCATGACACCTTGCTTTGAAACTACCCAGGTAGTACCCCATACTATACTCAAAATAGCCAAGGCTAAAAAAGCCAGGAAATCAGGGCCCTTTTGTTTGATTTTTTTTGGACTAAGAAGCAGTAAGCCATTGACAGCATCTGTAAATACCCATTCCCTTATTTTCCTAAGCTTACTCAACCTATGATTTTTGCGGAGTAAAGGTAGTGGTTTGATATGATTAGGGAATAGGAACCATAATATTAATTAAAGCAACCATATTCCTGACTTGGCCAGGTGCCTGAATAAAGAAATCCAATACAAACAAAATAGCTGCGAAGTATACACTTTTCAAGTTTATTTTTGAAGAATTCATGAGCCAAAAGTAAAACAAGAAAATTGAGAATTATGAGACCCTGTTTATATAATTTTTCTTTTTTATGACTTCTCTCTCATTGATTCTTTAAACTCTATTCAATTGCCACAGACTTTAGTCTGTGGGATTATTGTATAATATTTATTGACTTCAGTCAAAATGGGGAAGGTTTTGGCTAAAGCCACCAATATTTTATATATTAGTCCATTGGCTGAAGCCAATGGCAATTAAAAACAGATTGTCTTTAATTAAATTTGAAAAGTAGAACTAACTATCTTCATAAAACAAAGACTATTGTCCACACCGATATAGGGTCCATAATTGGGAACACGATGATAACCGTTTTTTTGATACAATGCGATCGCTTCTGGTTGTTTCATGCCTGTCTCCAGCACACATCTTTTATATCCTAACTCTGATGACCACCTCTCCAATTCATTCAAAATTAAAGTGGCTAAACCTTTTTTACGGGATAAGGGGTGTACATACATTCGTTTTATTTCCATAGATTCCTCATCTAAAGCTCTGATAGCTCCGCATGCTATAGGTTGATCGCCATCAAACACAACAATACAATGCTTTAACATGTCAATCTTATTGAATTGAGCGTAAAATGTATGATCAGTACCATCTCTTACAGCCAGCTCAGCGTCCAGTAGTATGACCAGGGTTATAAAGTTTTGATCATCTGATGATGTACGTTTTATGCTACTCACGATACACGGTGATTGATTTGAGTTACAATAATAATATATTTTGAGAATATAGAAAAATGAGTGGTGGACTGATTTGTGATATGAATGAATTTGGTCATCTTCATTGGATGATCTAGTGATAGTGTAAAGAAATAATTCGGCCAATACTAACATTCAATTCGTCCAAAAGTGGTTAAAAAATATACATTTGGACGCATTAAATAAAATTAAAATGTATAAATTGCTTAATAATAATATATTGTTAGCATACAAAAATGTCATCTAATGATATTCTATATTAAAAAAAGCCATTGTGTATACCTTATAAAAAATCGGCCCATTATCGAAATCAAAAGATAAATAATCTTCGACTTTTCTAAAATGATCATATCATTAATCAAATGGGCTATATATTTGTCAGGCACCATTTACGAAGAGTTTATATATAAAATGCTTTATATCAATGTTGATACGCTAAATTAAATTCATCCTAAAGGCAAAAATGTTAGATAATACTGCTTGAAAGAAATCTAAGCAAAAATTGATTTTCAATGTATTAGAGCTTATCTTTGTCGTAAAGTTATTGAAATGGGATTTCCGGAGAAGTCATTAATATCATTGGAAGGGTATCTTGAATTGGAAACTAACTCGCTGGAAAAGCATGAATATTACAAAGGAGAAATCTTTGCGATGGCTGGTGCGACAATAGAACACAACAAAATCGCCAGCAATCTTTTAGGTGAGTTATACAATAAATTAAAAGGTGGTCCTTGTAAGGTTTTTACCTCTGATCTCAGACTTAATGTAGCATCCAATACCCTCTATACATATCCAGATATCACCGTCATTTGCAGCGAGATCGAAAAAATAAAAGGCATATTTGATACGGTCACCAACCCTACGGTTATTGTTGAGATCCTTTCAGAATCAACCAAAGACTATGACCGAGGGTCAAAATTTATGCTGTACAGAGATATTCCTAGTTTGAGAGAATACTTGCTAATTGACTCTACTGGCAGCATACACATTGAAAAATACGCTAAAATTGACGACATTTGGCAACTATCAGAATTCAAATCTTTGGCAGATACAGTGCACATTAAAGCCCTCAAGATAGATGTCGCCATGGATGATATTTATGAAGGTGTGTATGGATGATGGATGACTCTGGTCATAATTATAATTAGTTATGATTTAGGATTGAATTCAAGAGTTGGATATGAATTACCCTCTGCAATTACTAATTACAATCAACTTACATTTGCTACTCGGTTTGGCTAGTGTACATTCCGGACACATATTACGATTTCTGATAGAACCATCTGGAGAGATACCTGCATTACCTTCAAAATTCTATCCTGCAGATCGTAGGAATACATCCAATTGAGTTAAGTTAATCCTAGCTTCTGGCTCTTTTTGTGGTGGACCCTTTTTAGTTGAATTTTCATGCAGATTTACCCATTTACATGTACTACCTACAAACTTGTATTCCAAACTCAACGCGGTTTTAGTTTTATCATTAGAATAATGTAAAAATTGTGCCATATGCTATACAAACTTAGCTACGGTGTGTCTATCCGGCTTACATATTATTGATTACTTTTGTTCCTGCATAGTATTCCAATAATATTGTATGACAATTTTAGAAGTAAAAGATCTGTTGGTCGATTACATGCCTGCTTCGGGTAAGGTAGAGATACTTCGTAATATTAACTTTAAAGTTGCTGAAAATACGATCGTAGGTATTACCGGTGTATCAGGTAGTGGAAAATCTATGACCGCTCTATCTATTTTGGGCCTTAACAATGACTCTGATAATATTGTCACTAAAGGCAGCATTTTTTTTAAAGGCCAGGATATAGGAAGTTTTAGTGAACATCAATGGTCAGATATTAGAAATAAAAAAATATCCATCATTTTTCAGGACCCGGAAGCTGCCCTTAATCCTGTGATCCGTTGTGGTAAACAAATCAGAGAGGTTTTAATTTTACATCAGGTAGGAATATCAGCATCCGATGCGACTAAAATTGTCCATGAGTTATTAAAAAAAGTAGGATTTGATGATACCGAAAGAGTGTATAATTCTTATCCCAATGAGTTATCCGGTGGCCAGCAACAGCGTATAGTTATTGCGATTTCTATTGCCAATAATGCTGAAATAATTATTGCCGACGAAGCTACTTCATCCCTTGATGCTCAAACTTCTGCGGGTATCATAGATTTACTTTTAAAGATAAAAAAAGAAAATGGTTGTTCAATCATTTTTATAACTCATGATATTAGGTTACTGTTAAAAATATCTGACCAAATCATATTATTGAATGAAGGTAAAATAAGTTGTGACTTTATCAATAAACCCGAAGTGATCGAAAACCTGGATAAGAATATTCAAAAATATTTAACACTGAGTATACCTTTTTCTAATGACAAAGCTTATAAACATTCAGATATTCTCATGCTTGAAGTTAATGAGCTCAGTAAAGTCTACAAAACAGGAGGATTGTTTTTTGGCAAGTCTGAAAGTCAGGTTTTAAAAAATATTACTTTTAAGTTATATAAAGGGGAGATTTTAGGTATTCTTGGGGTAACAGGAAGCGGTAAATCCACCCTTGGAAATATCATTGCAGGTATAACTGAATCTTCATCAGGAAGTGTAAATTACTGTGGCAAAAAGATAGATATTCATGCATATCGAATGGATAAAACGCTTCGTAGAAATGTGCAACTTATCCAACAGAACTCTTATACTTCTTTTAAT
>JAYTNJ010000194.1:0-7501 GCA_043748345.1 Saprospiraceae bacterium
AGAGCAAAGGGCTAAAGAACTTAATCTTGATTTGATGGTAAAATCAAATACTGCCATGCACAATACTGCCTTTACAGTATCTATTGACCTCATCGGTGGTGGCTGTACTACAGGTATTTCTGCTTACGATCGATCAACGGGAATTAAAGCACTAACTAATCCGGAGACTAAATCAGATGATTTTGCAAGACCAGGACATATTTTCCCACTGATTGCCAAGGAAGGCGGCGTTTTACGTAGGACGGGGCATACTGAAGCGGCAATTGATCTTGCCAAACTAGCAGGATGTTACCCAGCTGGAGTATTGGTAGAAATACTTAATGAAGATGGTTCCATGGCAAGGCTGCCCCAATTGGTAGATATAAGCAGGGTTCACAATGTGAAAATAATATCCATAAAAGATCTGGTTGCATATCGTATGCAAACGGAAAGGTTGGTCTTCAAAGAATTGGAAACAGAAATAGAATCCAGCTACGGAAAATTTACAGTCAATGCATTCAGGCAGATTACAACTGGTGATATACATCTTGCATTTATGTTGGGCAAAGTTGAAAGTGATGAACCAACACTAGTAAGGGTTCATTCAAACACTGAAACCGGGGACATCCTCGGAATGTTATTTGGTGGATATGCTGAGCAACTGTCGAGTTCTTTGAGACTTATATCTAAAAATAAAAAGGGAATATTATTATTTATGCGTCATGGTGAAAAAACTGAGTTAATTCTGGAAAAATTAAAGTCGCTCGATAAGAATCCGACAAATAATTCCCAGGTCCCTGAAGACCAAAGAGATTTCGGTACAGGTGCTCAAATTCTTAAAGAGTTAGGAGTTTCAAAAATCAGGCTCATATCAAATCATAATCGGAAAAGAGTAGGTTTGATTGGGTATGGACTTGAGATCGTTGAAAATATAGTTCTTGAATAAAAAGAGTTAGATATCCAAATAAATTATCTCATATTTTCTCCATGTTGTCACTTAATTTTGATCCTTTTCCTATCCTTGAGTCATCAAGGCTTTGCCTGAGAGCGATTCACGATGGTGATGTAAATGAAGTTTTTTTGCTGAGGAGCGATAAAGAATTAATGAAATTTATCCCCAGACCCATTGCATCCAATCTTAATGATGCTGCAGATCACATAAAGATGGTTACCTCTATTATTGCTAAAAATGAAGGCTTAAACTGGGCAATCACCGAAATAGGCAATGATAAAATGATTGGAATCATAGGTTTTTATCGGATAAAGCCCGAGAATTTCAGAGGAGAGCTGGGATATATGATTCTGAAGCAATATCAAAATAAGGGATACATATCTGAAGCCGTAGTGAAAACTCTTGATTACGCATTTAATACCCTTGGCTTCAATTCGATCGAAGCAGTGATAGATCCAGAAAATGAAGCTTCGGAGAGGGTGCTTATTAAAAATGGTTTTAGGAAAGAGGCACATCTTCGGGAAAATGAATACTGGAATGGTAAATTTTTAGATACGGTAATATATTCTGTTTTGAAAAATAATTTCATTCAAAAGTACACACCACCTTTAATATTAAATCATTCTACTGATAAATAAGGTATAATTTTCATTCCTGTCTCTTCTCTTATTGATCTGATACGGCTGATATGTTTAGTTTCGGTAAAATTTCCATGTTGTTTTCTATATTTCAGAATTGCATTTGCAGTTTCAGATGAAAAATATGGGTGAGTTACAAACGATTTATAATCTGCAGCATTAATATTAATTTTTTTTATGAGTTCAGGGTTCGTTTTTAGCTGGGGGGATATTTCCCTGAAAAGACTATCTTTTATTATATTTAACTCTACAAGTTGCTCTTTAAGTAAAAAACCACCTGTTCTTTTCCTGAAATTAATAATTTTTGCAGCAGTGAACGGGCCGATACCTTTAATCGTCACTAACTGACTACTATCCGCACTATTTAAATCAAATATTTGGAAAATATTTTCTTCTTTTGGCTTCAAATTATTTGCTACATCTTCATTTTTAAAAGGTTGATATAATTTTTTCTGAGGATAATAAATAAATTGACGAAGACTATTTATTATGTTTGAATCAATCCCATATATCGACTTAAATTTGTCATCATTAAATATCCTTCCGCCTTTAGATCGGTAGTTTAAAAGGCTTTTTGCTCCGTATTTGCTGAATCCCAACATCAAAAGTGAATCTAAACTGACTACATTGGGATCAAATGAAAATTTCTGTTTTGGCAAAACATTGGATTTACTATCAGTATTGTCCCAAAGATCCGTGTCTGTTTGTTCATCATTTTGGTTTTCATCCTTGGCTGTAGAATCAGGACCGAAATAATAATCAGATAATATTTCTGGCGGTAATGCAGATTGGCGTTGCCATATTTTACCGATAAAGACAATAGACGTGACTGAAATTAAAAAGACAACGATTCCGCGTCGCTCCTGTTTTGTAAAACTGAAAAAATCTTTGTAGTCCATTATATTATCACTTTAGACCATTTTTAGTTCTTTTGCTTTATTCATCATATAGTCATAGGCTTTTTCATAATTGTTTTCAACTTCTCCATCAAGTATGGCTTCACGAATTGCCATTTTGAGGATGCCCACTTCACGTGAGGGAGCAAGTTTGAATATCCTCATAATATCATCACCGGAGATGGGAGGTTGCCAGTGCCTTAAATGATCTTTTTCTTCCACTTCTTTAATTTTTTCCATCAGCACATTATAATTTTCTTTATATCGGCTGACTTTGCCTTCATTTTTAGAAGTAATATCGGCTTTACAAAGGGTTAAAAGATCTTCAATATCGTCACCTGCTTCAAATAGTAACCTCCTCACAGCCGAATCAGTAACTTTTTCATTTGTCAGAGCAATAGGTCGAAGATGCAATAAAACCAGTTTTTGAACATACTTCATTTTACTGTCCAATGGCAACTTCATTTTTTTAAATATTCTGGGGACCATCGCCGACCCAAGTGCTTCGTGACCATGAAATGTCCACCCAAGGTTTGGATCAAACCTTTTAGTCGGAGGCTTTGCAATATCATGAAGAATTGCGGCCCACCTCAGCCAAATATTTTTTGTATCCTTTGAAATATTTTCCAATACTTCCAAAGTGTGATAAAAATTATCTTTGTGGCCTAGGTTGTTTTTTATTTCAACACCATAAAGAGCAGTCAATTCAGGAAATATTATTTGCAGAAGCCCAGTATCGAATAAAAGGCTAAATCCTTTTGAAGGATGATCAGAAGATATTATTTTTTCAAGTTCACTACTTATTCTTTCTTTTGAAATAATACTTATGCGGTGTTTATTTTTTGTTATCGACTTTAGTGTTTCCGTTTCGATAATAAAATCAAGTTGTGTAGCAAATCTTATAGCCCTCATCATTCTCAAGGGATCATCTGAAAAAGTCTTGTCTGGCTCAAGGGGGGTTCTGATGATTTTATTTTCCAGATCATAAAATCCATTAAAAGAGTCTATAATCTTTCCATAATCGTCATTGTTCAAGCTAACTGCCAGCGCATTTATTGTGAAATCTCTGCGATTTTGATCATCCTCAAGCGTTCCGTTTTCTACTGCCGGCTTACGGCTATCCGCACTATATGACTCTTTTCTAGCACCTACGAACTCTATTTCAAGATCCTTGTGTCTAATCATGGCAGTGCCAAATCTTCTATATACAGCAATATAGGGTAGGGGTCTGAGTTTGGAAGCTAAACGTTCAGCAAATGCAATTCCATCTCCTACACAAACCACATCCAAATCTTTTGATTCCCTTGCAAGTAATCTATCTCTTACATAGCCTCCGACTACATACACTGGCATATTCAACTCTATAGCGGAAAGTTGAATTAATTCAAAAATCTTTCTTTCGTACGGTTTAATACTGAATACCATCCCTTGATAGAAAATTATTATTTATTGAACTACCAGTTCTTCCTGATAAGTAACTTTCATCTCATCTAATATTTCGTGTAGAAAACGACTTTCCATTTCAGCTACAAGCCTTGACCTGAATTCTTTCACTCCGGGAAGATCTCTGAAATAATTGGTATAATGTCTTCTCATTTCAACAATGCCGACTCTCTCTCCTTTCCATTCAATGCTTTTAATCAGATGTTTTCTAGCCACTTCTACTCTCTCATCAATAGAAGGAGCATCAGGAACAATGCCGGTAGCTAAATATTGTTTTATATCTCTAAATATCCATGGGTAACCTATACTCGCTCTTCCTATCATAATGCCATCCACTCCATATCGTTCTTTATATTCTTTTGCTTTTTGAGGCGTGTCAATATCTCCGTTACCAAATATTGGAATATGAATCCTGGGATTATTTTTAACTTTTCCGATGAGTGTCCAGTCGGCTTCGCCTTTATACATTTGCTTCCGTGTTCTACCGTGGATAGCTAATGCCTGAACGCCTATATCCTGAAGCCTTTCTGCTACTTCTTCAATATTTAAAGAATTTTCATCCCAGCCTAATCTCGTTTTAACAGTAACGGGAAGGCTGGTAGATTTTATAACTTTTTCGGTAAGTCTGATCATTCTTGGTATATCCTGAAGAATACCTGCGCCCGCCATTTTACAAACAACCTTCTTAACCGGGCATCCAAAATTAATATCCAAAAGCTCAGGGTTTACTGCTTCCACTATCTCAGCTGCCCGTCCTATAGAATCGATCTCTGCACCAAAGATTTGAATCCCCATAGGGCGTTCTTCATCATATATATCAAGTTTCTGTATGCTTTTGACAGCATCCCTGATTAATCCTTCCACAGAAATAAATTCTGTGTACATAAGATCACAACCTTGTTCTTTACATACAGCCCTAAAAGGAGGATCACTTACATCTTCCATCGGAGCGAGTAACAGTGGAAATTCTCCTAGTTTGGTTTTACCTATTTTTACCATTTGCCATTAAATAAAAAACACCTAGAAATTGTAGGATGCTCCAAACCAGTATTCAACAACAGAATTTTGATAATCTCTGGCCAGCGCGTTTGTAATGTATAGAAGCTCAATTCCGAATCTCCATTTACCTATTCCGCTGCTGTATCCAAGACCAACTAGTGGAAAATTAACTTTCTGATCTTCTGTCAAACCCCGAAATCGATAACCATCCGGATCGGCTCCATATTTCATAAAAGCATACTCAGCCTGAAAATAAATTTGATCTGTAATTTTCCCTCTACCATATAAAAATCCTCCAAGATCCGTGATGGAAGGGTCAGGACCAATTACTGATGCTTGATCAAAATATAACTTACCACCTCCACCAAAACTAAATCTTTTGTGAGGCTTAAAGCCCGCATTAATTTTTGTGGAAATAGCTAAACCATTGAAAAAACCTAAGTTTCCAAATTTTACTTCAGGATTAATTTTGTCCAATAAACTTACTTTTTCCGTTTTTTCTTTTGTCTTCTTTTTTGTTGTATTCCTTTTTCTAACTTGTGCCTCCGTGCTGAGTGAAACACTCAAAATCAGACTTGTAAGTATTATTAGGAAGGACCACTTTTTCATATTAACCATTTGTTGAACTAATATATTAATAAACTAAATGTAAAAATACATATTGTACAGCAGTCAATGGTAAAACATGAGTCTATTTAACTTAAAATTATTCAAAAGCTAAATTTATTTGGTTAATTATGGTTGTCTTAAGTTATTAACTTGTTACGATGACTTATTTTCAACAGTGAACAATATTAATGTCAAAACCCTAGAAATTCTTACATAAAATTGAAATTAAACCTTTTATAATTCATTACCTTTGCCACTCTATGAGTTTGGACCTTTTTACATATTTTAATGATAAAAAAAGCTTGGATTCAGTTAGTATAACTGAATTGGAAGAGTTTATATATTTGAATCCTATTGATATTATACCGAAAGTACTCTTATTTAACAAGATGGATTCAAAAGATAATCAAGAAATGATGCTTTATACAAATGACAGAACACTTTTATATTACTTAAAATCAGGTACAAAGGAAATACCTTCTATTGCCAGGCTTAAAGAAACACTCTTAGATAATGGTACTGAAGCAAATATAATATCAGATAAAGATAATAAAACTGAACATGAACTTCAGGTCATTCAAAGTGACTATGAAAAAAATGAAGACATTAATAAGTTAAATTATGACATCTCAATTGAACAAAAAGAAACTGAAGAAATCTTACACGACGCTAATGTGCCAAATCATGAGGATGTTTCAGCTTTAATTATTCAGGATCATAGAAAAGTTGAAGGAGACTTTTCAAATATCGATGTTGAAAATACATTTGATCTTCAAGATGACGAAATGAATTTAGGTGACCTAAAGAAAAATTTTAAAAAGAAAAAAAAGAAAAATAAGTTTAGGCTTGCCGAATTTAGTGGCATATCAGCCTATTCAAAATGGCTATTAGCATTTAAATCTTCTGATATTGAAAAAAAAATTAGAAAAGAACAAAAATTAGAAAGGAAAAAAGCGTTGGAAGAATCAGCCAATAAATCTATCATAAAAACTTCAACAATTATATCAGAATCACTAGCTGATCTTCTGGCTTCTCAAGGGCATTTGTACGATGCAAAAAAAATGTATGAACAATTAGTAATAAAATATCCGGAAAAAAGTATTTACTTTGCGGCGAAAATTAATCAAATTATTAAAATTTAGATAAAATGACCACAGTATTAACTGTATTGATTGCCATAAACTGCGTTTTGCTAATGGCAATAGTACTCATTCAAAATCCAAAAGGAGGCGGAATAGACTCATCTTTGGGAGGTGTCGCTGCTAACCAGATGTTTGGTGCAGCCAAATCTACTGATTTTGTAGAAAAAATAACCTGGGGCCTTGCTGCCAGTTTATTTATTTTATGCATAGTCACTGCTATGTTGGTTTCAGGTTCTAGCTCAGGGGACCTCATACAGCCGGTTCAATAATAAAACTCAAAACTCAATCTTACATTTGTGGCTTATCCGTTTTCGGGTAAGCCTTTTTTTGTTATTTCTTTTTATGTTAGTTTTGGCTAATGATAAAAAGGTCTTATGTCATTACAAATAAATTAAAATTTATCTGTAATTGTTTAATTATGATTAAATTATATAATTTTGTGTCTATTTTTAATCTTATTACAACATATATTTATAATTAATGAAACAGGTGTATCATTTAATAGTACTATCATTTATTTTTCTACTTCTAAGTTGTAAAGCAAATGATAACTCTCTTAAAAATAATATTCTCGGGACATGGGATGTGTATGCATCAGAGATTAATAATAAGCCAAATGGTTTTATGGAGGATGCGTGGTTTACATTTTTAAAAAATAATACGGTTCAGTCAAATATTTTTGAGGGTGTAAAAGAAAAAAAATTTACTATTGATGGTGGAACACTGTCCATAGAAACTGAAGATAAATTTCTTATGCAAATCTCTAGACTCGAAAATGATACCATGTACCTCGAGGGTAAGATAAAATTTTATTATATGGAATATTTTCTTGTTAAGAGAAAA
>JAYTNJ010000195.1:0-1643 GCA_043748345.1 Saprospiraceae bacterium
GGTTTTTTACACCTTGAACATTGATACCAAAGGCCATCCGGTGTTTCCTTTTTGTCCTTCGTTTTAGTAACTATTCCTTCTTTTACTCTTTGAAACCAACTCATGTTTTTTTGATTTGAAAATTTGGAGATTTGAAAATGACTTCGGTTACTTAGTCAGCCATAAAAAAATGGACAGAGTCAGACAGGTTGGAGGTTTTGTGGAATAAAAGTGCATTATAGTTTGCAAGGAAAGGCTGAAATTTGATTAAAACCTTGCAAATTATCATGATAAAAAACGAAAAGAATTCCGGTCAAATGAGTTTTCTGTTGCCTGGACTGGCAGAACAATTAGACAAGACTCATGGATTGTATCGTCTGGCCCAAGTAATCAACTGGGAGTACTTTGAAAATGAATTCAAGCCACTTTACAGGTCTGATTTTGGAAGACCAGCTTTGCCAATCAGACTTATGGTCTCATTGCTAATATTAAAGTATTTGAGAAACATAAGTGATGAAAGTGTTGTGGAGCAGTGGGCAGAGAATTGTTATTATCAATTTTTAAGTGGAGAGAAACAATTCAAGCCGTCCAAACCATGTACAGCACCTGAATTAGTAACATTCCGCAAGCGGATTGGGGAACAGGGTATGGAGAAAATACTTGCTGAATCCATTAGAATAAATGGCAAGGACAAAGATGAGAACCAATTAATAGCTGATACGACTGTTCAGGAGAAAAATATCACCTATCCCACCGATTCAAAGCTTCACAAAAAGATTATTGATAAATGTCTGGGTATTTCAGAAAAGGAAGAATTAACCTTGCGTCAGAGTTATCGCAGAACCGTTCCAAAGCTCAGGTATCAGCAAAGGGGAAGGAACCACCCTAAGCATAGAAAAAAGGCAATAAAGGCAGATGCTAAAATGAAGACCATCGCCGGTCGGCTTGTAAGAGAACTGGAACGCAAACTCCCTCCCCACCACCAATACAATCAGCAATTAATGTCGTACAAGAGGGTTTTGGCTCAAAAAAAGGAGGATAGCAATAAGATTTATTCATTGCATGAACCGGATGTCAAATGTATTAGCAAGGGTAAGGAACATAAGAAATATGAATTTGGAAATAAGGTATCAATTCTCAGAACAAAGAATTCAGGGGTAATTGTTGGAGCTATGAGTTTTGATACCAACCTCTATGATGGGCATACCTTGGAACCAGCTATAGAGCAGTATGAAAGATTAAACGGGAAACGACCGCAAAAGGTGATTGCAGATTTGGGTTATAGAGGTAAAAAGCAAATCGGAGAAACGCAAATAGTAACCCCTGATCGGTTTAAAAAAATCACCACAAAATACCAAAAGCAAAAACACAAGCAGGATATGGGTAGACGTAGCAGCATAGAACCCATAATAGGCCACGTCAAGCAGGATCATCGCTTAGGAAGGAATTATTTAAAAGGCCTGCCGGGCGATCATATAAATATTCTCTTAGCAGCGGCGGCATTCAACTTCAAGCGGTTTATCCGCCTGAAGTTGGACACCCTTTTGCGAAGGTTCTATTATGCGCTATGGTGTATGACTCAGACTTGGAAAATACTGTCAACTCCTATCCTGCTTCAACCGGTTCAAGCTAAAATGAAAATCTGACTTTTTTAGGGTCGACTA
>JAYTNJ010000196.1:0-7231 GCA_043748345.1 Saprospiraceae bacterium
ACATGCGCAAATGGCTGCAATGATAATAGGTGCTCCACAGGCATTGAAGGCGTATAGTCAAATTAATGTGCTACATAATTTAATAAGAACATAGCCAATTATAATGAAGTATATTAAATATTTATGTAATTAAATTTGTTTTAATTGAGGTATTCTGAGCCTTAAATAATACAAAGTACAGTTACAATTTGGTAATAGATTACAGATCAGGGTCAGGATTTAAGCTCCGCAAAATAATATTGCAGCTCCTTCTTTTTAAGTAAGTATTCGTTTTTTGCAATTACGTATCCCACATTTCCATCCAGAATGCCGAGTTTAATTATGTATGTTCTAAAAAATCTGAAAGATGGACCCAATATTCTCTTTAACATGGACGGTTTTTTACCGGATCTTTTCCATTCATTTGCCCTCATTATTGCGTAATGGTCAAACTTTAATTTCATGTGTGATTCATCATTAAAACTGTAATGCTCAACTATCCCGGGTATTTTCTTGCGGATCAATGGGTGCTCTGATTCAAGTTTTTCATGAACGTAACTTTCATTCCAGCGCATGATTGATTTATTATACAGGCGAATATTCCAGTCTGGAAACCAACCGCAGTATTTTACCGGATAATGACCAAACCACGTTCTGATATTCATTTCGTACACTTGATCAAGTGAAGGCTTGAGTTTTTTAAGGTTTTCCAACAATTCATTATTCATGACTTCGTCAGCATCAAAACAAAGAATCCAGTCATTTTTAGCTTTGGTAGCGCCGTAATTTTTGTTGGCAGAGTATCCTTCCCATGATTTTCTGTATACTGTTGCGCCCAAGGCGGTGGCAATCCTATCAGTATCGTCATCTGACCTGTGATCCAGGACAACGATGATGTCGTCTGTCAGTTTACAAATCGCAGCAATAGTCTCACCTATGGTTCGGGCTTCATTTTTAGCTATAATGACGGCACTATACATCTTACTTATTTTACTTATAGCTGCCTGTCGCAATAAAGTAGGGATTGATCAAAGATGGTTTGTTATATTCCAGGGGTTTACCTGTCAGAGCATCTTCAAAATACCCTCCGGCCTCTTCGATGATGATTTGACCTGCTGCTGTATCCCATTCCATAATATGAATCATCCTGGGGTAATAATCTGATTCTCCCTTGGCTATGCTGATAAATTTTAATGCACTTCCCAGGGTAATTTTTTTAGGGTTTTTGAGCCTTTGTATCTCCTCTCTGGTAAACTTATCCATGTGGCTCCTGCTGATAACAACCCGTAGACCTTCCTGAAGCAGGCTGAATTTACTGCAATGAATTTTTACAGGGCCGGTATCTGTCAATTCGAAAGCCCCTTTGCCTTTAAATGCATAGTATAGTTTTTTCTGAACCGGAATATAAATGAATCCCGCTATAGCACGTTTTTTATATACCAACGCTACATTGATGGTAAACTCATCAGTTTTATTGATAAATTCTTTTGTACCATCGAGTGGGTCGATCAACCAGATGTATTCAAAGTTTTTTCTTATATGATATCCCTGTATCTCCGATTCCTCAGAAATCAAGGCAATGGATGGAAAACTTTCAGTTAATCCTTTGGATATAATACGGTTGGAAGCAAGATCTGCTTCCGTGACGGGACTGTTATCTGATTTATATTTTATATCCGACAATGATATTTTATTATAAAACTCCATGATAACTTCTCCGGCTTCAAAAAGCAGATTAAAAACCCTATCTCTGTTTAAAAATATGAAGTCTTCAATTGTATCAGAGGTTGCCGTATTATCTTCCTGATTCACACTTTTATGTATATTTATTTAAGGAATTATTATGCCTGTACATCTATTATTTTATTCTTGAACGGAATTAGAGCTCCATTAGTTGTTCTTATAATTCAAGAAGCGGAAATGTTTTGATCTCATCCGGCAAATCTTTTGATGGTTTGGCCATGCATAACATCATGCCTCCTCCGCCAGCGCCACAGAGTTTTAAAAAACATTCACCCAGGTCCAAACCTGACTGCCACGATGCTAATAAACACTCCGGAATCATCTCTTTAAAATATTCAAACTGGATAGAACTTATCTGTCCGAATGCTGAAAATAAACCTAAGCTGTCATTGGCTATAACGGCATTAATGGCTTTTTGGTTAATTCGGCTCAAGTTTTTAATTGCGTTTTGAAAAAGCGTGTCCGTGTTTAATTTATTTTTGAAAATCTCAATAAACAAATCTGTCTTCCTTGCTATACCAGTATCGATTAGATATATTTTATGTTTGTTAATTTCAAAGCTCACTTCCTTTATTTGACCGCCTGCATTTATTAAAACGGGTATATTGAGGTATGAAACCAGCGGATCTACTCCCGAACTTGATCCATGAAAAGCACTTTCTGTTTCAGCCAGAACATGTTTTAATATAACAATATCTTCTGTCTTGTGTGCTCCATACCTGTCATATGTCCCTGCTACAAGAGCGCCACTACTGCCCAAACCATAGCCTTGGGGGATATTTGATCGAAAAATAAGCCCACTTTCCAAATCTTCCTTGAATTTGCGAAGATTGTACAAAGACTTCAACTTTACACTCATGCTCAGATGTTCAAATAGTATTTGTAAGCCCTTTTGCTCACTGGTATTGCCAAAGTCAAAGTCCCAACAACCCCAATGTCCGCTATATGGCATAGCGAGTGCCCCTGAACCTTGAGTAACTGTGTACTCACCAAATAAGAGAACTTTAGAATAATATTTTTTTGCCAATTCTTTCAAAGTAAATGAATCAATCTTGTTTTTTTTAATACAAACAGCTACATTTGCGGCGTAGAATAAAATTTAAAAAACAAAATTATAAAACGAGATGACAACTTCTTCAGATTCCGTGAGAATATATTGGATATACACATTATTGTCTTTGGTAGGTGTTGCCATTTTCCTGATCTTTAAACCGGAATGGTTTTGGGTTATGTTGCCTCCATTCTTTACTTCCTTCATAAAAGGAATGCGCTGGATGTAGTGTCTGATGAGCCGAATAAGATAAAAAAGCCTGTAAAGCACCTTGTTTTACAGGCTTTTTTGTCTGTAGTCTGAATGAACTGAAAAAAGCTGATACAGATATTTACCGTACATCGTGATGAAATGTACTTGTTAAGTTAATTTTTCAACAACTCCTCTGATATCTTTGGCTATTTGTTCAGGTTTCCTATTCCCATTCGTATGAAATACTTTTTCCTCCGTTCCTATTCTATCAAAAGCCTCCTTATATTTAGAATGTACTTTGGTTAGGTTTTCGAGTGTCTCATACATTTCTATATTTGTTCTCCCTTTGTTCAACCGATCCATACTTATCTCAGGATCAATGTCGATGTATATATTGAGATCGGGTCTCTTGAGGTTTGCACTGAGTGAGTTGGTCTCAATCACCCAGTCCATATCTACGTAAACACTGTGATAGGCATAAGAGGAAAAATAATACCTGTCAGTAATTACCGTATATCCATCCTCCAGTTTTTTGAGAATTCCATTTTTACTATTGAGCAAATGATCCAGTCTATCGGCTGCAAAAAGTGCTGCAATTACCTTCTGGTCTCCCTCCATCCTGTGATTAAATATATCGCGTATCATAGTGCCTATACGGCTGTCTGTGGGTTCGAAGGTAGTATAGACTTTAAGGCCCTTTTCAGTAAGGTATTCTGCCAATAATTTTACCTGTGTGCTTTTACCACTGCCATCGATGCCTTCAAAGGCTATAAAAAGACTTTTTTTCATCCTTCAGATTAGGTGGTAAAGATAGATGCAATACTGGTTTTACACCAATAAAAAAGGCCGGAAATGATTTGCGGCCATTCACAATTCCTTATTTCTCTTTATTTTTCATCTTCGTCATCTTCAATATCCTTTACCAAATCATTGACTTCCTTGGTGCTTTTTTTGAGTTTTTCCAGATCTTTTTCTTTCTTCACATGTGGTGCAGCTGTCGATGCCGTAGGGGATTCAGAAAATGTAAAGCCTTTAGCATCAGTGCCAATATATATGGTATCTCCAGCACTGAATTTACCACTAAGTACATTTTTTGCCAATTCGTTGATGATTTCTTTTTGTATCACCCTGGTCATAGGTCTTGCCCCGAACTGTGGCTCATAACCCAAATCTGAAAGCAGATTCATCGCTGATTCGTCAAACTGTATACCTATCTCCTGCTTTGCCAGATTTTTTGTCAGTTTTTTGATCATCAGCAGAGCTATCTGTTTGATTTCTGATTTGGATAGCGGTAAAAACATGATTTTTTCGTCTATCCTGTTGAGAAACTCCGGTCTCAGCGTATCTTTGAGCAGGTCGAAGACTTCAATTCTGGTGGTTTCGATGATATCCGCTTTATGTTTATCGCCCAGTGCATCCAGATCTTCAAAGTTTTCCAGGATAGTCTCTGATCCCATATTGGACGTCATGATGATGATGGTGTTTTTAAAATTGGCTACACGACCTTTATTATCTGTCAACCTTCCGTCATCCAGCACCTGCAGCAGTATATTAAATGTATCGGGGTGTGCTTTTTCAATTTCGTCCAGCAGGATGATAGAATACGGTCTTCTTCTCACTGCTTCTGTGAGTTGTCCGCCTTCGTCATATCCTACATATCCCGGAGGCGCTCCGACCAATCGCGAAACAGAATGTTTTTCCTGATATTCGCTCATATCTATGCGGGTGATGGCTGTCTCATCATCAAAAAGTACTTCTGCCAATGCTTTTGCCAATTCAGTTTTTCCTACACCTGTCGGGCCAAGAAAGATAAATGATCCGATGGGTTTTTTGTCATCCTGGAGTCCTGCCCGACTTCTCCTTACAGCATCAGATACTGCTTCTACCGCCTCTTTCTGACCTATCAGACGTTTTCCTATTTCTTCTTCCAGCGCCAGCAACTTTACTTTTTCACTTTGCAGCATTTTAGATACGGGGATTCCCGTCCATTTGCTGATGACATCTGCAATATCGTTGGCCGTTACCACTTCATTGGTAAAGCGGCTTTCTTCGGGTAATTTATCTAGTTTCTCATTTGCCACTTGAAGTTCGGCTTCCTTTACTTTGAGATCACCGTATCTTATCTTTGCTACTTTTTCGAAGTCGCTGTCTCTTTCAGCTTTTTGGGCCTCATATTCGAGTTGTTCTATTTGTTTTCTGATATTCTGAATGGTGTCGACGATCTCTTTTTCAGATTGCCATGCTGCTCTTATTGAGTCTAGTTTTTCTTTGGCATTGGCTATTTGTTCATTGATAACTTTCAGCTTTTTTTCATCCTTTTCTTTTTTAATAAATTCCCGCTCAATCTCTAGTTGTCTCACTTTTCTGTCCAGCTCATCTACATCTTCAGGTACTGAATCAAGCTCGAGTCTCAATTTTGCTGAAGCTTCGTCAATGAGGTCAATCGCCTTATCCGGTAGTTTTCTTTCTGAAATATATCGATGTGACAATTCCGCTGCTGCGATCAATGCCTCATCCAGGATACCTATTTTATGGTATACTTCATATTTTTCCTGAATACCCCTCAAAATAGAGATAGTATCTTCAACAGACGGTTCGTCTATATTTACTGTCTGAAATCTTCTTACGAGTGCTTTATCGTTTTCAAAATATTTCTGATATTCATCGAGTGTAGTAGCACCTATTGTTCTTAACTCACCACGTGCTAAAGCAGGCTTAAGTATATTGGCAGCATCCATGGCTCCCTGTCCACCTCCGGTCCCTATCAATGTGTGTATCTCATCTACAAAAAGAATGACTTCACCATCAGAAGCAATTACCTCGTTAATGACGGCTTTAAGCCTTTCTTCAAACTCACCTTTATACTTGGCTCCTGCTACAAGTGCTGCCATATCGAGCGTGAAAATCCTTTTGGATTTTAGGTTTTCAGGCACGTCGTGCTTTACAATCCTCCATGCGATTCCTTCGACTATTGCCGTTTTACCTACGCCCGGATCACCCAATAAGATCGGATTATTTTTTTTCCTTCGGGATAATATATGCAGGATACGTCGTATTTCTTCATCACGCCCTATAATAGGATCGAGCTTACCCGCTTCTGCCCTTTCATTCAGGTCAACGGCATATTTTTTAAGCGAGTTATATTGATTTTCGGCATGTGGGTCTGTGACTTTTCTTCCTTTACGAAGCTCAAGAATAGCTGTTTTCATTTTATCAGCCGTCACTCCGTGGTTTTTCAGGATGGTAGCAGCATTATCGTTGCCCATGATGATACCCATTAATATCAGATCAATAGAAATGAATTCGTCTTCAAAATCTTTGAGCAATTTTTTGGCTGTGGCCAATGCTTTATTGGCGTCATTGGTCAGATATTGTTTATCTCCTCCCTGAACTTTCGGGTATTTTTCCAACGCAACATTAAGATCTCTTTTCAACATCGGGACATTGACTCCTACTTTATTGAGTAGAAACTCAGCCAGTTTTTCGTCAGTCTCTATGATACCTTTGATAAGGTGCACGGTGTCAACGCCCTGTTGCTCAAGGGAGCCAGCAAGTTGCTGAGATTTTAATATAGCTTCCTGTGCGTTTACAGTAAAATTTTCGTATGTCATGGTCTATTCTTTTTTTAAATGATATGTAGAATTTTTTGAGTCAATAAACTATCTGCAAATATGTTTCCAATTCCAAAAGTACTGACATTTTGGCATTTCCAAATAAAGATATTAGTCATTCAGTCATTCATAATCGCAGAATTAATGAAATATCGGCATATTTTTTAAACCTATTTTATGTGTTGATGTTGGGGCCTTGCAAAATATAATAATCATGTCAAACGATAAAAAAGGAAATGTAAAGGTGGGAGATGTTATCCCCTCATTTGCTGCGGTCAATGAAAAAGGAGAAAAAGTCTCACCGGATACTCTCAAAGGCTATAAAAATATCATCTTTTTTTATGGGCAGGATGATAGCCCGACCTGTACCAAAGAGGCATGTAATCTGAGAGATAATTTTAAGATTTTCAGCTCAAAAGGATACAGAATTTATGGTGTGAGTAAAGATAGTGAAAAAAAGCACCAGAAATTTATCAGTAAATACGATCTTCCTTACTCACTGATTGCAGATACCGAACTCTCCATGATGCATGCTTTTGGCTATTACGGACCTAAAATATTTATGGGCAAGGAAGTAAATGGTGTGTACAGGACTACAGTGGTCACTGATGAAAAAGGCATTATTACCCACATCATAGAAGATGTAGTTTCAGGA
>JAYTNJ010000197.1:0-3182 GCA_043748345.1 Saprospiraceae bacterium
TGTCCGGAGCTTTAACAGTAAAGAAAAATGGTTTGGTAACTTTTGGTGTTATTGTGGCAGAATCTATACAACCCGTAGCTTTGTGTTTTAATAAAAGGCTGATTTTTTTATCCACCACTGGAATGATAGTTGGCGTTGTCGTATTGCCACCCGAAACAATTATGTCCGGAGGTGTCCAGGTAATTATATAGTCATTCGGATTTTGAATGTTAAGCTTTAGTTGGGATTGTTCATTGACGCAGAAGCTATCTTTTGCTTCGATTGCAAATTGGAAATTGAAAACATTAACAAGTAAGGATATTGAATCACTACATCCATTAATATCTTTAGCTTTTATTATCAATTTTGTATTTTTATCAAAAGATGCTGTATAAGTCTTGCCGGTAAATAGTTGAATTCCATTCTCATTAAACCAAAAATAGTTAATATTCTGAATGTTGGAAGAGGCAGATAAATTAATGGTTGCACCTTTACATATTAGAGTGTCTCTTATTTGGTTTAACTTTACTTGAGGATTTGTAGTCACAGGTTTGATAATTGGTTTAAATGGGCAAACGGATACTAAATTTACAAGCCTGACATTATACGTACCTGCTTCTTTATAGGTATAACATGGATTATTTTCCAGTGATCTGTCATTCGAAACTGAAGGATCCCCAAAATCCCATGTAAGGAATCCTTTATAGTTGGTATTACTGATTTTGAAGCAAACTTCATATTTACCACATTCTTTCAGGTTTATATCAAAGTTCATATTTGGATTTTCAGTGATCTTCACTAATATCGAATCTTCAAGCTTACAATTAAACTGATTAATGACAGTATAATACAGCCTGAAAGAATCTTTTTCTGCTGCGCCTATGGTAATCGTTGGCCGCGGAGTATTTGCTCCGGATATGATATGAGAATTGGTTTTCCATAAAAACTGGTTGTTGTGGGCAGGTATGTCATTCAGGGTGAAAATCTGTATTGTATCTTCTTTGCAAACAACTAAAGGAGTAGGTGTGGTAATAACGGGTTTTTGGTTAGTAATTTTTATTTTGGCTGGTTCTGTGGAGCATGAATTGCCCACAAATTTTACAAAATATTCTTTCTCTTTGCCTGAAAATGAAGTATTAATCGTTTGTCCTGTACCGATGATCTGAGATATATTGGCATCAGTACCCCAAGTGTAAGTTCCCGGGCCAACTCCTCCACTTGTAGTAAGAGTCACTTTGCCGTCACATGTAAAATTATTTGATTGTATGCTCAGGACAATTCCACCTTGTAGTGCAATAACCTGAATACTATCTATTACTGTACAAAGACCATCATTTACTGTGATCTTGTAGGTGGTATTTTTTGTAACTGATACTTTAGGACTTTTTGGATCAGTGAGATCTAAACCTGACAGAGGAGACCATGTATATGTCCAATTGGGATTTGAATTGATAATAAGGTTTTTACTTTCATTAGGGCATAAGACTAAGGGTTCTGCTGAAAATTTGATTGTAGCATAAGGCCCCGGTAAGAATGATCCTGTAATTTTGTCACTGCAACCATTTGTAAAGTTTGCAGTCATATTAAAGTATAATAAACTATCTTTTGGCAAAACCACTTCAATATTTGATCCTGAATATGGATTCAATTTATCTTTTAATCCAGCATTCCAGGATATTTGAGAAAATGGAATATTCCTACTTAAAGAATCCACAAATTGAAGAGAAATCCTAACATTTTCATCTGTTGGACAATTCACCCCCTGATATTTATATGCGGCCTTGGGTAGTGCATTTATGAGATTAAATGATTTGGATAAGTCAACTCTGCATTTTTCGTCAAAATATGTAGACAATGATACATTAAATGCTCCGGTATTTTGCAATAATCTTACCAAAATTGAGTTTCCAGTATAGTCCTGCCCGTTAACTTTCCATTTCGAAGAATCTATTTTTGCAAATGGATTCAATGGTCCGGAAAGATTATTTATTTTTATCTCAGCACTTTCAGACGTAGGACATCCAGTCAATTCAAAGCTAAAATCAAGTTCCGGTACAAGATCATCGATTTTAATAGATTTAGTTAGTTCAGATGAACAACCATTAGAAGCTGATACATTCAGTTTTACGCTGATAACGCCTAAATATGATAGGAGTACATTAACTTCCTTGCCTGTATATTTTACTACTTTTCCATTCTGCATCACTGTCCATTCCCATTTGTTTAGCACATAACCTGGTTGATTAAAACCTGTAATATCAGATAATGTCACACTTAGTTTATCGGTAGGTTGATCACATCCATTCAATTTTATCGAAAAATCAGGTTGGATTTTATTTTCAAACACAGGGATATTCTTTGAAATTGTATCAAAACATCCGTCAGTCTTTCTGATAGATTTAAGTAATACCTTATACACTCCACCTGTTGGGAATGTAAAAGTTGGACTCACATCTTTTGACTTAAAAATATTAGATTCATCAGGAGAGTTAAAATTCCATTCGTATTCTGAAGCATCAGTACTTTTATTTTCAAATCTTACTATTAGCCCAGTACATACATTGTCGATAACTCTAAAATCTGCAAGTGGAGGAGCTATTAAGGGTATATTTTTTATTAAAGACTTATTGCAAGAGCCTTTGAAAGAAGTTTCTAACTTTATGGTTAACCCATTAACATCATAAGGTACACTTATAATGATGGAGTCACCTGCAATGGTTTGATTTTTGACTACCCATTTTGTACTTGTGATTTCTGCAAATGGATTTTTAGACTTAGAAAGATTAATCAGTCTAATTTGGATCATGTTTTTGATCGGGCATCCCAGATAATCAATGGTAAAATCAAGTTCAGGAATGATTTCGTCTGATTTTGCGACTTTGGTGATAGTAGATTTACAGCCATTGCTACCAGTGACTGTGAGCTTAATTTCGACATCACCTGATAAAGCTACTTTTATTTCTGGTGCTAAGCCTGAGTATTTAGAAACTTTATTATTTTGTGTTATTATCCATTCACGGACTACAATGTCAAAGCCTGATTCGTTTGTTTTTGAGAGATCGTTTAACTGCAGCTTAAGACTGTCCAGTGTTTCTATACAATCCGAGAGCTGAAAAGAGAAATCGGGCGTAATTTTATTCTCAAATGCACCTATTTCCTGCAAAATTGAATCCTGACAACCATCAGATGATCGGGTAACTTTC
>JAYTNJ010000198.1:0-9534 GCA_043748345.1 Saprospiraceae bacterium
AGATTATTTTTTAGTTTTGATAACGTTTATCCCATTTTCATTCACCTCAAAGTAATCCCCGCCTGCAAAAATAATATACTTTAAACCGGCCTTGCTGGATTCAATGGGGGTGCCCATCAATATGCGCTCTTTGAACTTGATTGAAAAACTTTTTAATCCCGTACCGGTGTAGTAATTTATATTTCTACCATCAAACTGAAAATGCTTAATACCTTTTGCTTCAAAATGATATTGATATTGTCCTAAATTGTCAAAAAGGTAAAATCCAGTATTTTTATCACATAATATGACCGAATTTCCCTTTTCTCTGATATCATAAATCTGAACATCTTTCATTCCAAAATCATTTACGTTGGAAGACTCCAGGATTACTTCTCCATTATCTTTTATCTTTATCAACTTAAACTGGACCGGGTCGTATAACCATAAATTACCGTCATTGGTCACAGTACAGGCAGTGACATCTGCAAATTTATCAGCCAAATCAAGTTCAGAGATAATACTCAATGTATTGTCTAATATTTTTACTTTATTGAAATCATCATAAAATACAATAATCCTTAATGGGTTGCTAACATCAACCCTCGATATAAAACCGCTCTTTTTATCAGCAAATCTATACTGCTCTGTCATATCTGGTTTGTAATTGATAATTACGTTTTTATCATCCACCACATATATGCGACCCAAATTATCCACTTCGGTAAGAAATGGTTTTACTTTGATTTGAAAAACATCAGTTTTGACCATAGCACCATCTTTTGCTTTTTTGGAAGTGCCGCATGAAGACATAAAAAATAAAATAGCGAGAGAAAGAACTGGAAATATCCTTTGTGATTTAAGTATAGAGCTCATATATTTTGATTAATCATAATATATATACCAAACTACATGCCATAAATGGTATTTATATCAGATTCGAAAAATTTAATTTTGAATTCATGTCCATCCCACTCGCCATATGAGCATGCGTACATCCATTCACCCAGATTAATGTACCTGCTTTTACCGTTGGATAGTGTATAATCAATGGGCAAATGTCTATGGCCAAAAATATAATAATCTATATCATTGAATTGTATATCGTTTTCACAAAATTCAACAAGCCATTCACGGTCAGGTTCAATGAACGGGGCATCATCACCTGTATATTTTCTGCTTTTGGCACTGAAATAATTCATTAATGCCAGTCCAGTGTCCGGATGTAATAATCCAAATCCCCATTGGCAGACCTTGCTACCAAATACTTTTTTAATAAACTTATAGCCCCTGTCTCCATGCCCTAATCCATCTCCATGTCCGATAAAAAAGTTTTTACCATATAAAGTCTTGGTAATCGGCTCTCTGTAAATCGGAATACCCAATTCATCTTCAAAATATCGAAACATCCACATGTCATGATTACCAGTAAAAAAGTAGATAGGAATACCCATATCCCTCAATTCTGCCAGTTTTCCGAACAACCGTATATAACCTTTGGGAATAACTCTTCTATACTCAAACCAGTGGTCAAAAACGTCTCCAACGAGATACAATTCTTCTATCTCCGTTTGTATTGAACTGAGCCATTTTATGATCTTTTTTTCTCTTTCTGTAGAAGAAAGAAGTGCTTCAACGCCAAGGTGAAAGTCAGATACAAAAAATATTTTTTTTGTCATCTTTTTGTTCAGCTAGTAAAAATAGTTTAGTTATAACGGACAAAGATACAGCAATTTTGCCCAATGAAGCATTTAGAAAAAACAACAAATAAAATAAAAAGGTGAGTTTTTAACCGGCAAAATAAAATAAAAATTTAATTCTTTACAGTTCTGAGCGAACTTAAGCGATGATTGAATATATGTGCAGTTGCCACCATAAGCCCCCCTAATATGCTTAAAATCAACATCCAACCTTGGTGATCAATCATGCCCAACAACAGAAAAATAAAACCAAATGATGCAAAAATCAAAGGAGTAAAATTTTTGTGCTTTTTAATAAAATCTCCTACAAGTGAATAAGAGGCAATCATCATACCTGTTCCTATCACAACCCAGTCTATCATATGATTGTGTAACCAAGTACTTGTACTCAATAATCCCATAGATATCAAAACTGGAACAGCAGAGCAGTGAATCGCACATAACATCGATGTAAAAAAACCTGCCGAATCCGGATTAATTTTAAAAAATGATTTCATGAATTATTAAATAAATTCTGCAAATATAATCAAAAACAACTATTATGCAATAGTGTTGCATTTATTATTATTTTTTTCAGAATCCACTAATAGTTCTAAATTTACCTTGAATAATCAAAATAACTGGCTATTTGTTTGATGTCATTGAAAATAGGAGGCCCAAATACATAAGTTGTTGCACATTAGGGATATTTTTGCAAAAAATAATAATTATGAGTTTATTGACTGGAAAGGTGGCGTTGGTTACAGGTGGTTCAAGGGGTATAGGTGAAGCTATAGTGTTAAAGTATGCCCGGGAAGGTGCTGATATTGCCTTTACCTTTCTAACTTCAGATGAAAAGGCACAGGCTGTTGTGACAGAAGCAAGCAATTATGGGGTAAAAGTGATCGCATATAGATCTGATGCTTCTGACTACGGTCAGGCAGAAAAGCTGATAAATGATGTAGTGACCGCATTCGGAAAAATTGATATATTAATAAATAATGCCGGTATCACTAAAGACACTTTAATGCTCCGAATGTCTGAAGAACAGTGGGACCAGGTGATAAATGTCAATCTCAAGTCTGTTTTTAATCTGACCAAACAAGTGCTTAAGCCTATGATGAAAAACCGCTCGGGTTCTATCATAAATATGGGCTCAGTTGTTGGTGTTTTCGGAAATGCAGGACAGGCAAATTATGCTGCATCAAAAGCAGGGATTATTGGTTTTTCAAAGTCAATAGCAAAAGAAGTGGGTTCGAGAAACATCAGATGTAATGTCATCGCACCGGGATTTATTGAAACTGACATGACTCATGTACTTACTGAAGATCAAAAAAAATTATATATTGATAGCATACCATTAAGGAGACTTGGGGTAGGTGAAGATGTAGCTAATGCATGTGTATATTTAGGTTCTGATATGTCCACCTATGTTTCTGGACAGGTATTAAGTGTTTGTGGTGCTTTAAATACCTGATATGTCCTGATATTTTAATTTTTTGCTAAAAATAATTTAATAGAATTTAATACAAATAAAAATAAATATTTACCTTTGCGTTCCTTTTCGAAAGGATTATGTATAAATTAATTTAATACGACAAGATAAAAGTTAAGCAGATGAAAAAAGATATTCACCCCCAGGATTATAGAATGGTTGTTTTTAAGGACATATCCAATGATGAAATGTTCGTTACCAGAAGTTGCACGAAAACCAGAGACACAGTTGTGTTTACTGATGGAAAAGAATACCCTTTGGTGAAGATGGAAATTTCTTCCTTTTCTCACCCCTTCTTCACCGGTAAGGTCAAGTTTGTGGATACAGCTGGTAGAATTGATAAATTCAATAAAAAATTTGCGAAATTTAACGAAAAATAAATATTAGCAAGATATATAACGTCAAAAAAGCCCTTATCCTAAAAATAAGGGCTTTTTTATTTATATCTACAAGTGACAATTTAATAATTTTTTCGTTATTGTCTTAATACCATATTAGTTATGAAAACAGGCTTTCCGGAAAATATTATCCTCTTTGGTGATGACCATTGGTTTAATCTGCTGCCATTGACATTTACCAGGCCCATTTGTGAGCTCAGAATAGGCATTCTGACCATCAGGGAAAAATGGGAAATGCATCTTAATGGCCATGGAAGTTATATTACCCAAGATTATCTGGCAGAAAAGTATCCTATTCACATTGAAAAAGACAATATACTTATCAATAGTACATTTTTGCCCGAAAAACAACTTATAAATTATATTAACCAATTAAGACAAAATGAGGCGCTGCTCTTGGGTTCTGAATTGATAGCCGCCAGAATGAGTGATGCTCAATTTGACTCTTTGAGTCAGGATCAGGATGCTTTTCAAAATCTTAAAGGCATAGACCTATCAAATGAAACTGGAATACAATTCAAAAGAATCACAAGACCTTACGATATTTTTTCGCTCAATGGTGAGGAAATATTACAGGATTTCAAAATACTAACATCCGAAAGAAAATCTGCCATTATTTCAGAGACAAACAAAATTTTTGGAAAGTATCAGGTATTCATGGAAGAAGGTGCCAGTATGGAATGCTGTACTATAAATGCCTTTGATGGTCCTGTCTACATAGGAAAAAACTCAATTATTATGGAAGGTACCTTAATCCGAGGTTCTTTTGCTGCATGCGAGGATGTGGTAGTAAAAATGGGGGCAAAAATCTATGGCCCTACGACCGCAGGTCCGGGTTGTGTACTAGGTGGAGAAATCAAAAATTCAGTTTTTCAAGCTAATTCAAATAAAAGTCACGATGGATATTTGGGAAATAGTGTCATAGGCGAATGGTGCAATCTGGGCGCCGGTACAAATGCATCCAATCTAAAAAATAATTACCTTCCGGTAAAAATCTGGTCTTATGTAAGTGAAAGTTTTGAAGATTCAGGATTACAGTTTTGCGGCTTGATCATGGGAGATCACTCCAAAACCGGCATTAATACTATGTTTAATACAGGCACAATAGTCGGAGTGGGGTGCAATATTTTTGGCGATGGTTTTCCAAGGACATTTATTCCATCTTTTTCATGGGGAGGTGCTTCTGGCTTTTCTACGCATGCAGTAAAAAAAGCCATTGAAACAGCTGAAATTGTGGTTGCAAGAAGAAATATTACTTTGTCGGATTCAGATAAAAATATTCTTGAACATATATTCCACAATACAGCCCATGTTAGGATGCCTTGATAGAAGTTTCAGTAAACTGATTAATTAATCTAAATTAATAATTATCGATGTTTTTTCCGATTGGTGATACGCAGGTCCAAGGCGGCTATAAACCTATAGTAAGTTATACATTTATAGTAATCAATGTGCTGGTTTTTATGCTTCAGGTATCAACCCCCGGCAATCTTATTTGCCGGTTTTCTACCATCCCAATGGATATTATTAAAGGCGAAGGGTATTACACTTTACTTTCGAGTATTTTTATGCATGGCAGCTGGATGCACCTCATAGGCAATATGTTGTTCCTTTGGGTATTTGCAGATAATATAGAAGCAAAAATAGGAAACTTTAAGTTTTTGATATTTTATCTTGCAGGAGGATTTTTTGCCAGTTTTGCACATATATATTTCAGTACTTTGGGAGCCGAAATCAACCAGATATCATGCTTGCCATGCTCCGAAATAAATCCTTGCAATGAGGGCATGAATATCTCAGCAGCTGTAATTCCATCTCTTGGAGCGAGTGGTGCAATATCTGCAGTAATGGGTGCTTATTTACTTATGTTTCCAAAATCACAAATAAAAGTGCTCGTTCTTATTTTTTTCAGATCGTTTTATGTTCCGGCTCTTGTATTTTTGGGCTTGTGGTTTATTCAACAGCTCTTCTCTGGCCTGGGATCATTAGGTCCAACAACTTCCGCAGGTGAAGGCGTGGCGTGGTGGGCTCATATAGGTGGGTTTGCTTTCGGACTGGTTTCCGGTATTTACCTGAAAAACTTTGTAAAAAACACTATTGAATATCAGGATGATGAATTGATCGAATAAAAAAGCCGCATAGACTAAAATTTACTTTAAGCGAGAAGTCTAATCATACATCACAGTAATATTTCAAATGAGCACAGGAAAAAATCTTAAAATGGTGCCACAAATAGTATGAGGGTCGATTGTAAATAATCTTCTTAGATACTTTCACCTTCAAAATTATGGGACCTTTTCACAGCAAACAATATAACTTTTGTTGTATTGTTTGATAGGAAATCACCATTTAAGATGACAAAGTAGTGATTATTAAGGTAAGGTTGAAAAAATTATTTCTCGAGCTCGGCATTAAAATAAGATATGAAGTCCATTAAGGACATGGACCCCAAGTCTCCATGACCTTGTATTCTTACAGATACTTGTCCATTATCAGCTTCCTTATCTCCTATGATTAGCATAAAGGGAACTTTTTTAAGCTCGGTATCTCTTATTTTACGACCTATAGATTCGGCCCTTTCATCTATAAAACCACGAATATCATGTTTTGCAAGTTGAGCTTTTATATCTTCACAATATGGTATCAGCCTATCTGATATGGGTAAAAGGGCAAACTGATCAGGCGTCAGCCAAAGTGGAAATTTGCCGGCTGTGTGCTCTATTAGAATAGAAATGAATCTCTCCATAGACCCGAACGGTGCTCTATGAATCATCACCGGCCGATGTGTATGGTTGTCTGAACCTATATATTCAAGCTCAAATCTCTCCGGAAGATTATAATCTACCTGAATGGTACCCAGTTGCCATGAGCGTCCAAGTGCATCCCTGATCATAAAGTCAAGCTTTGGTCCGTAAAAAGCTGCTTCGCCAAGAACGGTTGTTGTCTCCATATCCACTTCAGCAGTTGCTTCTAAAATGGCTGCTTCAGCTGCAATCCAGTTAGCGTCTGAACCGATATACTTTTCAGGCTTTTCAGGGTCACGGAGGGATATCTGAGCCGTGAAATTTTCAAAGCCCATCTTTCGGATTACCATCTGAGTTAGTTCGAGTACTTTCAGGAATTCCCCTTTTACCTGATCAACTGTGCAGAATATATGTGCATCATCTTGGGTAAATCCCCGTACACGAGACAAGCCGTGCAATTCACCACTTTGCTCATAACGATATACTGTTCCAAATTCACCAATACGCATGGGTAACTCCCGATATGAGCGGGGTTTGTTTGCGAATATCTCACAATGATGCGGACAATTCATAGGTTTTAACAGGAATTCTTCTCCTTCTTTCGGGGTGTGAATGGGCTGAAAACTGTCAGCACCGTATTTAGCATAGTGGCCAGAAGTGACATATAGGCTTTTACTTCCTATGTGAGGAGTTACCACCATCTGATATCCCTGTTTCTCCTGTTCCACGCGCAAAAAATTCTGAAGTTTTTCTCTTAATTGCGTTCCTTTAGGCAGCCATATAGGTAAACCCTGCCCTACCCTTTCAGAAAACATAAACAACTCCAATTCGGCACCCAATTTTCGGTGATCTCGCTTTTTAGCCTCTTCTATCAGGTATAGATAATCTGTCAGTTCTTTTGCTTTTGGAAATGTGATGCCATATATTCGGGTCATCTGCTTTCTTTTCTCATCACCCCGCCAATATGCTCCTGCAAGGTTTGTCAGTTTTACTGCCTTGATAAATGATGTATCGGGGATATGTGGTCCTTTGCAAAGGTCAGTAAAGTTGCCTTGTGTATAGAATGTAATATTACCATCTTCCAGACCTTCGAGCAGCTCCAGTTTATATTCATCTGTCTTTTCAGCAAAATAAGCTACTGCATCAGATTTTGAAACGTCCTTCCTGATAAATTGATTTTTATCTCTTGCTAATTCCAGCATCTTTGCTTCAATCTTAGGCAAATCGTCGGGAGTGAGGGAAGTATCGCCTGTATCTACATCATAATAATAACCATTTTCGATGGAAGGACCTATACCGAATTTTATACCCGGATAGAGTGCTTCCAGGGCTTCAGCCATCAGGTGAGCAGATGAGTGCCAGTATGTTGCTTTTCCTTCCTTATCATTCCATGTAAACAGTTTAACGCTGGCATCTGACATAATTGGTCTCGAAGTGTCCCATGTCACTCCATTGACTGATGCAGCCAGTACATTTCTGGCCAAGCCTTCACTAATAGAAAGGGCAATTTCCATGGATGTAATACCTTCTGTATACTGACGCACAGTACCATCAGGTAATGAAATTTTGATGTTTTGCATACTAAATTCTGATTAGAGCTCCAAAGTTACAGAAATATTCTGTTTTGTAAGTATAAATTAGGCTAACAGAATATATTGTTTGTGCAAATATTTTTTTACCAATCCTTCTTTCTGAAAAAACTGTAAAATGGTAAGAGGAGAAAGTAAGCTAACATCATAAAATCTGTCAGTGGAAACCATTTATTAAGATCAGAAACATCAAGTTTATGCATAGCGCCGGATTGCAAAATCATTTGAGCTGACCATTTGAATAACAAAATGATCATTGCTGTATTAAAAGATATAACACCTGTAATAATGCCTCCTATCCACGATAAATAGAATAATACCTGGCTAAAAGCAAAAAGGCTCAATAATAATTTATGCTGATGTGAATAATACAAAGAGGTGGATACATGTCTTGTCTTTTGCTGCAAATACGCTCTTAAAGTTGACTTACCTTCAGACCAAACGAAACTTTCAGGATGTAAATTTACACTTGTGTTAAAACTATTGGCGGCATTCCTGATAAAAAGATCATCATCACCCGAAGATATTTTTTCATGTGAAGTAAATCCTTCCTGCGCTAAAAACAATGATTTTTTGTACATCATATTACGACCTACACCCATATAAGGTATTTTGAGTGCTGCATAACTGAAATACTGGAAAGCAGTAATAAAAGTTTCATAACGCAGAAATAGATTTAATAAGCCAGTATGACGGTACATCGGGCCGTAACCAAGTACAATGTCAATTTTATCATCAGAAAACAGGGTATCGTTCATTGACTTTATCCATTGTCCGGAGGCGGGAGTACAGTCAGCATCTGTAAACAAAAGTATATCATATCGGGAATGTAGGATTGCCTCAGTTAAAGCTGATTTTTTGCCGGGTTTGTTATCAGTGGCATTTAAAAGTATGAGTCTTTTATCCTGAATTTCTAAAAGTTGTAAAGGACCCTGATCTGTGCTAAAGTCATCAATGGCCAACACCTCAAAGTATGGATAATTTTGGTCAAGTATTGTTTTGATAGTACGAACGATAAGATCTTCAGCATTTTTATAAACAACTATGACAGATACTCCAGGCTTATTGGAATAATGATTTTTAGGAGAAATCCCAAACCTTTTAAAAAAATAAAAAAATACAGACCAATATGCAAAAATACTTATTAATGAAAAAACAATCGCTAGGATGATAATTCTGTCCATAATGTGAAAATTATGAAGCTACTATCAACCTATGTTAACCCAAAGTTTACGCATGCTCAATCCTGACAATCCTGCCATCATAAGTGCCAATACAGCATTAATAGTTTGGCCATAAATCACATAACCCATTCCGAAAAGAAGTGCGTATACTCCAATACATCCCAGCGACATCATAAGAATTTCAGTAGATAATCTGCCTGTTTTGGTATGTTCATCAATAATAGCGCCTATTGTAAGCGCTTTTGCGACCACAGGTTTCCAGCCCATAGGGTGAGGTCGGATAGTTTTATAAAAACTTATAAGTATCTTATCATCAGTCGGTTTTGTAAATAATGCAGTTATAATCCAGGCAGCTGACGTCAGAAGGACACCTATGATAAGTTTTTCATGCGAAAGTAACTGATCTTTCACCACTAACTCCATCACTATGGCTACTACAAATGAAAAAACCATAGCAACTATTTCA
>JAYTNJ010000199.1:0-5238 GCA_043748345.1 Saprospiraceae bacterium
TCTGATTTCTACTTCGCTGATAATCAAACGTTTCCCTTTAGGGATTGGGTAAAAAACGGTTGATAATCATTTGATTTGTGTTTTCGGAGTAGACTCATAATTAATGTCGTAATAATATAAATTTAAATTAATATTCGTATTTTTGGAAATAATTATTTTCAATAATATTGGTTAAGGTAAATATTCAAAATCTCACCTACCTTTGACCTAATTAATAAAGTAGTTTCTTTATGCAAATTCGTATTTACGTTGCCTTAGCTTTCTTAGTTTTTCATCGCTCTTTGTTTGCCCAATCCATAACAGGCATTGTCACTGACATCATGGGTAAACCGTTGATCGGTGCCAATGTCATTTGGGAAAATAGCAAATCAGGTACAGTGACAGATTCAAGCGGTACCTTCAGCATTAATGACATATTGGAAGGCGAACGTATTCTGAAAATTTCATACATAGGCTTTAATACAGAAGCAGTCAATGTTAGGAATATCAAACATTGGGAGGTGCAGCTCATTGAAGATGCTACACTAGCGGAAGTCAACATCATAGCCAAAGGCTCTGCCACTCGTTTTGCCAATGATATTGCCAAAGTAGAAGTGCTCGGTGTGCGTGAAATCCAACGGGCGGCTTGTTGTAGCTTAGCTGGTTGCTTCTCTACCAATAGCAATGTAGAAGCCAATGTCACCAATATAGTCACCGATGCAAAGGAGTTGCGAATTCTTGGTCTTTCAGGTGTGTACAATCAAGTCCTGGTGGATGGTTTGCCTTTGATCCAGGGATTGGCCTATCCGTATGGACCCAATAGCTATCCGGGGACGATGATAGAAAAAATCTTTGTCACCAAAGGAGCTAATTCTGTATTGCAGGGTTTCGAGAGTATCAGCGGACAGATCAACATGGAATTTCACCAGTCGGAGACTGCGCCAAGATTGTTTCTCAATGTGTTTGGCAACTCATTCGGGGAGACGCAATACAACGCCAATTACATGGTCAAAAAGCCGACATGGAACAATCTGACCATTGCCCATATGACTCTACCTGCTGTAAATATTGACAGAGACAAAGATGGATTCAGAGACATTGTGCGTACTAAGCGTATGTCAGTGTACCATCGTTGGGCTTATGATAATCCTGATAAACCCAAATGGCGGACCTACTTTGCCGTAAGGTTTCTCAACGAAAACAGGGAAGGTGGATTGACCAGTTTTGATCGTAACATACACAAAGGCACATCTCAGGTTTATGGCCAAAACGTGCACATGAACCAAGGAGACATCACGACCAAAACCAACTATATGCTTAATGATAAGACATCGATCATCATGCTAAATAGTGCATTTGTTCACCAGCAGGAGAGCTACTTTGGGGTCAAACATTATCTTGGTAAACAATTCAATCTCACTTCTACCATCTATGCGGATTACTATTATGGGAGTCAAAATCACAATCTCAAAGCAGGTCTGAGCCACAGGCATAACAGACTGCAGGAAGATGTCAAATTTTTGGAACCTATACCATTTCTGGATTATGAAGGCAGATATAAAACCGATTACGATATACCAGGGATATTTGCAGAAAATAAATGGACGTTTTCTGAATTTACGATACTCGCAGGATTGAGATATGACAAGTTTGGAGATTTTGGCTGGAAGCTTACGCCAAGATTTTTGGTAAGGGCCAATCTTAGTGAAAACACAGACATCAGATTCAATATAGGCAAAGGCTATCGAATAGCTCATATCTTTGCTGAAAATAGCAGCCTTCTGGCAGGTAATCGTAGGCTGCAGATAACCAATGATCTGGCACCCGAAGAAGCCATCAATACCGGACTCAATTTTATCCAAAACATTAAGTGGAATGATATTTCGATTACCTTGTCCGGAGATGCTTACCTGACCTTTTTCCAAAACCAAATCTTTCCTGATTTTGACAAAATAGTCAATACTGCTATCGTCAATAACTTCTTTGGTCGCAGCGTATCCAATAGTTACCAACTGGAAAACAAATGGATATTTACCCCACAGTTTGACCTGAAAGTCGCCTACAATTACCTGGAAATATATAGAGTCAATGAAGGTGTCAGAGAAAACTTACCTTTTGTACCGACCCACAAATGGAGTGCCAATACATCTTACAGTGTACCCAATGACCAATGGCAGTTTGACCTGACTTATCGCTGGATAGGCAGCAAAAGATTGCCATCTACAGCCAGCTATCCGGAGCCATACCGCTTGCCAGAGTCTTCCAATCCTTATGACCAGATTGACTTTCAGATCACGCGCAGGTGGAAGTTATTTCAGTTATATGGCGGCATCGAAAACATCTTCGACTTCCGTCAGGAGTTTCCCATCTTAGGATATGACCAGCCTTTCGGCGAATATTTTGATCCAGCCTTCAATTGGGGACCGACAAAGGGCAGGGAGTTTTATTTAGGGGTGCGGTACAGTTTGTTAAAAATGGATTCCGTAAACCATGCTAAAAAAACGGGGCGATTCTGAAAAGCCACACGAGTAGGAAAACCTTAAATTTAAACATCAATGAAAAATCTTTTAACCATTTTTATCCTTCTTGGAGGATTACTTATTAATTCTTCCTGTAAAAATGCGGGAGATAAAAGTGCGACGGCAGAAAGCGCCGGCACTGATACTACTCAAAATACTATATTGGCTGCACCATTTAAAGTCTTGGCTGTAAACCACACGGTTAAGGATTTTGATGTTTGGAAAGCCGTGTACGATGAAGGCGAAAGCGGTCGAAAAGCCAGTGGATTAAGTACACTTTCTATCGCCAGAGACATGGACAATCCCAACATGATTTATGTATTCAACCTGATGTCTGACGTCCAAAAGGCTAAAGATTTTTCTGCAGACCCTGCATTGAAAGCAGCCATGGAGAAAGGGGGTGTAAGCAGTGCCCCAACCATAAAATATATGGACGTAAGCAGGTATGAGGTATCTCCTTCAGAGTTTAAAGGAAGAGTGAGAATTACACACACTGTTAAGGATTTTGATGCATGGCTGAAGGTATATGACACGGAAGGCAAAGAAGCAAGGGCCGCTAATGGTATGATTGATAGAGCCCTTTCCAGAAGTATGGATGATCCTAATCTGGTTACTGTATCTTTTGCTATTTCTGATTTAAATAAAGTCAAAGCAAGATTAAATGATCCTGCCCTTAAAAAACTAATGTCTGAAGCCGGTGTGGTAGGCATGCCGGAGATAAATTTCTTTCAAGCAATAGATTAGAGAAAAGGTCTAATAAATCATAAATTTTAATGGCTTAATACAGAGTCAGTTGTTATGGACTCTGCTATTATTTAATTTTTTACACCGATGAATACCAAACATTCTATTTATATTCTTCAAAAAGCATTGGATAAATTATCGGAAGGCTTTTCTGACCTGATTCCTTATAACGAGTATGAATCTGCGGAAATAGAAAAAATATTGATGCAAGTGGCCGAAAAAATGCAAGACAATTTTCCCTATCATCACCCTCTATATGCTGGTCAAATGCTTAAACCACCACATGAAATTGCACGGTTAGCCTACATCTTATCAATGTGGATCAATCCTAATAATCATGCATTGGATGGGGGTAGAGCAAGTTCAGCTATGGAAAAAGAAGCTGTGGCAAATATTGCTTTGATGTTTGGATGGAATGAATATGTAGGACATTTAACCAGTGGAGGCACATTTGCAAATCTTGAAGCACTTTGGGTTGCAGGCAATATCCATCCCAAAAAAAATATTGTTGCATCTGAACTTGCCCACTATACGCACGAACGAATTTCAAATGTCTTGGGTATAAAGTTTCAAAAAATTTTATGCAATAACAAGGGCGAAATGGATGTAAATAAATTAGAAACAAAACTAAAACTTGGGACTATAGGTACGGTTGTAGTCACTATGGGAACTACGGGAACCGGATCAGTTGATCCATTGGTTGAAATTCTTGAACTGAGAAAAAAATACGATTTCAGAATTCATTTGGATGCCGCTTACGGTGGTTATTTCGGGCTATCTGACCAATTGGCAGAATCTACTCAAAATAAATACCTTTTGATGCTTGAAGCAGATAGTATTGTAGTGGACCCGCATAAACATGGTCTCCAACCTTACGGATGTGGTTGTATATTGTTTAAAAATCCAGCTGTTGGTAAGTATTATAAACATGATTCGCCATATACCTATTTCAGCAGTACAGAATTACACCTTGGCGAAATTTCATTGGAATGTTCAAGGGCTGGTGCATCTGCTGTAGGATTGTGGGCAACCCAGCAATTGTTTCCTATGGTAAAAGGCGGTGCTTTTTCGGCAAGGCTAAATAGCAGTTTTAGAGCAGCACAGAAGCTTTATTCAAAAATTGTCGCAGATAGCAGGTTTATAGTTTTATTCCAACCTGAAACAGATATTGTTGTTTGGGCTTTTAAGTGTAAGACCATTAGCCAAATTAATAAATCTTCAAAGGAAATATTAGAAAAAGTCGCGGCAAAAAACCTGCATCTTGCTTTACTTAATTATTCCGTAAGACTATTGCCCAAGACGTGGAATGGTATAGAAAAAGATATAGATTACGTGACTTGTCTGCGTTCTTGTCTTATGAAACCAGAGCACGATGAATGGGTAGATGTGATTTGGGACATTGTAACAGAGGCCGTAGAATGAATTAAATGATTTAATTCCTTAAAAAGTAGTGAAATTAAAAGGATGTGTAAGAGATAGATTATTTCTGAAATTGATCATTTTTTATCTTTTAAATCCTAAAATTTGTGTCCATCATAAATAATATTATATTTGTGAGAGGATAATGTTTCCTATTTTGAATTTTACATATTTATTTTATCAGCAAAATTTTCATTTAAATGAATAAGCTATTCAAAGTTAAACCTTTAGAACATCTGTATGCCGAAGCAAATGATCATTCAAAAGGCTTAAATCGGACATTGACAGCCACTAATTTGATTAGTCTTGGTATCGGTGCTATCATAGGAACAGGTATTTTTGTTTTGACAGGAACTGCGGCAGCTGTGCATGCGGGCCCTGCTATCATTTTGGCCTTTGTACTTTCCGGCGTGGGTTGTGCCCTTGCAGGTTTATGTTATGCTGAATTCGCATCGATGATACCAATTTCAGGATCGGCATATGCTTATTCTTACGCAACGCTGGGCGAGTTTATCGCCTGGATCATAGGTTGGGACTTGATATTGGAATACCTTTTTGGAGCATCCACAGTGGCTGT
>JAYTNJ010000200.1:0-7554 GCA_043748345.1 Saprospiraceae bacterium
TTTATAGGAAGATCAAATGTAGGCAAGTCTTCACTTATCAATATGCTGACCAATAAAAAAGGATTGGCAAAAGTATCTGTCACCCCGGGAAAGACACAACTTCTGAATTTTTTTGAAATTAATGAATCCTGGTATCTGGTTGATTTACCGGGGTATGGATATGCACGTACATCTAAAGTGAAGAAGGAAGGGTTCAGTAAAATGATTCGAACATATCTTACTCAAAGACCTGACCTTTATGTAGCTTTTGTGCTGATTGACATAAGACATCCACTGCAGACCATAGATAAAGAATTTATCAATTGGTGTGGTGAAAACTCAGTTCCGTTCAGCATTGTTTTTACGAAAGCAGATAAAATAGGAAAAAATCAGGTTGCTGCGAATGTAGATATAATAAAAAGAGATCTGCTCAAATCGTGGAACGAGTTACCTCAACAATTTATAACCAGCGCTGAGACCAAAGAAGGTCAAAAGGAAATACTGCAGTATATTTCTTCACTGACTAAAACATCACCTGTCAAAGTCGGTCAGGAGGTTCTTAATGACTAATACATACCCTCATATTATACCAGATGTTGGCGAATGGCCGGTTGCACTTCAAAGCAAACATAGGTCTGAGTTTATTAGTAAGCTAAATCAGTATGTATTGAATCAAATTCTTGAAACACATGGAAATAATCTCTATGACCTGATATCCAGGACCATTTACACAGAAAATCAGAGAATCAAACTAACTCCTTGGAAAGTAGATCCTACTGACGAAAAGGACTATTGGATGTCTATTGCCGCTGACCTTGAAAATACCATTATTCGAGAGGACCGCCTGGATGCAGAGACTGAACTTTTAAAAAGAATCATCAATCGTTACGACCAGGAGATTGTAGGTAATTTCAGCCCAAGTACGTTTAAGTTTTCACGGTTATTTCTGACGTCTTTGTTTAAAAGGATTTTTGGTAGTTATTTTCCAAAAGGTCAATGGAGATGGGGTTCTAAAAAAAACCTTCAGGATAGGATAATTTTAAAAGGAAATGTAGAAAGAATCAGAGACCTTTTTAATAAGGGAACTGTAATATTTATGCCTACGCATTACTCAAATCTGGATTCTATCATGGTCGGATATGCCATTGATACTAATGTAGGCTTGCCTTCATTTTCTTACGGAGCAGGTCTCAACTTATATAATGTAGAAATCGTAGGTTATTTTATCAATAGATTAGGAGCTTTCAGAGTTGATAGACGTAAGAAAAACCCAATTTACCTCGAATGTCTGAAATCAATGACAAGCTTTTCAATAATTGAAGGGGTTAATTGTTTATTTTTCCCTGGAGGTACAAGGTCAAGAAGTGGTTCCATCGAGGACAAATTAAAACTGGGTCTTATTAGTTCTTCTATAGAAGCCCAGCGTGTGCATCTGGAACAAGGGAGTGATAAAAAAATCTTTGTAGTTCCTTTGAGCACTGGCTATCATTTTATATTGGAAGCATCCCACCTGATAGATCAGCAATTGCAGTACATAGGTAAAGAAAAATATAAAAGAGTAAGAGCATCAGGGCCTTCTTTTAGTAATATAATACGTTTTTTTAAAGACTTATATACCAGATCTTCGGAAGTCTATATGTCTTTTGGCGACCCTATGGATGTATTTGGCAATAAAGTGGATGAAGATGGTATGAGCTATGATAAGTTTGGGAATAAAATAGATATGCATGATTATTTTTCATTTGGAGGCCAACTTTCATCCAATAGGCAACGTGAAGGTGTGTATGCTAAAATATTATCAGAAACATTAGTTGATTCATTTAAAAAGTTTAATGTTGTTTTGTCAAGTAATGTAGTGGCATTTACTGCATTTCACATTATTTTTCAGGAATTTAAGGATATCGGATTATTGTCTCTGGTAAATCAGAAAAATAAAGTGTATGAAATAGGCTTCAATGAGCTGGTTGCAAATGCAGGAAAGCTGGTATTGCATATCAGGACGATGAATCAAAATGGCATGTTGCTTCTTTCAGATGAATCCTGGAATGAAGACAAGAAACTTATCGAAGAAGGTCTTTCAAAACTTGGTATTTACCATACTGTGGATATTTTGAAAAAAAATAAAGCTGGAAATCTTATATGTAAGGATATCAGACTTTTGTACTTCTATCACAACAGATTGGTCCATTATGGCCTTGAAGACATGATGGGTTGGGAAAAAGCCTGGCAATCATAAAGTCAAACTATGAACTATATCATCTTTGATCTGGAAGCTACTTGCTGGCTTGGGAGACCACCCAAAGGCTTAAATGAAATCATTGAAATCGGCGCTATCAAAGTAAACGATTATGGTGAAGCCGAGTCAAGATTTACTAAATTTATTAAGCCTACTATCAATCCAATACTTTCCGACTTCTGCAAAAAACTCACTTCAATCTCTCAGGAAGGTATAGACAGATCTAGGGTTTTTCCTCATGTTGTCAATGAATTTATGGACTGGATTGGTGTTGATGAAGAGGCTTATTGTTTGATATCCTGGGGCAAATATGACCGGCAACAACTTGTTCAGGATTGCGAACTGCATCGTCTTGAAAGTGAATGGCTAGACCATCACTATAATCTTAAACCAGCATATCGTGAGCTTAAAAACCTAAAAGACGAACCGGGCTTAAAGAAAGCTGTAAAATTAGAAGGTTTTGAATTTACGGGAGTGCACCACAGGGCTATTTCAGATGCGGAAAATCTGGCAAAAATTTTTATCAAATATTTTAAAGAGTGGTCCGTTGGTTAAGATGAAAAGTATAACAGTCCACATTGCTCTTTTTTTTTATAAAGGAATGGCCGAGAGTAGGATGTAAATTATGAAAATACAAACAATTATTCTGAATTTAATAAAATGGAATAGATGTAAAAAAATTTTATTTTTTAATCTTTTGAAATGGTTCTGATATTTTAAGATACCAAAGCGATATGAAATAAAAAAAATGATTTTATTAGTATATAATAATAAAATCTTATTATTTTGCATCAAATTTTACAATTAATTAACAATCAACTATCGCCTTAGCCACGTTTATGAGGAATCACAAAATAATTTATATCTTCTTCTTTTTAATTTTCACTGCAGGTTCTATCGAATTAAGTGGTCAGATTACTATAAAAGGTGAGGTTTTGGATGAAGGTAATGGAGACGCACTCATAGGAGCCAATGTTGTTGTGAAAAGTGATCCTACAATAGGGACAGTAACGGATTTTGATGGTAGTTTTGAGCTTAAAGTGGATAAATTGCCTGTTCTCATCAACATATCTTACATAGGTTATACCTCAAAAGATATTGAGGTTACAAGTACCGGACAAAAAATTAAGATATTATTAGGCGAAGAATCTGTTACCATAGATTTAGGGGTAGAAATCAAAGGACAACGAATATCAGAAAAACAAAAGGCAGCACCGCTTACCATTGAATCTCTTGATGCAATAGCTATTAAACAAACTGCTTCGACAGATTTTTATAATGGACTGGGTTCTCTTAAAGGGGTTGATTTAACAACAGCAAGTTTAGGATTTACAGTAATTAATACCCGAGGCTTTAACAGTACAAGCCCTGTAAGGTCTTTGCAGACAATAGATGGAGTAGATAATCAGTCTCCCGGTCTTAATTTTTCTTTAGGCAATTTTCTCGGCTCATCTGAGCTTGATATCCAAAAGGTTGATCTTGTGGTAGGTGCCAGTTCTGCTTTTTACGGTCCAAATGCTTTTAACGGTGTGATTGCAATGGAAACAAAAAATCCTTTTTTTAATAAAGGACTGTCCGCAAGTGTGAAAGTAGGGGAAAGAAGTCTGTTTGAAACTGCCATGCGATTTGCAGATGTATTTAAAAATAAATCAGGACAGCCTTTTATAGCATATAAATTAAACTTTTCTTATTTGAGAGCCAATGACTGGGTGGCAGATAATTATGATCCAATTTCAGATGCTACAGGTAACGATATTTTTGCAGCGAATATTAATCCAGGTGGATTTAATGCTGTAAATATTTACGGTGATGAATATAATATTTTTAACAACGGGACAGATTTTAATTCTTCAACAGGATTAAATTCATTTCATAGGCAAGGTTACAAGGAACAAGATCTTGTCAATTATAACACCAGAAATATTAAATCGGGTGTAGCCGTACACATCAGAACAAACCCATCAAAAGACTTTGAATCTCCTGAAATTATTGCTTCATCAAATTTTGGTTATGGCACAACTGTTTATCAGGGTGATAACAGGTTTAGTCTTAGAGGTATTCAGTTTTATCAGCATAGGTTAGAATTCAGGAAAAAAGATAAATTCTTTATCAGAGCTTTTGCTACTCACGAAGATGCAGGAGATTCTTATGACCCATATTTTACGGCGCAAAAACTAATTGAAGCAAGTAGTTCAAATGATTCGTGGTTTAGGGCATATTCTGATTATTGGGCTCAAAATAAGGTCGCGGATCAACTAAAATCTAAAGGAATGTCTCAGGATAATTTTCAGCAGTGGCAGAAAGACAATAAGACAATTCTTGACGAATTCCATATAAAAGCTCAGCAATTTGCTTCATCAAATAACAGAACATTTAATGTTACTGATTTTTATAAACCAGGTACTGCAAGATTTGATTCACTATTCAATTCTATAAGATCAAGAAAAAATAATGCTACAGAAAACGGTACAAGGTTTTTTGATAGATCAGCCTTATTTCATTTACATGGAGAATACAAGTTTTCTTCTGAATTCTTTAAAGAAATCACGATTGGTGCCAATGGCAGGATGTATAGGCCCAATTCTGAAGGTACAATATTTACGGATGAAACTGAAAGAATCACTAATATAGAATTTGGTGTGTATGGAGGAGCAAGCAAACAACTCGGTAATTTTACTGTAACTGCCGCCTCAAGATTAGATAAAAATCAGAATTTTAATTTTCTTTTTTCACCGGCTGGTTCTATAGTCTGGAAACCATCTGAAAATAATTATCTGAGAGTATCATTTTCTTCAGCAATCAGAAACCCAACATTAACTGATCAATATTTGGATTTAGAAGTAGGACCTGCTCGTCTATTAGGTAATCTTTCTGGCTTTGATAGTTTGATCACCTTACAATCATTTTTAGATAATCGAAAAGATCCTTCAAAACGATATAATGAAATATCAATTGGTCCCATCAAGCCAGAAAAGGTAAAGACTTTTGAAGTGGGTTACAGGACAACATTGTTTAAAAAATTATTTTTGGACGCCAGTTATTATTACAACATATATGATGATTTTATTGGCTATCAGATTGGACTTAAAATACCTTTAGTTTTGGTTGAAATAATTCCAGGCTTTCCGCCGGTTCCTATTAGACAATTTACTAATATAAAAGTGGTTCGTGTTGCTGCAAATTCTGACAAGATTGTCAATTCGCAGGGCTTTGCGTTAGGCTTTAATTATTACTTTGGTCGCTATTATTCCCTTAATGGAAACTATAGTTATAATAATCTCGTCACCCAGTTTGATGATGACATTGTTCCTGCCTTTAATACACCAAGAAATAAATACAATATCGGTGTGTCAGGCAGAGACATTCCATTGGGTGAAGGTAAAAATGTCGTGGGATTTAACTTAAATTATAAATGGATTCAAGGATTTATATTTGAAGGATCTCCGCAATTTACCGGATTCATTCCAACTTACGATTTGGTTGATGCTCAGGTCAATTATACTATGCCAAAACATCATTTAGTTGTTAAGTTAGGTGCATCTAATGCACTCAATAACAAACAATTTCAGGTTTATGGTGGACCAAGAATCGGCAGAATGGCTTATCTTACAATAACATATGACTTTAAATCAAAAAATTAATTAATTAACTTTAAATCTTTTTCACATGCGAATTTTTACTAAATTTTTTATTTTGATGGTTACATTTACCATCTCAAACTTTACAATGGCTCAGGAAGGGCGATTTACTAAAGAAGTATTCACAAAAGTAAACGTATCTCCTGTAACATCTACAACACCAGGTCTGCAGCAAAACTTTACTGTCATGCCTTGGGTAGGTGGACTATTAGCACAGATGCCTGGCGGAGGAACCGCCCGTCAACCATTAAGAGCTCAGTTTTATACCCCGGATGGAGATACTAAAAAAGACAGACCATTGATTATTTATTTGCATACCGGTAATTTTATTCCATTTTCTTTTAATGGATCTTGTGGTGGTACAATCGCAGATTCAACAAATGTTGAGGTTGCTACCCGTCTTGCAAAAATGGGTTATGTAGTGGCCGTAGTAGAGTACAGACAAGGTTGGTTACCAACCCTTGAACAGGAATTATTGAAACGTTACACTTTGATTCAGGCAGCTTATAGAGGTGTTCAGGATGTTAATGGATATGTAAAATATTTTAAGAAAAGTGTAAAGGAATTTAATAATCCTCATGGTATTGACACCACTAAAATCACAGTATGGGGACAGGGAACAGGTGGATATTTATCACTTGCTGCTGGTTTTTTAAATCAGTATTCTGAAATCACCAATACCCCAGGTGGAAAATGGATTTTACCGCTCTCTGCGACTGCTTCAGTACCAATGATAATTGAATCACAAAACGGCACAATTGAAAATAATACAGGAATCACTATTTCAAGCCCGGCTTTTGTACCTACAGCTAATATATTTTTTAAGAACGGTGATACGCTTAACGTGCCGGTTCATCCTGGGTATACCACGGATTTTGCTCTTACAGTCAATATGGGTGGCGCCTTAGGAGACACATCTTGGATTACTACAGGTGAAACTCCTTTGATATCTTTCCATGTAGGAAGTGATGCGTTTGCTCCATGCAAAACAGGGATCTTAAGAGTGCCAACTGCCAGAGGCCCTGAGCCAGTGGTTGAAGTTTCTGGATCATGCGATGTGGCTATAGTAGCAGATAGGAAAGGCCTTAATGAAATATTTAAAACCATTCCTGCCGGAAAGGATGCTTTTAAGGCATTTAGTAAAACCACAAATTTAGGTTTATACCGTTTTGAAGGTACTCCTGCCGATTCAGGTTCACCGTGGGAGTGGGCTAATGCAGCGCAACCTAAAGCAGGTCAGCAACCTACAGATTGTAACACAAATGCCGCATCTGCTCGAAAATATATCGATACGATAATAGGATATTTCGCTCCACGTGCATGCGTAGCTTTAGGATTGAATTGCTATAGTGCTTCCACAAATATTACTGATGCCCAGGTAAATCTCAGACTGGCTCCCAATCCTGCTTCATTAGAAATCAACATAACTGTTGCTGATGACAAACCGGTTAGGTCTTATTCTGTATTTGATATAAGTGGTAGAATGTTGAGGAATTATAATGATGTAAATGCAACCTTCCTAACTGTCCGTCGAGAAAATCTTCAGGATGGAATGTATCTGGTACAGTTACGATTTGATCAAGGCGTACTTACTAAAAAGGTAATATTCGAATAAAAATTTGTGTGAAATATTTTTTAAGACGGGCTTTATCGTATTGCGATAAGGCCCGTCTTTATTTGAGGAATACTGTGAGTTTATTC
>JAYTNJ010000201.1:0-4975 GCA_043748345.1 Saprospiraceae bacterium
GAAGCCGGGTACCATAAAAGCCAGGGCTTTTCATAATGATTTTATGCCTTCGGATGTGATCACTTTCGTCTTTGTCCAAAATGGGAAAAAGATATCATCAATCAAAGTAAATGATCCCAACGAGAAATATAAAGGCAATGGCAGTAAAACCCTGTATGACGGCATATTTGGTGATATGGATTTCAAAAAAGCCTATCTTGGATATAGAGACACCACTTTAGTAGCGGAATTATTTCCTGCAAAATCATCCATGATATCAAAACTCAGCTTATCCTATCTGATCAATCAGGGCTCGTGGATTTTTGGTCCCGTATCCATTCGAGTGACAGATATCAGGGGGCAGCTTATCGGTGAGCAAATCCTCACAGATACTCAGGTAAAACAAAGTCCCGACCATATCATCCGAAACATCAATATCAAAAAAAAGAAATACAAATATCTGAAGATAACTATCGCACCGATTGGATCAATACCTACCTGGCATGATGGTAAGGGCAATAGAGCGTGGTTATTTGTGGATGAGATTTGGGTGGAGTGATGCAGCATAACAATATCTCTGTCAATTTGAGTGTAACATCCCTATTTTTAGCTATGCTATCCTACCGATGATGAAAATTAAATGAAAATTATATATGAAAATAAAATATTTAATTTATATTTGTCCACCCGTTGTGAGTAAATTTTCCTATTTTTCATTTGTTGAAAAAATAGAGAATGAATATTGCGTTTCATTGTAGCGATGTAAACGTAGTAGTGTTTATTTACAATGTGCGTATCATATCTCCGGCCTAACTTTTGCACCAATTCCGGCATATTTGTACCACATATTTTGTAGTCAACTTGTAAATCATTATGTTCACTTTAGGTGACAATATGATTTACAGTACGATTTGATAATAACGTTTTAGTATTTTTTAATACTGAAAACGATATTTTAATATTGATGGTAAACTAGTGGTATGAAAATTAATGCATTGAATAAATTTCCGTTTTACAGACAACTGGACTCAATGGATTGTGGTCCTACCTGTCTGAGGATGATAGCGAAATACTATGGAAAAGTATACTCTGTACAATTTTTACGGGAAAAATGTTATATAGACAAGGCCGGAGTCTCGCTCAAAGGGATATCTGAAGCCGCTGAATTGATTGGATTCAGGTTTCTGTCTGTGAAAATACCGGTTGCCCCTCAAAACACCAAAATTTCAGCACCTTCATTAATAGAAGCTCCCCTGCCATGTATAGTGCATTGGAACCAAAATCACTTTGTGGTCGTCTATCAGATCAATCCACAATTTGTTTGGATCGCAGATCCAAAGGATGATAAAATCAAGCTCACACATGATGAATTTAAAAAATCGTATTGCAGTGATGGTGATCTGGGCGTAACTCTATTGCTGGAGACAAGTCCCGAATTCGACCAAACTGAGCATGATGATCAGCATCAAAAAGGGTTTTCCTTCCTTTTTGAATATCTCAAGCCTCATAAAAAACTCATGCTCCAAGTTTTAATAGGTTTGCTTTTAGGTACTGTTTTCCAGCTTATTTTTCCTTTTTTGACGCAGAGTCTTGTTGATATAGGTATTGATACACACAATCTGCAGTTTATTTATATAGTGTTGGCCGGGCAGCTGATGTTATTTTTCAGCCAAACCATAGTGAGATTTATCCAAAGCTGGATTGTACTGCATATCTCTGTCAGGATCAATGTCAATCTAATAGCAGATTTTCTGATCAAGCTGATGAAACTGCCCCTTGGTTTTTTTGACGCAAAAAATACCGGGGATCTCTTGCAGCGCATAGGTGACCATAAAAGAATTGAAAGCTTTCTGACCCAATCGGTATTAAGTGTCATATTGTCGGTGGTAAATCTCATTGTTTTTGGAATCGTCCTTGCCGTCTACTCTATCCCGATATTCATTCTTTTTGCAGTGTCTTCCTTTTTATACGTAGCATGGATTTTTATATTTCTCAAAAAAAGAAAAGAGATAGATTATAAAGCATTCCAGCAGATGTCAGACAATCAGGACTCGCTGATTGAGATCATACAAGGTATGCCTGAAATCAAACTTCAGGGTAGTCATCTCAAAAGAAGATGGCTCTGGGCAAAAATTCAGGCAAGATTATTCCGCACACAGATGCGGTCTCTAGCTATCAGTCAGTATCAGGATGCCGGTGCCATGTCTATCACTCAGCTCAAGGATATTCTCATCACCTTCATCGCAGCCAAGGCGGTACTTGATGGACAAATGACACTCGGCATGATGCTGGCGGTACAGTACATCATCGGACAACTTAATGCTCCCCTGCAACAGCTCATAGGTTTTATAAGAGCAGCTCAGGATGCATCTATCTCTCTGGAAAGGCTGAGTGAGATACACAATAATGCAAACGAAGAAAATACTGAAGATCATAAAACCGACATCATACCTACGGGAGATCTGGTGATAGAAAATGTGACATTCAGATATACTCCGATCAGCGCCGACGTACTGGATCAGGTGAATATTTCAGTACCACGGGGCAAAACAACAGCCATAGTAGGTACCAGCGGCAGCGGCAAGACTACACTGATCAAGTTGCTGCTCGGTTTTTACGAACCAACAAAAGGCTCAATAATAATAGGCGGTATACCCATGAGATCTATCTATCAGAAGGTATGGAGAGCGCAGTGTGGTGTCGTCATGCAGGATGGATTTATTTTTTCAGACACCATTGCCAATAATATTGCTGAGAGTGATGACCATACTGATCACACCAAGGTACTACACGCTGCTAATACTGCCAATATTTCAGAATTTATTCAATCTCTTCCATTGGGGATGAATACCAAAATAGGTCAAAAAGGGAATGGGGTGAGTCAAGGCCAAAAACAAAGATTGCTCATTGCCAGAGCTATATATAAAAATCCGGCTTTTCTTTTTTTTGATGAAGCGACCAATGCGCTCGATGCAAATAATGAAAAAGTCATCATGGAAAATCTCAATCATTTTATGCAAGGAAGAACCGCGATCATAGTAGCCCACAGACTCAGTACAGTAAAAAATGCAGATCAGATCATCGTCCTAGAAAAAGGTAAAGTAGTGGAATCAGGTACACACCGGTCATTGGTTGGGTTGAAAGGATATTATTATACATTAGTAAAAAATCAATTGGAATTGGGAGATTAAACCGCTGAGTTAAAAAACAGAATAAATAATAAATATATGCCTGCAAACCTGGTCATACGTGTGCATACAACACAACCCAACGGGATGGATGATCTCATAGGAAAACCGCCCGGGTGGATACTCAGGAGTGGTATTTCCCTTATTGCTTTTGTGGCGGCAGTCATCATGATTGCTGCTGCGTATATCCGCTACCCTGACAAAATCAACGGTAAGGGAGTCCTTACAGGCACCATGCCGCCGATCGAGCATTTCAGTAAGACGGACGGCATCCTGGACTCAATATATGTTTATACAGGTCAAAAAATCAGCATCGGAGATACTATAGCATATATCCGCAATCTCACACACAGAGATCACCTAAGCGAGTGGGAAATATTTATGCAGAGATACGAAAATGTAAGTCATATCCCCGAGTACCTGCACCTGAGTTTTCCTGAAAAACTGGTACTCGGAGTGTTGCAAGCTGAATATGGCACTATGCAATTATCATTTTCAGCATTCCAGGCTACCTTGCGACAGAGTGGTGTATTTGAGCAAATCCGAACAATAGGTGACGAGATAAATAAAACCAGCCTTTTGGCAGAGGTACTGGATAAGGATAAAAATCTGTCTGATGAAGAACTAAGCCTGATCGCAAAAGACTATGGCAGGTACGAATCACTTCACAAAGACGGGGTAATAAGCGATCTGGACAAAGAAAAATCTAAAGGCGAACTGCTAAGATATCAAAAGCAATATAATAACACTGCGCAGTCTATCATACAAAATAAAATCAGAGACAGTCAGCTCAAAACTGAAATACAAAGATTAACGGAAGAGCGCAAAGCCAGAGTACTTGACCACACTATACGCATGCAGGAGACCATCACTATCGCTCGCCAAAAAATACAATCCTGGGCCGATGCCCACTATATTCGTGCCAAAACACCAGGCACTATCCAGCTCACAGAAGGTACAGTGAGTGGCAAGTTCATCAGGCCATCAGATCCGCTAGCCACAGTCATATATGATGGAAATTATGACCAGAGATATATCCTGACCAAATTGCCCGCAGAAGGATTCAGCAAGATCGCAAAGGGCACTGATGTGGTGGTCAGATTTGATGGTTGGCCTTTCAAAGAGTATGGTACACTGCTCAGCAAGGTATCAGATATATCTGCAGTACCAATGCCTGATGCCAAAGGCACACCCACCTACGATATCAAAATCAGTCTCCCGGATACCATTGTGACCACTTACGGTCATGTGATAACGTACCAGCCCCAATCCACCGTCACTGTAAACTTCATCACCGAAGATAAATCAATACTCCAAAGAATATTTGACACATTTTTAAACCTTGTAAAAAATTAAGTGATTATGACTTTTCTCCAAAAAATAAAAATAATTGAGCGTCTAGACCAGTTGATAAAAATGAAGGCAACCGGAAGCCCTGATCAACTCGCCCAAAGATTGGGTCTATCAAGGAGCACAGTATATGAAATCATAGAATGTATGCGCTCAATGAATGCTGAAATTGATTATTGCAAAGTCAGACAAACGTATTTTTACATCCATGAAAAAACATTGGCAATTGGATTTGTTGATCTCAAAAAAATAAATGGAGGAGAAAAAAACATCTCATTTTTTGAAAATATTTTTCAGAGTCCGGTTTTTTCGGACATCACACATATACATTTGTAAAAGATTTGCAAGTCCAGGGATATAAACTTCAAACCCTGCTGTATCCGGAGACAGGTATGGCAACAAAAGAGCGAGGTGAATTTTTATTTATCATTTAAATTTTATAAATTATGTTAAGTTTA
>JAYTNJ010000202.1:0-5030 GCA_043748345.1 Saprospiraceae bacterium
TATGGCTTCTTTGGCAAACCGGGTTTCAATACCTGTTTTGTTGGAAACATTACGATGCACAGATTCAGAAATAAAAATACAACCGGGAGCTGCAGCAGACTGAATACGGGCTGCAATATTGACACCATCACCAAACACATCATCATTTTCAAATACGACTTCTGCCAGGTGTATGCCTATACAAAGCTGGTACTCATTGGCGGCATTGCAGGCCTCCATGATTTTAATGGCTGCATGGACCGCATCGGACACCAGGCTAAAACTGGCCATGACCCCATCACCAAGCTCCTTGATCCATCGGCCATTGTATGTGGTGATGATGGGTTTGTGGATTTTCCTGTTTTTTTCCAGAATGTCAAAAGTCTTCTTTTCATCACTGCCCATCAAAGCAGTAAAACCGACAATATCGGTAAACATGATGGCGGCGAGTTGGCGGGTCTGGTTCATTACTTATTTATTATCTTGCTATATATAAAAAGTGTGCGAGAATTATTCATTGTACTGTCCAATTTTCTTAAGCAGTCTGACGACCCTTGGGTCTTTCATATCCAGGTTAAAATCCCTTATTAATACTGATTTTATCCAATTTACAAGATGTTCTTGATTTTCGACGGCTTTGTCAAAATATACAAATGCGGTATCCCATTCTCCAATACTTCCATTTAGAAACCCCAAATATGTATTGCCAGCGATATCAGCCCCTTCTATTTTTTTCATGATTTCAATAATCTCCAAGGCCTTCATTTTTTCTCCTAACATTCCATAAGTAATGCCTAGGGCATTCAAATGTTGTAAATCAGGATATAACTTGACCGCTGATTCCAATTCAGGAATTGCTTCTTCGAACCGTTTAGACAATCAATAAGCGGTACCAACCCAAAAATGTCCTCCCGGGAAATTTGGCTCCATTTCAACCATTTTCTTTCCGGTCGCCAGAAGTTTTTCAAAATTACCAACTGCCCAATACACTGAACTTATATACCAAAGATTCAGCAGGGAGAACGGATCCAGGCTTTCTGCTTTTTTTGCGCAATCCAATGCTTCTTTTTCATGCCCAAAAAATGCCGCACAATAACCTAGTTGTACGTAACACTCAGCGCTGTTGGGATTAATATCGAGGGCTTTTTTATAGACAATTTGTGCTTCTTTTGGCTTATATTCATGGTTCAACTTTATCCTTCCTACATTAAGATGGCTTTCTGCAATCTCGTCATCCAGTTCAAGGGCTTTTTTTGCGGCCTGGATCCCTTTTGGCAATAAATTTTCTTGAGGCGCCCAATTAAAAGCAAACAAATTCATATAACAAAATGCCAAGCCTGAATAAGCAATGGCATAGTCCGGATCTACTGCAATAGCAGCCTGAAAATTTTCAATGGCTTTAAAAAATCCATCGGGGGTAAATTTATTGTAATAAAAAAGACCGTTCAAATAGAGTTGATAGGCTTGGACATTATTGGTGTAACGCTTAAGCACAGCTTCCTTTTCTATTCCAAATAATTTGATTTTAACGGCATTCAGTATGGCAAGTGAAATTTCATCCTGTATAGCAAAAATGTCATCCAGCTCACGGTCAAATTTATCTGAGTAGAGATGAAAACCATCTGCCACGCTGATGAGCTGTGCTGTGACCCGAAGTTTGTTTCCCGATTTTCTTACGCTTCCCTCCAGTAAGTGAGTCACTTTCAGTTGCTCGCCTATGATTTTTAAATCCAGGTTTTTCCCTTTGAAAGCAAACGAAGATGTTCTTCCGATCACCTTCAATTCAGATACCTGAGCCAGCATGTTGATGATTTCTTCACTGATACCATCGCTAAAATATTCTTGCTCAGGGTCGCTGCTCATATTGACGAAGGGCAATACTGCTATACTTTTTTCAATGACAACTGCAGCCGGTTTTTCAGGAACTAAGATCTCACTACCCGCCACCAAAACCTGATACATGCGGATAGGTTGACTGACATTTTTCAGTATGGCTTCTTTGGCAAACCGGGTTGTAATATCGGCATTGTTTGAAATATTGCGTTGAACAGCTTCTGATATAAAAATACTGCCCGGGCTAGCCGAAGACTGAATACGGGCTGCAATATTGACCCCATCGCCAAACACATCATCATTTTCAAAGACCACTTCTGCCAGGTGTATGCCTATGCAAAGCTGGTATTCATTGGCGGCATTGCAAGCCTCCATGATTTTAATGGCTGCATGGACCGCATCCGACACAAGACTAAAACTGGCCATGACACCATCACCCAGCTCCTTGATCCAGCGGCCATTGTATTCGCTGATGATGGGTTTGTGGATTTTCCTGTTTTTCTCCAAGATGTCAAAAGTCTTCTTTTCATCACTGCCCATCAAAGCAGTAAACCCGACAATATCGGTAAACATAATGGCGGCGAGCTGGCGGGATTGAGACATATACGAAATTTATTTTGCTGAAATAGTAATTTTAAGGCAAGATAACAAGTAATCTTAAATTCATGTGCCAAATATCAAAATAAAAAAGTCAAACGTTATGGTCGAAAAACTAAAAACAACCCCGTTGGCCGCAGTCACGAAAATCACGTCATAAATTTTCAACTGCGATCCCTAATTTTAAGAATTTATAATACATATACTCCTTGTTAATAAACATATCCTGCAATATTGTCAGGTTTGATCTTCTCAATTTCTAATATTACCGCTTTTAAACAAAAATATTTTTGGAACAGTATGAATTTGCCGTTGAAACTTACTTTTAAAAAATAGGAAAGTTTTACGGAGTAGGGTTTTAGGGACATTAAAGTAGATGGCTCTTGTCGGCAATCGACGTTTTATTGTACTAAATAAAAAAGAAGATTTTTCTATTTTATTCGCTAAATGTACTTATATTTGTACTTAATTACGTATAAATTGTCATTATGATAGCAACAAATTTTTCAGAACTCAGGGCTGATCTCAAAAGAATACTAGATATAGTAGAGGAAGATAATGAAACGGTTGTAATCAAAAGAAGTACAGGTAAAGGGTCAATTATCATTTCGCTACATGAATATAACGCTATGGTGGAGACTATGCATTTATTGAGTTCAAAGAATAATGCGGATAGAATATTTGAATCAATCGAACAAATCAACTCTAAAAAACTGATTGAAAAAGATCTAACCATGCTACTATGAAAATTATTTTCTCAGAAAATAGTTGGGAAGAGTATTTGTCATGGTTAATCGATGATAGAAAGGTCCTGAAAAAGATCAATGAGCTCATTACTGATATTACGCACAATCCTTATCAAGGTAAAGGTAAACCAGAACCACTCAAATACAGACTATCTGGCTATTGGTCTCGGAGAATCACGCTTGAGCATAGGTTAGTCTATCAGGTAGTAGGAAATGAATTATTCATTATTTCATGCCGATATCATTACTAATTTTTGACTTTAGGGAGTAGTCGGGCCCGTTAGCTGCGAGCTTTTAGATGTGAGCTATAAACTCGGTTACTGTGCCTTGTCGATGTATGGTTCCTTTAAACGATTAAACAAAAGAACATTATGTGCTGAGCCCTTACACGTTTTTGGTTGAATAGCCTTGAGCATGTTTCATTTTCAATACTGCCATATTTTCTAAAAAAAATCAAAAATATGATCAAATGATTTGGATAATTCAAAAAAATGTATAAACTTTGTATAAACAATTATAATGGAAGCAATAATAAAAAAATGGGGAAACTCATTGGGTGTCAGATTACCCATGATTATGACTAAAGAAATGAATATAGAAGATGGCAGTAAGATAGAAATAATACAGAAAAATAATAAAATCATTATTTCAGTGCCTGATTCCACAATTGATATGGATTTTTTAACATCCGGTATGACAGCCGATGGCGTATTAGATCAGTTTGAAGATTATCCTTCACTAGGATTGGAAGAATAATTTAATGATGAAAAAATATATCCCAAACACAGGAGATATCATTTGGATGGATCTTGACCCTACCTTAGGAAAAGAACAACAAGGCAGAAGACCTGTTCTGGTCATAACAGACGCTAGTTATAATCAATTTGGTTTGTGCATAACATTGCCTATTTCCAGTAAAATAAAGGGTTACAACACTGAAGTAAAACTACCAACTAAAATGCAAACAGAAGGTGTCATACTCACAAATCATCCTCGGTCACATGACTGGATGATCAGAAATATAAAATTTATTGAATCATTAGATGGGGAAATATTTCAGTCAGTTAAAATCAGACTTAAAGTATTGTTGGGTTTATAAAAAACGGTTTAGGTTTTAGGGTGTATACCTGTTAGCAGTGAGCCTTTAGCTGTTAGCTATGAACTGAGTGCTTATTCATCCGGCAGTCCGATTTTTTTCATCATCACTTCGGCTCTGGGATCCTCCCAAAATTTCGGCACAGCGGCAAGGAACAGCTTTATATAGAGCATGAAGGATTCCCTTCCTTCTATGGCTTTATCAAAAAATGAAAATGATGCATCCAATTCTCCTATTGATGCGTACACGTTTCCAAAGAGATAATTTCCCCCTTGACCTGTCCCAATATTTTTCATTTTTTCAATCACATCAAGTGCCTTTGCCTTTTGACCAGTTAGGCCATATATAGTTCCAAGCACTGAAAGGCTACTTAAATCAGGATATATTGATACCGCCTTTTCATATTCAGCTACTGCCTCGTTGATTAATCCCTTGAAGGCCAGAGCTCCACCATAAATGATATAGCCAGCTGGAAAATTGGGTTCAATCTCAATCATTTTTTTTCCATTTTCAATATTGTAATCAGCCTGAAACGTATAAGCAAATATACCCGCTGAATAATAGCGATTAAGTAAGGAAAATGGATCCAGGCTTATTGCCAGTCGGGCATGTTCTATTGTAGGTTCATTGTTGCCTAAAAACATATTGCAAAAGCCCAATTGTATATGCGCCTGTGCATTGTTGGGATTGATGGCCAGCGCTTTTTCAAAGTGCTTCTTAGCATCACTTATTTTCCAGTCCCAATGGAGCTTGATACGCCCTATGGCCAACTGGCTTTC
>JAYTNJ010000203.1:0-25371 GCA_043748345.1 Saprospiraceae bacterium
GACATGCGCAAATGGCTGCAATGATAATAGGTGCTCCACAGGCATTGAAGGCGTATAGTCAAATTAATGTGCTACATAATTTAATAAGAACATAGCCTAATTTTACTCATAACGAGCCAGATTTCAGAGCCGCCTGAATCTAATTTCCAAATTCGTTTAAACTCTTCTACACCTTTGTTTCCATCAAATCCATTTTCAATATTATTATCAATTATTGACAAGATAAAATTTTTGTCCTTTTTTACCAGAGCATATTGAAGTTTGCAAATTAAGTTTGTTAATCCCTTATCTTTGTATAATTCATTTTTTGGAAACAATTTGTTTTTTTGGGCCATTAAATCACCATGAGAAAGAAGTGAAATTAAAAAGACGTATATAATGTATTGTTTTTTCATCTATTTTTTTATTTTAAAATGATCAATATTAATCAAATTCTACATATCAAAATGCGGATTAAAGCAAAATAGTGAGAAATATGATTCACTTTTATATTGAAATTTTAATATTCTTCAGATTTCCGCTATTGCTTCCAATTCTATCAAAAAACCAAAGTGAAGATCACTTACAGGGACCACAGTACGTGCCGGTTTATGGTCACCAAGCATTTGTGAATATAGATTATTAAAAGAAACCCAGTCATTTATATCTTTAAGAAATACATTTACTTTTACTAGTTTCTGTAAGGAACTACCTGCAGATAATAGAATGTCTTCCAGGTTTTTAAAAATTAATGAAGTTTGATCTTCAAATGTTTCCGATAAAAGTTTTTCGCCGGTTTTCGGATTGATAGGTAATATGCCAGAAGTAAATACAAGGCCGTGGCTTATGATAGCGGGAGTGTAATGTCCTCCTGGAGTCTGAGTATCTGGAATAAATATCTTATTCATAAAAAAAAGATTTGCTTTAATTTTTTCTAAAAACCTTAAAAGTTATTAGTTATACATAATATTCTTTTCTAATGTCAAAATAGTCCAATTTTTTTCCTGATAAGGTAGTATATCCACCCATTAGGTTTGCTGTCATACATGAGTGTACTGGCAAAATGCCAACGATATCACCTACTTCTATTTGATGGAAGACTTCGTCACTGACAAATATTGTACCATGCTCCTGAGAGAGTTTACTCATAAAACAACCTTCTATAGGTGCGCTCCAGCCATTTTCATCTAGCACGACTAAATCGCCAAAACTTTTATTCCCGTCACTTCTTTCAATAAAATCCTTAGAAAAATGAATGCCTCCTCCAATGACAATAATTTCGTTTCTATCGCTATGTTTTGCTACAACCGGGCAAGCAATTGCAACAGCAATATCTTTTTTTTCACAGGCAGAAATCTGAACCTGCATGATATCATAGAAAACAAAATTACCAGGGCGAATTTCATCCACCATTGTAAAATCGTCAGCAACAGTACATGTTGGTGTATCGCCTACAGAAATTTTTAGATGTGGAAATTGTGAAATATATTTTTTCTTCAAATCTAAAAGTATTGTGGTACTTTCATTATGTACTTTTATAATTTCACTTTTATCTCTACAGTGGTAACTTTGACCTGCGTGAGTCAGAAAACCGCAGAAATTCAAATTTTTATTTTTACTAACAACTTCAAGGATTGAACTGATGACATTATAATCATCATATAATACTCCTGTTCGGTGATAGCCAACGTCGATTTTTATCCAAAAGTTAACTGGATATTCTAAGATAGAAGCTAGTTTTTTAGTTCCGTCAATGTCAGCAGTAATCAGATTTAAATTGATATTTTTAGCCAATCTATTTATGCGGTCCTTTTCAAGAGAATTGGCCGGTATCGCCACCGTAATATCCTTCCATCCGTGCTCTGCAAAAAAAGTTGCCATTTTAATAGAAGAAACAGTAATGGCAGTTATACCCAATTCTCTAAACCACTCTCCGATTTCGATACTCTGATGGGTTTTAAAATGCGGTCTGAAAAGTACATTATTTGTAGCAGCTTTATTAACCATATTGCTGATATTTTTTCGACAAATTTTTTCATCAAGCAATAATGTAGGTTGAAACAAAGCAAATTTTACAGACATTAGGTATTGTTCTAGATCAGGTTGATTGTAAAAAAGACCTAAAATTATCGTTTTTATTTATAAATCAAACAATTTATTTTTTTCATTAAGTGGTTAAGATGAATACATTAGCATAACTACCTGATGATGGCCACGGGCATATTCTTATCATAGTCACCGGAAATGGAAGGATTTTGATTATGGCCCGTATATGTTTTCACTTGTTCTGAAATGTAGTTGTGTAATTCTGAGATCGTGATGAGTTTGTCGTGATTATTATCAGCTGTTCCTTTTAAGCCTTTAATCAGGAAATGAGAAAATACTCCTTGTCTAAGGCCTCCATATTCAAGGGAAACTTCTTCTTTTTTTGATGACATAAGTATTGCAGTACCTCCTGCAGTAGCATTATATGCGCTATAAAAATTTTCTAGTGAGATGTTGAGCGGAGTGCGTGCTGAAGCCAGCATTGACCCTGAGTGGCATGCATCAGCTATAAATAATTTGTGTTTTGCTTTTGATGTATTAAGCACTGATAAAATATCATCATATGCCAGTTGATTTTTGTATCCATCAAAATCACTGGGTATATATGCCCCGTCTATACCGTGCCCTGACATATATAAAATGATTACATCGTTGACATCAGCCATACCAGCAATGTAATTTAACTCTTTACTTATGGTTTTATTGGTAGCGCCATCATCGATCATGATTTTTATCTGTTCATCAGGAATGGCCCCACCTTCAGGGCTTTTAAGAAATGCATATAGCTGATATGCGTCGTCATCTGTATATTTTAATGAAGGCATATGGTTGTATGTCGCCACACCTACTATCAGAGCAAATATTCTGGTCTCTCCTGCTGCCTTATGATTTGATATTATATTAGGTTTTGTAGTGGTTGAATTTGAAACTAAAGAGCTGCCCAATTTTTGTTTAGGCTTACCTTGATCCCAAATTGCACTGTAAGTATTTCCTGATTTGAAAAGCATGGTTCCTTTTCCGTGGGGTGCATGGTTTTTCCACTCACCCGTATATCTATCACCATTTGAGTACGAACACTCTCCGTACCCTTCTCCCTGCCCATCAATAAAAGGACCGACAAAAACTGATCCGTCACCATATTTATACAATCCGTTTTCTAAGTGGCAATATCTGCTGGTGCAATCATTGAGTCTTTCAGTTTGTTTCTGCACTTTATTCGTGTGGTCAATATCCTGATTTGTATGTGAATAAAAGGGCTCTACTTTGATTATTTGATTCATTTCATAATAATGTATTACTTTTCGGCCATTCACTGATGAAATACCTTTACCATGCTTTTTGCTTCTTGACCAACTCCCGGCATAATAAGACCCATCTTTTCTTAAAAGTTTACCAAAGCCGCAAAATTGGCCATCAATAAATTCTCCTTCATAAATGTCACCATCTTTAAAAGTATATTTACCCTTTCCACTTGCTTTTCCATTAAGCCATTCACCGACATAATTATCACCATTTCGGTAATTGATACTTCCCATGCCAGAAATAACTCCTTCATCAAAATTACCAAAGTAAGTGTCTCCTGAAGCGAAACTGAGTTTCCCATTACCCATCTTTTTTCCGTTTTGAAAATCTCCTTCATAAACACTGCCATCAGAATGTCTTAATATTCCATTTCCATTGGGCCTTTTCAGCAAAAAATTGCCCGAATATTTGGACCCGTTATCAAACAAAAACGTACCTTTACCGTTTACGCAATTACCGCTGATACAATTTGAAAAAATAAAATTTGGATTGATTATAATTAGTGCGTAGACACTTATTACCCATAGAAACTTGTGCATATACTTAATTTTTATATGATGTACAAGTTTGCTATAATTGATATTGTGTTTGATTGTGCTTTTAACTTAATATTTTGTAATTTATTATCTGAAATTTAATATTTATGAATAAAATAACTTTACTTTTTTGTTTCGTTCTCATTTCATTTTTAGCTTGTAAAAATTCAAACTCAAACCCTACCGATAAAGGGGATGGTGTACATTTTGGCGAAACTATAGACACATCAGGTATGATTTCGTATGAGTCTCTTCTTACAAAAATGAGCTTGACTGACTCTACAGATTCAAAAGTTTACGGGAAGGTTTCAGGAGTTTGTCAGACAAAAGGCTGTTGGATGAATATCGTGTCTGAATCCGATTCTACAAATACTGAAATGTTTGTTCAGTTTAAAGATTATGGATTTTTTATGCCAAAGGACCTTGCTGGTAAAGAAGTGGTAATGTTGGGCAAAGCGTATAGGGAAGTCACATCTGTAGAGGATCTTAGGCATTTTGCTGAAGATGAAGGCAAAACTCCTGAGGAAATCTCTAAAATAACTGAACCGGTTACTGAATTAAAGTTTATGGCTTCAGGTGTTATGATAAAATAAATTAAAAATTGAAAGGCCCGGGATTAATTTTCTTTAGTTATTTTATAGATGGTTTTGCTATAAAACTTTTCACCTGGTCTTAATGTAGTATCAGGAAAATTTGGATGATTTGGCGAATCAGGAAAGTGTTGCGTCTCCAGACAAAGTCCCGCATAATCTGCATAAAAGCCTTGTTTTCCTGCTACGCCTCCCAACCAGTTGCCAGTATAAAGTTGAATCCCTGGTTGATCAGTATATACTTCAAGGACTCTTCCTGAAGCTTTATGTCGGGCTACGGCTGAAGGTAATTTGAAGTTTTCGTCTATTAATACGAAATTATGATCGTATCCTTTTGTGTTTTTTAACAAAGGGTCTTCTGAGTAAATACCTTCACTTATCTTTCTGAAATTTTTAAAATTTAAGATTGTTCCGGAAACACTTTCTAATTGCCCTGTTGGAATTGACGAATCATTTGTTTTTGTAAAAAAATCAGCGGTGATTAATACTTCATGGTCCAGGATATTTCCAGATGGATTACCTGAAAGGTTGAAATAGCAGTGGTTGGTCAGATTTAAAATAGTTAGTTGGTCTGTAGTAGCAAAATATTCAATAATCAACTGATTATCATTAGTAAATGTATAATTTACCTTTATAATAAGATTACCTGGATATCCCTCTTCGAGATGACAGCTTTCAGTTTGTAAACTGATAATACACTTTTCGGGATATTTTTTTACATCCATTGCCCAGATTTTACGGTCAAATCCAAGTATACCTCCATGCAAATGGTGCGGAGGCAAATTTACAGGTAATTGGTACTTAATTCCGTCCAACTCAAAACGGCCATGATTAATTCTGTTAGCATACCTTCCTATAATTGCTCCAAAATAGGGATGGCCATTTAAGTAATCATCAAGATTTGGGCAACCTAATAGAATATCGGCATATATTCCATCTTTGTCTGGGCAAACCCAACTATGTACTATACCCCCGTAATTAGTGATTTGAACAAGATGGCCATTATCATTTTTGATAGAAACAACGTAGGTTTTGAAGCCATCATTTATTCCAAAATCATGAATTTCAACATCCATTTTACATTAATTCTAATTGTTTGAATTAAAAAAGAAGTTAATATGTATTCATTTTATTTACAGCAACACAGAGCAATTTTTGTCATAAGGAAGACAAATTTAATGATATTAAAAATTTTAACACATTTTTAATACAACTTTTACAATAAACAATTTATATTTGCAGACATAAACGAGATGCTTATGAACAAAAGTATACTTTTAATCACATTTCTTACTTTCATATCTATTTGTGGTCAATCACAGGCAAGTTTTAACGGACCTGCTCAAGATCAGTTTAGAATTACTGAAGATATTAAAGTATTTCCAAATCCTGCGGTAGATTATATTCAAATAAGTAACGTTCCTAATGTTAAAAAAATTGTTATTTACAACATACTTGGTAAGGAAATAAAATCTTTTCAGCACTACAATAATGCCCAGCACGATATTTCTGAACTTAAAATAGGAATGTATATCATAAAAATGCTGGATGACAAAAGTAAAGTTATGCGAACACTGAAATTCAATAAAAACTTTGACGGAGCATGATTGTATTCATAGTTTTAATAGAGATAAGAGCCTTTCAATAAGTTTTGGAGGCTTTTTTTCTTGGTGGACTTTTCAAAATACTATTTTTTCCAAAAAATGCTTTAAATACTATTTAATAAATTAATTTACAATACTTTATCCATATGAAAATAATATTATATTTATTTTGCTTTTTTTATTTTACTCCTGCATTTTCTCAAATTATTCATCTTCCAAAGTCGCTTGAAATTATTACAAAACCAAATGGAGGAGATAATAAATTGGATATTGCTTTTACAAATCAGGCAAATACAACCTATCAGGTTTACTGGCAAGTAATAAAAGATAACAATTGGAAGTCTGGTTGGGAGACTTATATTTGCGACCTTGAGTTTTGTTACGGTTCAAATGTTGATAAAAGCAATCCGAACCTCCCTAATAAATTTACTACCGGGACACATAAGATCGAAGTTCATTTTGACCCAAAAGGTATTAGGGGGAATGCCAATATCACATTTAAATTATTTTCAGATAAGAACTTTACGCAAGAACTTTATAGCGTAAAAGTAAGTCTCCAGTCCACAAACATTTCTCATACTCCAAATCCTTTAGTTATAAATACTATCCCTTCCAGTGGCGATAATAAGTTGAATATCATATTTAATAATAGTGCTGATACAACTTATACTGTGTATTGGAAAATGTTTAAAGATCAAGCAACTTGGAAAGCTGGATTTGAAACATATATTTGTGATCTTGAATTTTGTTATGGTAATAATATCGATCAAAGTAATCCCAGTATTTCTAATAAATTTACCAAGGGAAACCATCTTGTAGAGTTTCACTTTTTCCCAAATAATATTTCAGGATGCTCAGTTGTAGGTCTTAAGCTATACGGAGACAAAGCTTTTACTCAGGAAATCTACAGCACTTCCATTAGTATCAATAATTGCCTTTCAGATGCTGAAGATATTTCATTTGAAAAAAATATACGCGTTTATCCTAATCCAACAAATAATATTTTGAACGTTACCGATGATGAAGGTGTAAAATATGTTGAAATTTTTGATATAATGGGACGGCGTTTAGAGTCATTTGAGTATAATGCTCAATCTAGTTTTGACGTATCAATGTTGAAATCAGGAATTTATTTGGTAAAACTGATAGACGTAAACAAGAAAGCTATTGGTTTATCAAAATTTCAAAAATATTAATTATTATTTTAGAATTTAACCTGGAAACTTGACATAATTTCTTGGCGTTTCCCAAAGTTTTACACATATTTCAAGACTTTCGTCGATTTTTTTTCGCAGTATATTGTAAATCACAATTGCTATATTTTCAGCACTTGGAATGAGATTTTTAAACTCTGCCGTGTCCAAGTTAAGATTTTTATGATCAAACCGGTCTTCAATTTCAGCCTTTATGAGATCAGAAAGTAGTTTCATATCATATACATAACCGGTATCAACGTTTACTTCTCCCGTTAGTTTTACTTCAAGCTCATAGTTATGTCCATGAAAGTTATCATTGTTGCAAAGGCCAAAAATTTCTTTGTTTTTTTCAGATGACCAATTAGGGTTATTGAGTCTATGTGCCGCATTAAAATGGCTTCTTCTGTAAACTGACACTTTCATTTTTATATAGTTATTTGCGGGTTAACAATTTGACATTGTTATTTGTTGTAGGCATGAATAATTAAAAGTAAATTTGTGGTTTCAAAATAATATAAATCCAAAAAATGAACCCGTCTTTATATAAGGTAAAAATTAATGATATTAAAGGTAAAGAACTTGATCTTACAAAATTTGAAGGCAAGAAGCTTCTGATAGTAAATGTAGCTTCTGAATGTGGATTAACAACACAATATGAGCAGTTGGAAGAGTTATACAGATTGTATGGAGATAAATTGACCATACTGGGATGCCCTTGTAATGATTTTGGCGGTCAGGAACCAGGTACTGAGGAAGGTATTCAAGCGTTTTGCACACTTAATTTTGGTGTTAGTTTTCCATTAACACAAAAAATAAATATTACATCAGATACGCATCCATTGTATCAATGGTTATGCAGCGGTGAAACGAATGGCATCCGAGACTATGAAGTAAGATGGAATTTTCATAAATTTCTTATACATTCAGACGGTTCGATGTATAAGAGTATCTTACCAATCACTGCTCCTATGAGTGATGAAATCCTATCCTGGATAAATCAATGAACCTACAAATCTAGCTATATTGTTTTTCAAAGATATTGATGGAAAGGATTCTGTAAAGCAAAACCTTGTCAAAATTGTTGATAAAGGAAGGATACCGCACGCACAAATTTTTTTGGGAAAAGAAGGCTCTGGCGCGTTGTCCATGGCTTTAGCTTTTGCATCCTTTATTCAATGTAGTAACAAGTCTGGCGGTGACAGTTGCGGAGAGTGTAGTCATTGCATCAAATCTCACAAATTTATACATCCGGATATACATTTTTCATTTCCTGTTGTCAAGTTTGGGGATAAAAAGAGGGCTGAGACAACAAGTGCTGATTTTTTACCTAAATGGAGAAAAATTCTCTCAACAAACCCAAATATGGGTACAAGGGAATGGTTGCAACATATCGATGCAGAAAATAATCTTCCCAATATAAATGTTAAAGAATGTAATGATATCATGCATACACTTAATATGATGTCTTATGAGTCAGAAAATAAAATTCTTATTATGTGGCTTCCTGAATACCTTCATAATGAAGGGAACAGGCTGCTTAAACTCATCGAAGAACCTACAGATAATACTTATATAATACTGGTAGCAGAAAACCAGGAATCGATACTCCAAACAATATTAAGCCGATGTCAACTTGTAAAAATACCTCCCTACGAAAATATAGAACTTAGCCAGTTTCTTATTAATGAATATAAAATTTCTAATGAAAAAGCAATTCAGTTTGCCAACCTTGCAGATGGAAACATAAATAATGCTATGAATTTGGCTAAAAATGAAGCTACTGATTATTCCGAAATGCTGATTTCTTGGTTAAGAATTGCTTATAAATCTGATCCGATAGATATTAATGAATGGATAAAAGGTGTAGGAGAAATGGTTAAAGACGAACAAAAGAATTTTTTTGAGTACGGGCTTCATTTTTTTAGACAATTTATTTTTCGCCTTTTGGTAAGGACAGATGAAGTGAGTCTTACTCCAAAGGAACTCGAAACTGCTTCAAAAATGGAAAATATAATTAATGTCGTAAAAGCAGAGGTCATTGTAAATCTGTTGAATGATGCTATAGAAAATATTAACAGGAATATTAATATAAAGATCATGTTATTTGCTGATACCCTTCGTATTGGTGCAGTTTTGAGAGAAAAGTAGGCCTGTTTTCGATTAAACAATGATGGATTTTGGCGAAATACCTATTGTTAAAAGCGGTGTTAAGGCATTAATCAGGTAAATCATGTCGAATTTCAGAATATCTTCAGCCGAAATTTCTTCTTCTATTATCGTAGTCTTTGATAGTAAATACTCCCGCTGAATACCTTGGAGCAGAGGAATAGAGGGTGTGTAATATGTGCTTCCAAGCTTGCAAACAATATTATAATAGTATGCGTCAGCTAGAAGACCATTTTTGACGATAAGGATCTCATCGTTGACTTCCCTTTGAGCATATAATAGATCGAGTTCTTTTCGATCCAAAAGTTTATACTGATACGACACATGATCATCGTATATTATTTTTATTTTTTCTATCTTTCGGATCGAGTAAGGCTTAATTTCTACTTCTGAGATTTCTTGATCGTATATTATTCTGCACTTCAATAATCCTTTTTTTGGAATTTGAAGTTTTGACAGTACTTTCTTTATATTTAGAGGATCTTGAATACCAAATAGCGACATTCGTGACATATTTGCCCTAATCTCGTGAAAGTGTAAATTATATACCCTACCGTCTAAAATTTTAATACTTTCTATTAATTGGGACATAAATTTTATCTATCATTTCATTGTATTCGGTCATGCAATCGCTCATATTTGTTATGCCACATCCGCTCCTGTATATCAGTTTATTTTTACATTGCTCGATGTACCTTATCATTACGGCAGAATCCAGATTTCTTCCATCAAAAATTCCAAAAACTCCTGTATAATATCCTCTATTATCTAGTTCTACAGTTTTAATTATTTCCACAGTCTTCTTTTTTGGTGCTCCTGAAATACTTCCTGCGGGTAATATGGATTCAAAAATATTTCCGATATGGCTATGAAAATCACTGGATAATTGGCCTTCTATTTCTGAACTGACTTGAAATAAATTTTTATTATTTGTTTGGAGTCGTTCGATAAATCGAAATCGGTTTACTTTGACATTTTTAGAGACTTTGCTTAAATCATTTCGCAAAAGGTCAACAATAGTGTAGTGTTCAGCCATTTCTTTCGCATCATTTTGTATTATTTCCATGGCATTGGGTATAGAAGCATCTATTGTACCTTTCATCGGAAATGTATAGATTTTCTCATTAGTAATTTTAACAAATGGTTCAGGAGATGATACTATAAACCTATCGTCAAAGTACAATTTGTATTTAGCCTGAGAGACATTAAATAACTCTCGTAAAGTATAATTTGTACTGATCTCAGTGGGAAATGTAAGATTTATCAAAAATGAATTTCCATAATTTATTTCTTTGAGTATCTGGTCAAAAGCCTTAATGTAAGTGTCAGATTGAACAGGTTTTTTTTTAAAAATCAGTGGTTTGGCTAGTATTCCAGAAAGTGAGTAGTTTTTAATATTATTAACTTTATAATAAATATTTTTTGGTAATTTATCCAATGGAAATACTATTGGGTTATGGAGCTCAAAATCTAAAATAAATAAAAAAGGAATCTTTTTTTTGCCTAAAGAATTCATTGTCTTGATCCAACCGACTTTTTTTGATGACTCAAGCTTTCGCATGTAAAATTTTGAAAAAACGAAAAGATGGATTATTTTGGTAAAATATAGTAAATTATCTTCGTTGCCCATTTTTGTGGGTCGGGCTCACTTGTTGGGTCAGTTTGATATTCTTCTATTATCGGAGAGTTATTTTTTATATTATGATCTAACATATATTCAGTGATCGCATTGTATGCTGGGCCTGAACTTGAATTTTCACCCTTAAATTCTACGATAATAGCCTGGCGCGGTTCAATAATGATGGATTCACAGTCTTTTATATTAAATTCTGACAATGTGGGTAATGCAGCTGCCATATCATATTCTTTATAAGATTTATTTTTGTTATAAAAAAGACCACAGGGCATACCTGAAATCACAAGCCCGTTTTCCAATGCGATTTGGTAAAGGTTACTTATGTTTTTTGAATAATATTCCTGAATATTTTTAACTAAAACTTTAGATCGGTGACTTATGAAATATCTTTTATTGATAGCAGCTTCTGTTATTTTATAACCATTATATACATTATTTTCAAACCGATCGTTAACCAAAATATTAAGATTTTGAAGATTTTGTTTTAATTGTTTTCTTAATTTTCGCTTATGAACAAAATTCCATAAGTTTGTTATAAAACCTGATGAAGACTGAGCCTGGACATATATTTCAGATTTTGTTGAATCCAGTCTGACAATTCTATATTGGAACAACTTATCTTTTTTGCTTTTTTGTTCTTCAGTTATAGCAATAGTGTCAGATGCAAGAGAATAAATGATCCTTAACACTCCGGCACCATAATTTTTACTGCTAAAATCACAAGATGCTCCGGTATTTCTAAAGTTGCCTGAACAACTTATTTGAAACAGAGTATCAAGCGATGCCAAATAATTCCAGTCTGTCTGAAGGCTTAGATTGTTCAGAGTATTAAAAATATAGTGATGAGGAGCATTTATTTTCAAATGAGATGATGCAATGTATATTTTTGGTAAATATAATGAAATTGAACAGGATATTCCCAAAATCAATAAAAGTAAAATGACGTATTTTTTTATTTTAGACATAATTCAATTAATGAATGACAAATATACAACAAAGATCAGTTTAAGTACATTAAATGAATATTTGAAAATATTTTAGGGTGAGGCTTAACAATGGTGTCAATTGAAGGAGTAAAGAGGTTAAACAAAAATAATTCTTTTAAACAAGGTTAGAATCATTATTACATTTTTTTTTCAAAATTTAAAATTCCATCATTTGTATTCAAGCGACAAATTTTATTTTATCCAACTTTATATTTTTTGAAGTAGTTATCTGCCGTGAGTAAACTAGCAGGTAAAATCTGCAAAAGGTCTCTAGTGAAAGTAAATTTGTTTTCTTTTGATCAAACTAAAATTTGAATATATTTTAATGTTAAAGCTTAAAAGATTGGTTGTTATAGTTTAACTTACAAAAGTCGTTAAAATCAATTTTCATAAAAAAGCTGAGTTTTATACTTAATCTAAAAGACAAAAATTTGACATTATGGAATATTTTTATTTTTATTAATTATTGGTTTTTTTAGCGTAATTTTGGGCAATTTCACCTAAACTTACATGTTGTTAAGTGTTTATAAATTATAATTATATTTAACTTTAATAATTAATTTGTTTAATTCATTTGGAATATTCATACTTTAATATTATTTTTGTCGTCTGGGAAATTATGTTACCACTGCCTAAAAATTATTTTAAATATTTTTATTATGATACTCAAATTTAAATCCCTGATATTTTTTTTATTTTTTGTCTCCCTAAATGTTAATTCTCAAGATACAAAAAGTAATGTTACAGATGAAATGACTGTAAATGCAGGGCAAAACAAGAGTTGGAGGATGGGTCAAACTTCGTATTCTGCAAAACCAAAAAACGCATGGGAGCTAGGTATTCAGCTCGGGCATTTTCTTATTGACGGTGATGTAGACAGAAGGCTTCCTGCTGGATATGGTTTTGGTGTGCATCTTAGAAAAGCTATACATTATGTCTTTTCACTAAGAGCTGATTTTATGTATGGACAAGCTAAAGGACTTGACCCCCAAATGTGGTCACATAGTAGTAAAGGCGGTGGATTGGTAGAAGAAGTTTTTGCACCCTATAGAAATCAGGATGGATGGTTTCCAAGCCATAAAACTTCTTATGGCTATCTAGCTTTACAAGGTGTTGTCAACATAGGTAATTTACTTTTCCATAAAGATAGGAATAAATGGAACTGGTATGCTGCTGTTGGCGGAGGTTTGAGTTCACACAAGACTATGCTGGATTTGCTCGATGGAAGTAATAACCCATATTCTGGTCTTGCTACGCTTCAAGGTAATTTTGATACACGGGCAGGAAGAAAAGATATCAAAAGCAATATTGATAGCCGTTATGACGGAACATATGAAACAGAAAGTTGGAAGAAAAAGGGAATTTTCAGGTTAGGAGATCAAACAAATATTCATTTAGTTTTTACAGCTTCCATGGGTATTTCAAGGAAGTTAAGCCAGAGAATTAATATTGGTCTTGAACATCAGGTTATGACTGCGGATAATGATATGCTTGATGGCATCAGATTCAGGACAAGTGGAGATCAGTCAAATAATAATGATATTTCGCATTACACAAATGTGCGATTAGGCATTAATTTAGGAAACTTTAATAAGGTCACAGAACCTTTATACTGGCTAAACCCATTGGATGCACAAATGAATGATATTGCTGCACTAAAGCAGCGACCAGTTTTTGATCTGACAGACACAGACGCAGATGGTGTCATAGACATGCTGGATCAGGAAATGGCAACTCCTGCAGGAGCATCGGTAGATACCCGAGGTATTGCTTTAGACAGCGATGGTGATGGTATTTCAGATTATATAGATAAAGAGCCTTACTCTCCACCAGGATTTATAGTAAGCAAAGAGGGAGTTGCTGATGTGAAGTGTTGCATTACAATTGATGATGTAAATAAAGCCATCGATTCGAAATCAGGAATGATGATGAAGAAAGCCGATGATTGTGGCAAATGGTTTTTGCCAATGATACATTTTGATTTAGATAGAGCGAGTGTTAAGCCCGAATATTATGGACATCTACATCATGTCGCTACTGTAATGAAAATGTGTCCTTATATATGTGTCACAGTTCAGGGACATACAGATGTGAGAAGTTCAAATAACTACAACAGCAATCTTTCCTATAGTCGGGCAGAAAATGTAATAAACTATCTAGTCACTCAGTATGGTCTTGACAGGAGTCGTATAAAGCTTATGTATGGAGGTGAAGAAGCACCAATGGTTTCAGAATCAAGAAAAGAAATCGAACACTACATGAACCGAAGAGTTGAAATCAGAGTTTGCAATCCTACGGATAGCGAAATGTCCAAGCCTGAGGGTTATGTACCGTCATCCAAAGGAATTAAATCATCTTCAAGATTTATAGGTAATAAAAATAGCGGCTATTAAGATTTTATAGTCTTTATTGTCGTTTTATGATATTAAAAAAGTAGATATTTTAAGTAGTATCTACTTTTTTTTTGTGAACTACAGATATTAAGCGGCGTATTGTTTTTTGACAATATTGGTTATAAAGGATGAAAGGATCGGTACATGATTCTTGAAAAATATTACACCAAAGGGCTAAACTTATAAATTTTTAGTTAAATCCATTTAATCTGTACATTAGTAATAATTTTTACTACCAAGCCAAAAATCAAAGGCACATTACACGTTTTAACCATCAACTTCTTCTCACAATTTTAGCTTAACTGGTATTTGCATTTGATTATTTCGACCGAAGTTTGAGCAATAATTCTTAGATTAAGTTTAGGTACCAAAGCATTCTTTCGATACTTATGGTAAACCACCTACGTAAGGAATAAAAGCTCAGCTCACACAAATGCTAGACAGTCCTTGTTTGAAAAAAATCTGTAATGAAGTTGTATCATTCACATCTGGATAGGATCACATTTGGTTTGTGAATGAATGTGAGAGATTGTTAATTTATGCTTTTTCGAATGCAAACATTGCCAAGCAGTATCATTAAATCATTTTTGCCAAGTAGTAATTACATTACTCCATATATTTGAGTCATGATAGTGTCTTATCTCATTATTTACCTTTTTTCCTACAGAGTGGGGGTAAATCACTTCTTTTATTTATAGTTTATGAGCAGCGATAATAAAATCTAAAAGTATAGTTAAAAAAAAAGCACTGAAAATATTTTCGGTGCTTTTTCTAAGATGTAAAATTAAAATCTTAATAGATTAATTTATTTTTTTGCTTTTCCAGCATTCAGTTCGCCTTGAAGTACTTTGAGTTCTGCCCAACTGCCTTTTGCCGCAAGAGTTGCTTGTTGTGGCCAGCTTGAAGGCTCATGGATATTAAATTTAGGTCCTGCTTCGTCAAGAATTTTCTTAAGACTGTCCACTTTAGTTTTTGCCAAATCCTTAAATGTTACTATACCCTTTGAAACAAGAATTTCAGCAATTTTCGGACCAATACCTTCGACTTTTTTAAGATCATCTGTAACTTTTTTTACATCCGTTAGTTTTGTAAGTTGAACTTTTACTGTTTTAGCAGTTGCAGTTTTGATCTCCTTTGATGATGGTACAACTTTATCAGTTTTCGCTATAACTTTTTTAGCTTCTTTTACTGTATTGTTATTTTCATTTTTCGCCTTACCTACTTTTTTGCCTTTTGCTGTTTTATCAGCTTTAGGTGCCGAAGTTTTTACATGTTTTTGTGCTGGTATTGATTCAGAATTTAATATTAAGACACTATTAGTTATACCTGGATAAGGTGATTGCGCGTATCCATCTGCTGCAAGATCATTCTCCCAATTTATGCCGTCTAATAGGTATCTGAACTGGTAAGTATTCCCAGAAACAAGTTCAAGAATAGTACTATATTCATCTTTTCCTTTTTTAAATTTTGGCGCAGATTTTCTGTCCCAGTTGTTAAAATCTCCAAGTACCTGCACAGTCTTAGCTCCTGAAGCTGCAGCTATGGAATAAGAAAAGGTGACCTTGCAGCTACCCTTTGTTTGATAATTTTTAATAATTCCCATATTGATAAAATTTAAATATTTATATTGTTTGATTGAAGTAAATACAAAATCATGTACTTAACAAAGCAAAGGTACAAAATATTAAGTCTATAAACTTACATTTAATTCTGTTTAACAATAATTAACACAACAAATAGTTATTTTTACAGAATATAATTTCGTATATATAGATACATTTTTTTAAGCCTTAATGTTGTTTAAGTACTCTTCAATTTTTCTGCTATAATACTTATGCTCAAGCTTCAGAACAGAATTGGCTATATCTTCAGAACTCATATCATCATTTATACGGCATTTTTTTTGAAATATTATATTACCTTCATCATACTTTTCATTGACAATATGAATGGTTATGCCGGTTTCTTTTTCGTGATTTGCCTTTACAGCTTTGTGTACATGATGGCCATACATACCTTTTCCTCCATATTTAGGTAATATAGATGGATGAATATTCAATATTTTGTCTGGAAATGCATTTAATATATTCATGGGCATAAGCCAAAGAAATCCTGCCAGCACAATAAGGTCTATATTTCTTTCTTTTAACTTTACTATCAAACTTTCAGTGTGATAAATATCGTCTTCTGTGATTATGGTAAATGGAATAGACGCATCTTTCGCAATATTTAAGACTCCGGCATCTCTTTTATTTGTTACAATAAGTGATATTTTTATATGAGCATGATCATCAAAAAAATGAATTATTTCTTTTGCATTGCTCCCACTTCCCGAAGCGAAAATAGCAACATTTTTCAATCTGTAATTGCTGTTTTATTTTGAATTTTGTAAAATGAAAATCAGTTGAGAACGCTATATTTCTCCGTTTTACTTGGGTCCATTCCTACCATAATCGTCTTAACTTTAGTTTTTTGTCCCTTATCGCCAATTTTAAAAATTTCTACTATTTCATCTTTTTTCGCATCTCCGAACATCTGTAAAAGATAGGTGTTAGGATAATCAATATTAGCTTGTCCCACGGAAGTAAGTGCGCTTAACAGAACTGCCCGGCTTTTATCCGGTTCATCAAACATTTTGTCTAGACACAGTCTATGATATTCATAATGTGCCTGACGAAATTGGCGTATTCTGGGATTTAGAATATTTTCTAAGAGCCAGTACCTGTTTCTCCTTCCTGAACCATCATTTTTCCATCCTTCATCTCTTGCATTATTTGAAGGTAGTGAAGTGATGACTTCCTGGGCTTTTTGAAAATGTGGTTCCCCGCCATTTATTCTGAAAGAATCATAATCCATTCCTATACTAAAATATGCGTAAAAACTAATTATCGATGATAAGTTGTCATAAAAAGTGTTAGTCGTTTTTAATAATGGTTGCAAACCATTAAATGTAAAAGTGACATTTTTGTCTATCAGATTTATGATGGGGCTGGAATATATTGAGTTGTATATTGGCCGCTCTGTTTGCCAGACTAATTCTGCTCGGAATACAGTTGGTTGCACTTCTTCCGTAATGGTAAGTTGAAGAGAGCCACGAATTTTTTCGTTTTGTTGAAATTCATCTTCGCCCCACTTAGTAGTATTAATGAATTCAATTAGGTTTTTTTCTAAATCCTTAAATATTGAAACATCAGAATTTAATGAATTTATAGACGCCTGAGTGACAACTGTGACATTAAAATTTAACTCCTGTGCATAGGTTGAATTCACATAGACAAAAGACAATACTAAAAAAAAGTATGTTTTATACATATTTCTTAATGATGATAGTTCACAATGTAATTTACAATATCAACAGCAACTTCAGTTTTACTTTTTAAGGGAAAATATACAGTATTTTCATGTGAATCCAAAATGGTAATTTTATTGGTGTCATGCTGAAATCCTGCTCCGTCGTCACTGAGTTTATTTAGAACGATAAAATCAAGATTTTTGTTATATAGCTTTTTTCTGGCATTATCTTCTTCATCATTGGTTTCGAGAGCAAAACCTACCATCAATTGACCTTTTTGTTTTTTTTGACCTAAAGTTGCCGCTATATCTATAGTTTTTATCAGATTTAATGCAAAAGAAGTTTCATTCTTTTTAATTTTATTATCTGATACCACTTCAGGTCTATAATCTGCCACTGCAGCAGTCAGGATTACAATGTCAGAATGCTCAAAATAAATATTTACTTCATTGAACATTTCAGCAGCCGTTTGGACTTTCAAAGTTCTGATGCCATTAAAGTTTGTTTTGATTTGGACAGGGCCGGATACTAATACCACATCAGCTCCTCTTTTATGACATTCATCAGCTATAGCGTAGCCCATTTTACCACTGCTTCTGTTTCCTATGTATCTTACAGGATCTATGGCTTCAAAAGTAGGGCCAGCTGTAATCAATACTTTTTTACCACTGAGATCTTTACTACTAGAGAAAAATATCTTTAGGTGGTCAACTATTTCAATAGGTTCTGCCATACGACCATCACCATATAATCCACTTGCCAAAAATCCAGTACCCACCGGTATTATACTATTTTTATATAATAAAAGTGTATTAATATTTTTTTGTGTTGACGGATGATGCCACATATCAAGATCCATTGCCGGGGCAAAACATACCGGGCATTTCGCAGAAAGATAACAGGCAAGTAGTGCATTATCTGCTATACCAGCAGCCGCTTTGCCAAGGGTAGTGGCAGTGCACGGAGCTATCAACATTATATCAGCCCAAATTCCTAATTCCACATGATTATTCCAATAATCTCCATCAGAGATTTCAGTTACAACTTTTTGGCCTGATAGAGTCGCAAGTGTCAAAGGAGTAATTAAATCTTTTGCAGACGGTGTCATGACAACTTTAACTTCACACCCATTGCTTACGAGAAGCCGGCATAATACTGCAGCTTTATAGGCAGCTATACTACCAGTTACCCCTAGCAGTATTTTTTTTCCTTGAAGCGGTGACATTTCTGAATTTATTCTTCAGCTTGAATTCTAGGTTCTCTATACTCAAATTCCAGATTATTGCGTAGGAACTCTTCTGTGGCAATAATAACAGGATTGGGTAGTCTTTCATAAAACTTGCTGATTTCAATTTGCTCTTTATTTTCAAGAATTTCTTCTATTGTTTCAGAGGTACTTGCAAATTCATCCAGCTTGCCATGAAGTTCATTTTTCATTTCAGCTGAGATTTGTTCTGCTCTCTTAGTAATTACTGCTATTGATTCATAAATACTAGAGGTTTGAGCAGAAATACTTTTGATATCTCGTGCTTTAATATTGGGATCAAGACCCTGCACTTTCGATTTAATATCTGTGGTCATACTTTTAATTTTTTTATTTCAGACAATGTTTCTTTTTCTATACTACGGGCATCTTTCATTCTTTTAGATTTAGGATGTTTCTTGTTAAATGTATTGAAATGCTCTAGAGTTTCATTAAATCTTTCTACTTTTTTTTCAAAAATACTATTAGAGGCCAGAATAAAACTTGAGTTAAGTATCAAAAATCTAATCTCTTCAGTTCGTTTTGATTCAGGAAAATCTTTAAGGGTACTTTGAAAAGAAACCATTGCAGCTTGATATTGGCCAATTTTATAGTACAAATTACCTTGCTCATAAGACTTTATTTCCAGTTTCTTTCTCATTTCATCTATCAGCTTGTTTGCTGATTCTGCCCTATCCGTATCGGGAAAAAGATTAATAAATTGTTCGAAACCAACGATTGCTTTCTCAGTGTAAGACTGATCCAACTTATAATTAGGTGACAATCGATAATTGGAATATGCTGCCATATATTCAGCTTCAATTTTATTGGGACTATTTGAAAAGGTGGTAGAAAAATTTTTAAAATAGGTAGATGCTAGTATAAAATCTCCTTGATAGTAATGTGCATATGCATATTTATAAAACAGATCTTCCGCTTCTTGTTTTCCTCTGTAAAATTGTATGACAATATCATACAATGCAATAGCCCTGTCATATTCTTTTTTTGCATAATAATCATTTGCAGCCTTAAATATTTTTTCGGGCTGATTACTTGTCCTCAATGCCTCAAACTCTGACTTGCAGGACATGAAAATGAGCAATAAAAATATTACTATGAGATGAAAATTCTTCATAAGGGCACAAAAGTATGAATAATTAATGAGATTTCATCGTTTTTTATTAACTAAGATCTATAATATCAGCAATAAAGGCTTCATATATTATACATTCCCGCTGAATTATTCGTGCTTTAATAGTTAAAACATACTAATGGTTAAGAAAAGTGAGATTTAGCTTTAATTACTATTCCCCCTTCATCATTATCCGTAACAGAATAAGTAAAACCAGGTTGAATAGAATACCCTCCGTGTTCACCGTATGTATTCAGGGCCAGAAAACCAACTTGAAATGATTTGGCTTTTTCAGGATTTATCTTTATAAGTCGTTCTATAGCCAGTTTACAGGCAGTTTCAGGACTATTTCCCTGGCGCATGAGTTCTACTACGAGATGAGTTCCGCAGATTCGTATTACTTCTTCACCTTGGCCTGAAGATGTAGCTGCGCCTATTTCATTGTCAACAAATAGTCCGCCTCCTATAATGGGTGAGTCACCGACCCTTCCTCGCATTTTGAATCCCATACCACTCGTGGTGCATGACCCGGAAAGATCTCCGTTCATATCTAGTGCTAAGATCCCCATTGTATCGTGGTTGATATCACCATTATCCAGTTTTACTGGAGAAGTCTGGGGTTGAAATATTGCTTTCGATTGTTGCTGTTCAATATTTAATACTGGTTTATATTCAGATTTTACCAGCCATTTATCGTATTCCTTTTTGGCTCCATCGGATAGCTCTCCCGATTCGGCTGTAAATCCATTTTGAACAGCAAACTGAAAAGCTCCCTCACCTACCAGCATCACATGTGGTGTAGTTTCCATTATTTTTCTGGCAACGCTGATTGGATTTTTTATTTTTTCAAGGAAAGCGACACTTCCTACATTATATTTTTCATCCATGATGCATGCATCCAACGTCACAAATCCATCTCTATCCGGATTACCTCCCAATCCTACACAGCAATTGATAGAATTTTCAATTTCGTTGGCTCCTTTTTCTACAGCATCTATGGATTTTCCGCTGGTTTTTAGGATTCCCCAGGCTATTTTATTTACACTCAGACCGCTATCCCAGGTTGATACTACAATTGGTTTTTTGCTTATTTTTCCCAAATTTTTTTTATCACAAGAAGTCAGTAGGGTAATGCCAGGTAATATTAAGGCACTCTGTTTTATAAATATTCTTCGATTAGATACCATAATTATATTATACATTTAAGGTGTAAAAATAGGATTTGAATGTTGGTGAAAAGAAAATTATCAACTTTATTTTCAGAATCTGTAATATTATTTATTAGTACTTTTTTGTAATTTGAGATTATTTAATCCAAAATTCCGGTATTTATATCACTTACATTTAAATGAATTTAAATTCTTTTTTCTGGTAAATTTAATTCGTTTAACTTTTAAAAGCAGCACATAAAAATAATCGCACCCCAATTTTCAATAAAATGGCCTTGGAGCAGTATATTTGCGCTCTAAATTTTTTCTGAATATGTTTGAAAGTTTAAGTGAGAAGCTTGATTTAGCTTTTAAAAGCCTAAAAGGTGAAGGGAAAATCACCGAGCTCAACATTGCTACTTCAATAAAAGAAATCAGACGCGCGTTGGTAGCTGCTGATGTAAACTATAAAATAGCAAAGGAATTTACCGATAAGATTAAGGATAAGGCACTGGGTACTGAAAACGTACTATCGTCCATCAAACCTGGTGAATTGATGGTCAAAATCGTTCAGGATGAAATGACTGCCTTGATGGGGGGTCAATCAGAAGGTATTAATATCAAAGGTAATCCAGGAGTTATACTTATCTCTGGTCTTCAAGGCTCAGGTAAAACGACATTTACCGGAAAACTGGCAAAGTTTCTGAAAGAAAAAAAATCGAAAAGGCCGTTGTTAGTAGCTTGTGATGTATACCGCCCCGCAGCTGTAGATCAACTTTCTGTAATTGCCGAGCAGATAGGAGTAAACATATATAAAGAACCGGAAAATAAAAATCCTGTACAAATTGCATTAAATGCTATCAGCCATGCGAAGGGTAATTCTTTTGACGTAGTCATAATAGATACAGCCGGTCGTACTTCTGTTGATGAGGAGATGATGCAGGAAATTGAGAACATTAAAAAAGCCGCCAATCCTTCAGAAACACTTTTTGTAGTGGATTCTATGACAGGACAGGATGCAGTAAATACTGCAGCTGCATTTAATGAGAGAATAAACTTTGATGGAGTAGTGCTAACGAAGCTTGATGGAGATACCAGGGGTGGAGCCGCTTTATCTATTAAATATTCTGTAGGCAAGCCCATAAAATTTATCAGTTCCGGCGAAAAGATGGAGACATTGGATGTTTTCTTCCCGGAAAGGATGGCTCAGCGTATACTTGGTATGGGCGATATAGTATCTTTTGTTGAAAAAGCTCAGGAGCAATTTGATGAAAAAGAAGCAGAAAGGCTGGAGCGTAAAATCAAAAAAAATAAATTCGATTTTAATGACTTTCTCGGCCAACTTCAGCAGATCAAAAGAATGGGAGATGTTAAGTCCTTAATGAACATGATTCCGGGTATGTCTAAACTTACCAAAGAAATAGATATAGATGACAAAGCTTTTTCAAAAGTAGAAGCTATTATTCAATCTATGACACCAAAAGAAAGAGCAAATCCTGACTTACTTAATATGTCTAGAAAAAAGAGGCTTGCACTTGGATGTGGTAAAAATCTTCATGAGATTAATATGTTTATCAAACAGTTTGATAATATGCGGAAAATGATGCACATGATGAGTAAGGGCAAAGGGATGGAGCGATTTATGCAAAGTATGCCCAATCAGTCAAAAAAGTTTTAATATTTTAAAATGATAGTAGAGCTTGGCAAAATAAACACCTTGAAAATCGAAAGGAAAGTAGATTTCGGACTTTATCTGGATGGGAGAAACCTTGGAGAGATACTGATGCCAAAACGGTATGTTACGCCTTCTATGCAAATAGGTAATGATGTGGAAGTCATGGTATATCTCGACGGTGAAGAGAGAAATGTTGCCACTACCGAGACTCCAATTGCTCAAGTGGGAGAATTTGCATGGCTCAAAGTCAATAAAATAGAAACTTCCGGTGCCTTTCTGGATTGGGGGCTGAGTAAGGAATTACTGGTACCTTTCAGTGAGCAAAAAATCAAAATGGAAGAAGGCAGATTTTATTTGGTCTTTATTTATATAGACAAAGTGACTGATAGAATCGCTGCTACTATGAAGCTGGAGAAATTTTTCTCAAAAGATATACCTGACTACAATATAAATCAGGAAGTAGATCTGATGATATGGACTCCTACAGAAATAGGTTATAAGGCCATAGTTAACGGAAGACATCAGGGAGTACTCTATAAAAACGAAGTGTTCAGAAAACTTACAACCGGACAAAAACTAAAAGCCTATATTAAAAAAATTCGCGAGGACGGGAAAATAGATCTCACCCTTGAAAAACAAGGATATGTAAGGATTGATGCTGCTTCACAAAAAATTTTAGATACTATATCCAAAGCAGGAGGTTTTTTACCTTATAACGATAAAACAGATCCTGAAGTGATATACAAAATCTTTGGCGTAAGTAAAAAGGCATTTAAACAAAGCATTGGCAATCTTTTCAAACAAAGGCTAATTCTTATTTCGGAAAAGGGCATAGAAAAAGTTCAGTAGAGAAACTAATTGGTCTAGAGATTTATGATCTCTCCGTATTTAGCTATTTTGTATCCCTTGCTTATAATCAATTTTGCTTTTAGGCTTTCTGCTTCTAGGGCAGGGTTTGTATGATTAAAGTGGATAAAATGAATTTTTGACTTTTCCTTCAGCGACAAATTGTCAAAAAGGCTGAAACTTTCTTCCACAAAAGGGTGGGGGATTTCAGAAATATTTCTGTTATTTACTTCAGAACTATCATAAAAGGTAGCATCCAGAAATGCATAGTCCACCTTTGCAATTTCATCAATAATACTTTTTTCCCATAGATGCCATTTGTCTATGTCAGGAATAAAGAGCACCTTCTTATTTTTTCCTGAAATCACAAAGCCAATTGTTTCTGAATACTCACCTCTATGTGGAACAGAAAATGGAATAATCGTAAGGTTAGGGGTTAACGTCACAGGTACTTCTGCTTGCATTTCTCTGAGTTCGATATTGTTTATTTTGACCAATTGATCCCAAGGCCCGTTTGTTTCAAGAAAAATTCTCATTTTGGGCATTGTATAAACAGGAATATTTTTGGTATTATATCCTTCACGACCCAGGTACATTAGGCCTGTATAATGACCTATGTGGGCATGCGTCAGAAAAATAGCATCAGGTATTTCATTGCCAGCACTGCCAGAATGCTTCCATAGCTTTTTAGTCTGTTCTGTGATATCAGGTGTAGCTTCGACTAGAAATTTTTTTCCTGATTCTGGGTCAACAATTCCCAAGCATACTACCTTTCGGTTCGGGTCGGGAGTTACAAACAATGATTTACAGCAACTTTTTCTGCATCCAATATGCGGAGATCCGGCATCTTGGATCGTCCCCAATATCATTAAGGATGGTTGTCCTTCTGATTTTATAGTCTGGCCATAACTTATTAAACACAATTTTAAAGAAAACAGTAGCAGATATATTACTCTCAGCCTTATCGCCAATTTACTTTTTTGCATACATTTCCTCAAGGCATTTCTCAATAAGCTTTTTAGTTGCTATAATGCCTTCTTCTTCAGTCAGAACATCACCTTCATACTCTACACCAACAAAACCACTATATCCTGCATTTTTAACTATTTCCAGCATTCTGGGATAATCTGTTCTAGTCTCAAAACCTAGTTCTCCGAAATCATGAGATTTAGCACTCACGGCTTTGGCATATTGCATCAACTCTTCTACTCCCTTATAACGATCATATTCTTCAACACATTTTGATCCTCCTTTAGCATCTTTTTCACTCTTAACGCAAAAATTTCCAAAATCAGGTAATGTTCCGACGTTTGGTTTATTTACTTTGGCCATGACGCCGGATAGCCATGTACCATCAGATGAATATCCACCATGATTCTCGACAATGACATTAATGTTTTTGGATGCCGCATATTCTGCCAATTTTGAAAGACCATCTACTGCTGCAGAAGCTACTTCTTCACGACTGCCTTCACCACGTGCATTTACCCTTATGGAGTGACAACCCAAAAAAGCTGCTGCATCGACCCATTTGTGGTGATTTTGGATAGCTGTTTCTCTTTTTTTGATATCCAAGTCACCCAAATCTCCTTCTGAATCGA
>JAYTNJ010000204.1:0-13278 GCA_043748345.1 Saprospiraceae bacterium
CAGTCACACACGACACCCTTGCTCTTGACTAGTGGTTCCTACTACCAGGCCCACAGAGGACTTTCACCTCCAAGTTACTACCCATGCTGGGCACACAAATAAGAAAGGGAATCAAACCTGATTCCCTTTCTTTTATTTTAGCATTAATTTTTAGCCTCCAAAATCATCAAACGCAACATTCTCTTTTGGTATGCCCCAGTCATCAGCCATCTTGAGTACAGACTGATTCATCATAGGTGGGCCACAGAAGTATAATTCTACCTCTTCCGGCTCAGGGTGCTTACTAAGGTATTGATCAATCACTACATTATGCACAAAACCTTTAAACCCGTCCCCATCCGGATCATTCAGATCTTTCTTAAGCGTCCAGTTGTCCTCAGGCAGGGGATTATCCAGAGCTACTGCAAATCTAAAATTGGGAAATTTTTTCTCTATATCTTTGAATTCTTCAATATAAAATAATTCCTGTCTGGTTCTACCCCCGTAGAAGAAAGTCACTTTTCTGCCTGTCTTTAAGGTTTGAAATAAATGATACAAATGTGATCTCATTGGTGCCATACCAGCGCCACCGCCCACATACAACATTTCAGCTTTTGTAGGTTTAATAAAAAATTCACCATACGGCCCTGAAATAGTCAATTTATCACCTGCTTTTCTTGAAAATACATAAGAAGAGCAGATACCAGGGTTTACAGCTTCATAACCATCCCATTGTCTCTTTCCATCAGGACCAAACTTAAACGTAAATGGTGGAGTCGCTATTCTTATCGTTAAAGACACAATGTTGCCTTCAGCGGGATGGTTGGCCATGGAGTAAGCCCTAAAGATAGGTTCTTCATTAACCATCTTTAAATTCCACATTTTATTTTGATCCCAGTCCTTTTGAAATTTGTCTGGTGATGAGTGATAGTCAGGATGAGCTGTTATATCTATATCCTTATAATCAACAGTACATGGCGGAACGTCTATCTGAATATAGCCACCAGCTTGAAAATCCAGACTTTCGCCGGGAGGCAATTTAACAATTGTTTCTTTGATGAAAGTAGCTACATTATAATTTGATATAACCTCGCACTCCCATTTTTTAATACCAAATATCTCTTCAGGGATGCCTATCTTCATATCCTGACGTACTTTTACCTGACAAGAAAGGCGCATACCATCAGCAGCTTCTTTACGGGTCAAGTGGTTCATTTCAGTTGGCAAAACATCGCCACCACCTTCATATACATGACACTCACACATAGCACATGTACCACCTCCTCCACATGCTGATGGAAGATATATCTTTCTCTCACCAAGCGTGGATAGCAATGAAGACCCGGGACTGACCATGATAGGATTTTCTTCATCTCCATTTATAATGATTTTTACATCCCCTTGAGGCACCAACTTCTTTCTCGCATAGATCAACATATAGGAAAGACCTAAAATGACTACGGAAAATATTATAACTGATAATGCTACAAACATTTCTTATACTTTTTTATTCTTATTTAAATGCTGCCGGATCAATCCCCATAAGACCCATAAATGCTATGCCCATCATCCCGGTAAGGAAAAACGCCATTCCTAATCCACGCAATGCAGGAGGAATCTGAGAATAAGCCATTTTTTCACGAATCCCTGCGATGGCCACAATAGCAAGAGCCCAACCAAATCCACCTCCAATTCCAAATGATAAAGATTGAGTAAAATTATACTCCTTAGTTATCATAAATAGCGAACCTCCCAAGATTGCACAATTCACTGTAATCAAAGGTAGAAAAATACCCAAAGAATTATATAGTGACGGAGAAAACTTCTCAACCACCATCTCAACGAGCTGAACCAGAGCTGCTATCGTAGAAATAAATATAATGAATCTCAGGAATGTAAGATCCATACCAAAAAATCCATTTTCTCCCAATAAATAATAATCTATTAACCAGTTCATAGGAATCGTAATTCCTTGAACAAAGATAACAGCAATACCTAGACCTAAAGCAGTTTTTACACTCTTTGATACTGCCAGAAATGAACACATGCCTAAGAAATATGACAGTGCCATATTTTCTATGAAGGCTGATTTTATAAATATGTTGACTATATCTCCCATTACTTTATTATTTTCAAATTATGAAATATCTACTAATTTCGGGTTTCTACTTCTTTGCACCCATATGATGATGGCTACTAAAAACATGGCTGCTGGTGATAAGATAATTAAGTTATTGGCTGTGTACCAACCTAACCAAGATGAATCAGCCGTGTTTATAGGATACTCAGCGGTAGGACCAATAATCTTGAAGCCCAATAAGGAGCCTTTCCCAAATATCTCTCTCACGGTAGCAACCATAACAAGAATGATAGAGTATCCAAGTCCGTTACCTATTCCATCTAAAAATGACTTCCACGGTTTGTTTGACATTGCATATGCTTCTAATCTTCCCATTAGAATACAGTTTGTGATAATTAATCCAATGAAAACAGATAAGTCTTTCCAAATCGGATAATTTACAGCTTTTAAAATAAGCTCTACTACCGTAACCAAAAACGCAATGATGACTAATTGAACTATCATCCTAATCGATTTTGGAATATAATCGCGTAGCAAAGACGTAAAATAATTGGAAAATGCCGTGACCAAAGTTACTGCTATCCCCATCACTATAGCTTTTGTCACCAGAGTAGTTACCGCTAATGCAGAACATACTCCCAAGATCTGAACAGTAATAGGATTATTATCAAATAATGGATCGGTGATAAGGCTTTTTTCCTCTTTACCAAAAGAGAATGCAGCTTCTTTATTAACAACTAAATCTTTAACTTCTGCCATGATATATAATGTTGAGTTGTTTATTTTTTATTTTTTAGAATATAAGGTTCATAATATTTCAATCCACGTTTCATCATTTCATCTACACCATAAGCTGTAATCGTTGCACCTGAAATCGCATCAACTTGATTTGTTGGGTCTTTTACGCCTCCTTTCACTACAGCAATCGAAGTAAAGTCACCCTTTGAGTTGTAGATTTTCTTTCCGGTAAACATACTATACCATGATTTATTATCTTTTATTTCAGCACCCAATCCCGGAGTTTCCCCTTTGTGATCGAAAGCTTCACCAGAAATAGTATTCCAATCTTCCTGAAAAGCTATATATCCCCAAATTTCATCCCAAAGCCCTTTACCTCTGACATACAGGATATTATATTTTTTCTTGTCTGCACCTGTAAATGTGAAAATCGGAAGTATTCTTTCCGCCTGTGGTTTTTTTGCCTCCTTACCCAAATTGATTTTTTCGGCTATATCTGCTTCTCCCTTTGTGGCGGCACTAATTTGTTCTTTTGTAAGCTCTTCTCCCTTCATATTGACTACTTTTTGTTCTATTTGAGTAGCGAAAATAGTCTGAACTTCACTATTGGTAAGAGTATTTACATCCTTACCCAATTGTTCTGAGACAGCTGAAAGAATACCTTTTTTCGTATAAACTGCCTCATTTTCTGCGTGTATGTCGCTAAGTCCAGAGACCATCAGGGCCAAAACAAAAGCCACGATAACTGTCATAACGAGCGTAAATTTGATAATGTAACTTGTACTATGCACGGCTCAATCTTTTTTTAATGTTTGACTCTACTACAAAATAATCAATAGTGGGTGCGAAGGTATTGAGAAATAATATCGCCAGCATCCAACCTTCAGGGTATGCCGGGTTCATAACTCTTATCAAAATTCCAATAAAACCTATCAAAATTCCATAAATCCATTTACCTGTATTGGTAGTGCTCGCTGTGACTGGGTCAGTGGCCATAAAAACCATCGCAAATAAGAAGGAGCCCATCATAAGATGCTGAGTCCAGGTTACCTGCATGAATAATGTCGAACCCAAAGCATTTAAAATCCATGTAGTGCCTATCAATCCAACTACCATTCCTGCCATAATACGCCAGCTCGCTACTTTTGTCAAAAGCAACATCAGTCCTCCAATAATAATGAAGATCTTATTAGTCTCGCCAATTGATCCCGGTATAGCACCCCAGATCATTTGCCCTTCAGAAAATACGCCTGTCACTTTTTCCCAGCCACCTTCATATGCTAATGCCAATGGAGTTGCACCACTAAAACCATCTACTACTTTGGTAGCGGTATTAAATTTATCCAGACCCATCCATTCAAAAAGTGAATTAAAAAAACCGGTATGAAACCATCCGTAATCTGCCATGGCACCACCTGAAATTTTTTCAAACCCTGAAATCCAACACTGATCACCAGAAATCGTAAGTGGGTATGCAAAAAACACAAATACCCTGGATAACAGCGCTATATTCCAGATATTCATTCCTGTACCTCCGAAAGCTTCTTTTCCTATAACAACTGCAAAAACAATAGAAAAAGCTAATATCCAAAGTGGAATGTCAGGTGGCATAATGAGCGGAATCAAAGCTCCTGTTACCAAATAACCTTCTTCTACGGCATGACCTTTTTTTGCCGCAAAATAGAACTCAATACCCAGCCCCACTACCATACTCACGACATATATAGGCAATAGGTTAATTAACCCATGTGCCAATTTCAGATGAAATCCTTCAATAAAACCAAGGTACTGACCAGCGGCTACAAAATGCTGATGGCCAATATTATAAGTACCAAAAAGATAACAAAGTTGCATAGAAATCACAACTACAACCATGAGTCTTTTGAGGTCCATACCATCTTTAATATGGCTGCCTCCTTTTGTTACCGTATTTGGTGCAAAAGCAAAAGTAAAAAAGGCATCATAAGCTGTATGCAGCAAAGGGCTCTTCTTTTTATCCGGCTCAATGCTTTTCAGAAAATCTATTAATCTCATTTCTTTCTAATAAATTCGTTTAAATTATAATTGCTCTTTTAAAGTTTCCAGACCTTGTCTAAGTATAGACTGTACCGGATTTTTTGATATGCAAACAAATTCGCACAGTGCTACATCTTCTTCCGTCAATTCAAGAATACCAAGTCCTTCCATCTTTTCAATGTTATTTGTGATGATAGCCTTCATAAGATGCTGGGGATAGATATCCATAGGAAGTACTGATTCATATTGTCCCGATACAACAAAAGCTCTCTTTTCTCCATGTGTGTTAGTATTGGCTTCAAAATTAGTATCAGATCCATAAGAAGGCATTGTACCTGATACACTCGGTCTTGGAGCTATCGGTAGTAACCATCCAAATAATTCATAATCATTACCTTCTTTTAAAACACTCACCTGATCGTCTCTGAAACCGAGAAAGTGCTCTAAGGATGATTCTTTGCCGGACAAAACATCGCCTGAAACAATTCTATTATTTTCACCAACAATATTATCCTTTAGCAAATCACTTATACTTGCTCCTTGGTATGTTCGTACATATTTAGGTGCCTTAATTTCAGCCCCAGTCAGCACAACTACCCTTTCAGCATGGTACTCCCCGGTAATAAACATCTTACCTATTGTGATAACGTCCTGTATTCCCAGCGTCCACACCTTATCGTTACCTTTAATAGGTGCCGTATGATGTATTTGAATCCCCACATTACCTACAGGATGAGGACCTTTAAACCAATGTTTTTCAACCCCTACAGCATGTACAAAAGCTAAAGAAGGAGATGAAGAACCTCTTGCATCCAAACCCAAATGAACCTTGCCGGAAGTCAGTTTGCTTAGGACATCAATACCTTTCTGAAAAGCTGGTTCATTTCCTGCTATGATCTTATTATTATCGGGAGAAAGTGGAGCAGTGTCAAAAGTACTCACAAAAATATTTACAGGAATAGCGTCTACATCAGGCACTGTATCAAAAGGCCTTTCATTTATCAACGGCCACAGACCGGCAGATAACATGAATGTAACCAGATCGCCTCTTTCAGAATTATCTAAATCAGGAGTCTTTGATTTTTTAAATGTTATGGACTTATCAGCAAGGATTACAATTTCATTTATAGATCTTTTTTCTCCCCTTCTAACTTCTACCACTTCACCACTTACGGGAGACACATACTGTATTTCTGGTCTTTTTTTATCGAAAAACAAAACATCTCCAGCTTTTATCTCTGCCCCTATCTCTACCACCACCTTAGGTATGGGTGACATTCCGTGAAAGTCTTTGGGGTTGATACCAAATCTACTGACCTGAACAGATTGAATATCTCCTGTAGCTTCGCCCACTAATTTTATATCATGCCCTTTAGACAATAAATGGAAGGATCCTTCATCAATATATGCAGGTTTTGAAGGTTTGAAAAAATCCCTCATTCCCGGAATTATACCGATACCACTTTTTTCAGGGTCAAGCCCATATTTTGCTGCTTCGATTTTTAATAGATTGCTGGCAAGACTCAACATAGCCCAGACAACCAGGATGGCAGAAATTGCTATAATACCGTACAGCAATAAGCCGCTACCAGAAGTAGTCGATTGACCATGTAATAGTTGGGCTAAAAAAGTTAAGCTTAGAGTGAAGTTCAGCTTATTCATCTGGATATTCAATATTGATTGAGTTAAACAAATATCTTAAAATTCGCGCAAATATAATAAGGTTCAAACTAATTGTATAAGTTTATATTTTGAAAATAAATTACATGATTATTTAGAATTGTTCTAATTAATTTCTTGAATTAAATAAAGTCATTTTACAACAATGATATATAAAATATTAAAACTAACTATGTAAAATTTTATGTTCCCTTCTTGCCTTAAACCACAAGAGAGATGACACGGTCCAATAAATCTCGGTAGGTTTTTATAGTATGATCCCTGAATAATGTATAAAATGAAAATGATAGGCTATGCTCTATTAAGGTCATAAGAAATTAATGAATGTTTATTACAAATTGAATTCACATCAAATTATCAGTTATCAATTTTGATAACTTTCAAACTGCTTTTATGAGATTTAGTTCTAATAATTGCAAAGTATTCTCCAGTGTTGAGCTCTTTTATGTCTAAAGATACATGGGATTGTCCGGATGTTTTAAATTGTTTATGAAGCTTGCCTTGGATGTCTACAATCTCAATATCCAGGGTTTCATTTTCTAATTTATTTGATATTATGATTTGCAATTGATGATCAGTTACGGGATTTGGAGCAATGGTGAAAAATCTCGTTGTTTTTACATCATTAGTTGAATTAGTAATATCATTCAGAGGCATTTTTTGAGAAAAAGGACTGGCAAAAAAATCATCAGATTCTTCTGGCAATGCTGCTGCAAGTTGATAAAAATATCTTTTACCTTTTTTAAAATTATTCAATTCTATACTGTTTTTATAGGTAAGAATATCTGAATGCATTCCATCTTCATTGAACAGCCTTAACCAGTTTACTTTTACTGCATTATCAGGACTGGATATACTGAGCTTGTAACTGGTTTCTGAGATTTTTGTAATTGCTGAAGCAACGGGTACTGATAAATTTTTAGTGGCCCAAATACTGGTTTGGTAATCTAAAAAACGAGTACTGGAAGTAGCATTAAAAGCCCTGATTTGCATCAGTATCCTCCATGATGGAATAGCTGCTACATCTTCGGGTGTCAGTTCGAAAGTGACTGTATTGATATTGGTAGTTTTTACGATCAAACCTTGTCTCCAGAAAGCTCGAAATATAATTGCATAGTTTGTTGCCTGAGGAGATGGATCCCAGGTATAAGTGATTGTTCTCTTATCTTTATCATATTTTGTCAACGTTATACGATGGGGTACTTCTATTTTATTAGAAACACCTTCCACTACCTCATTAATTCTGCGGCTGCAAACCGGGCATGTATACGTCCCATCTCCATAACACATCATACATTTTTTGTTGGGTATATACACTCCCGTCACTACGGAATCAATACCCACTCCAGGCAAATGAAGTAAATTTTTCCACCGAATTTTGGTGGGATCATTGGTTATATCCTTATTGAAACTTATTTCTTTGCCTTCAAAATATTCATCAGTAATACCACCGATTGAATGACTGAGTTCATGATTTATGAGATAGTTTGACCAAATCGGTTCTTTATCTTTAAACTTTGTAGCCAATGCCACACCAGAAAAGCGAGCCCTTCCTGAGCTATGATCATCATCATTAGTAAGAATAAGGACTACGTCAGAAAAAGGAATAAATTCTGCTGTCAAATTTTTGGCTTTAAAAACAGTTGTGTCGTCCAAGTAATAAGCACGGAAAGAATTCTGAAAATAAATGCCAAAAAACGTATTTCTAATTTTTGGAGTCTGTATGGGATCTGTTGGTTGTGGTGAACTAATTTTTAAACTGATACCTGACTCTTTGGAAATCGTTCCTATAGAAAAAATATTCATCTTCGTCATTAGTTTTGAATAAACATCGTTTGTCAAAAAAGCATCCTTCACCTTTTTTGCATCTACGCGGAACTTTGGAATTTCGGCTTGTGTGTATCCCTCGGCAAGTATCACTACATCATACGTATTTTCAGAATGACCAATATATTGTATAGTGTCCATAACATAAGATTGGGAAAAGAGACTCTGAACACTAAAGAAAATTAAAATGGTAAAATATTTCATACTAAAATTTTTTTTGATGAGATTGGTACAAATATAACTTAAATGAAAGAATAACTACTTTCATCAGTTAAAATAAGCCATCAATACTTTTCAGTTTCGTTGGAACCGGAATTTTTCAAAAAAAATTGCTTTTTAATTATCCCCATTTTAAAACACAAACGCTTTTACTTTTTATATTCAATAATAATTTAAAAGACAAGTAAAAACAATTAATCTTCTCACCAGAAAACTTTATTTTTATCAAAAATAGTCTTTTGAAAATTATGACAATGGATGTTATCTATTTTAAATGTTTCCTTGCAAAAAAAAATATTTGATAAAACGGATCTATTTTTTCAATCATTTACCACTATGATGATGTCCTGAAAATCCAAGCAGCTGCTTTTATCCCTTCCTGACCAATAACCGTATTTTATTAGCTCCACTTTTAATTTATTTTTATCTAAAAGATTTAAAAGATAATCTTCCTGAAAGGCTATATTAGCTTCCTTAACATCTTTGTCCATCAGACTGTAATGCCCATACATATAATTAAAGACTAACCCATTATTGGTGTTCATGTTTTGGATGTTCTCCTTGTTTATAATAAAAAATGTCATAATACATCTGCCCCCTGCCCTTAACACCCTAGAAATCTGATATACATAGTTTTCAATATCTTCAGGCATCATATGGGTAAAAACCGACGTCAATATCACTAAATCAAAACTGTTATCTTCATAAGGAAAGTTAAAATTCTTTGCCCTTTTGGATGTACTAAGGTTGTACAAGTCATTCTCCAGATCGATATGAGTAAATCGGAAATTTGGAAAGGAAGTCGTAATATTTTTTTCACACCAATCTATACCTGTCTTTACAATATCAAACCCTTCATATCTTGCTTCCTTAGAAAGATATTCACTTAATGGAATAGCTATTCGTCCGATGCCTGAACCCACATCTAGCACGTAGTGACTGGGTAGAAGCCCACAATGCCTAATGAATATTTCCCTAAAACGTTCCCCTGTTTTTATAAAATCACCTGATCCTGTAAAAATCATTCCTTTAGGTGGATGTAAATAAGACTTTGGGGGAGCTAGAAAACTCACTATATCAAATGGTAAATAATATAACCGCCTTACTATATATCTTAGGTTTGGTGATAAAAAATAGTATATTTTTCTACGGATGTCCAAATGTTTGTCTTTTGAGAGTGTAAAGTTAAATTAATTTTAGATTTCAAATACAAGTATCATTTGTCATAACTTGAAACAAAAACTTTATATATTTGTAGGCCCAAAGTTGTTAATATTGATAAAATTATACAATTATATCATTTGAAAAAACATAATTTCTCAAACGGACTGCGATTGTATCGGCACCCTAATTGACTGGACTAAGTTTATTAATTTAAAATTTGAAATATCAAAAATGAATCATAAATCCATATACATTGTTACAATGATCTTGCTTTTACTTTCTGCATGTAATGACCAAAAAAATGACTCTTTGAGAAGGTATTATTCTTCCGGTGAGCAGGGGATAAAAACCGGTGGGATAAAAATGATACCAATCGAAACAGAGCACGGCACTTTTAAAGTCTGGACAAAAACCATCGGTAATAATCCTAAAATCAGACTGTTGCTGCTGAATGGTGGTCCGGGTATGACCCATGAATATTTTGAATGTTTTGAGAGTTTTTTGCCTGCTGAAGGCATTGAAATCATATATTATGATCAGCTGGGTTGTGGTTTTTCAGACAATCCGCAAGATACTGCTTTGTGGGATCTACCACGGTATGTGGAAGAGGTAGAGCAGGTCAGAAAAGCCTTGAAGCTTGACAAAGACAATTTTTATTTATTGGGGCACTCCTGGGGTGGTATCTTGTGTATGGAATATGCATTGAAATATCAGCATAATCTAAAAGGGCTGATCATATCCAATATGATGTCGTCAGCTCCAGAATATGGTAAATATGCTGATGAAGTACTGGCTAAACAAATGGATGCCAATGTTCTGGATTCTATCAGAAAAATAGAAGCAGACGGTGACTTTTCCAATCCAAAATATATGGCACTGCTTTTGCCGCATTATTATGAAAAACATATACTGAAGCTTCCGTCAGATAACTGGCCAGAGCCTGTCAACAGATCATTTTCCAGACTCAATCAATCACTATATGTTACCATGCAAGGACCAAGTGAATTCGGAATATCAGGCAAACTGGAACAATGGTCGGTAAAAGAAAGATTAAAGGAAATAAATACCCCTACCCTGGTAATAGGTGCCAAAAATGATACCATGGATCCGGCTCACATGGAATGGATGGCATCAGAGGTAAAAAACGGAACGTACCTTTATTGTCCTTCCGGCAGTCACATGTGTATGTATGATGATCAGGAAAAATATATGTCAGGTCTTATAAGTTTTGTAAAAAAATGAATCCCTGAGATACATCAGTTACCCTTTGCAACCAATATTTCACCTTCATCTTCCCTTTCCTGATCTTTGTTTTGCGGATATATATGCCTGGATTTCATCTGATGAAAATCAAGTTTTCTTTTAATTTCCAGCGATTCCTTTATAAAATCTCTCCCTTCGTTTTCGTCATGACCGGTAGCTATGATGGCATCACCTATTTCAATAACTTTGTCATGCTGGTCAAGATACTGATAAATTCTGGCAAGATTATAATATGCTGCTCCTCTCAGATTTTTTTCATGTTTATCATTTCTTGTATATTTTTTAGTCAATACTTCAAAATAATCTATGACAGGGGCAAGGTCCTTTTCAATCTGAGTTTCTGGCCTGTTATATCTCATTTTAGCAAAAATTGTTTTTATAGCTTTTGTTGCATTGTCAAACATTGTAAATTCAGGATGATTTTCTGTGTCTATCCTTTTGAATCTCACATTATACTTTACAGGCTTATATCCGTATAGGTTGTTCAAAAATTTAATAACTCTTCCGGGAAATTCATTCCTGTACTGGTTTTCATGATTTTTTATCTGTATCTGGGCATTAGCAGCATATTCTTTTTGTGCTTCATCCAGTGTCAAATACTCTCTGGTCTGATAACTAAAGGTAAAATCTAAATTTTCAGTATAAGCAAGTGCTTTATCGGAATTGATATCTCCTGAATATGATCCGTCATCTCTTGTATCCACATTTTTGAGAAAAGGATTTGATGCTTCTTCATTCTGTTTTTTAATAATTTTTTTTTCTTCTTTGGGTTTCCCGGACCTATTCATCTCATCCTTGTTACCAAATACCTTCATATCGCCTCTCCCTGTGTTGCTTAGGCTCATTTTAAAGTAAGTCGTTTTTGAAATTGCCTTTCCGTCCTTATCCTTTTTTTCTTCCAATCGCCTGGATATTTCAGGGGAACCTGCAAAAAAACCGGAAATATTTACTTTTACATCCATAGACGATCTTCTATCAACCTTTGACCACCCATATATATTGATGATATCTGATTTATCCTGGGTAATAAAAGCAGGATCTCCGGTCAACTTTATGCTAAATGTCCTGTCACTGACCGGCACATAATTGACAGGAAGTTCAACGCAACTAACATAAGCCCAATGATTGTCAATATCTACTTTTTGACCATTGGCAGGTAATATAATTATTGAAGTCAGAAAAAGAGCAATACATCTGATCATGATTTTAAAGTTTGCGATTCAGATGCAAAAGTATGAAAATTTTATTTTTTCAGCAATAAAACCATGGTAGATACAGATAAAATCCAATAACCAGAATCAATATACTAAAGACTAAAATATTTTTTTCCATGGGACTTTATGAATATCAAATCATACCGACGTGTCTAACAGGCTCGGTTATACTATTTTTCCCATACGGCTCCTACACCCGCTTCCCAAAGTTGTTGATTAAATGAAGGCAATCCTTTTTTAATAAATTCATTTGCCCTTAATTTTAATAACATCCACTCTTCGTCCAGCTCTTTTTTACGATCCAAAGTAGATTGATTTATTCTTGGTAAATCACTTTCATTATGATTCAACATAAACAGATAATTGGCTGTAAATTTATTGGGAAAGTTTTCAACATCATCGTATGCTTTTGATTTTCGTTGTACCATATCTTCATCCCAGCTTTTCATCAGACCTGATAATGATGTTCCGGAAATTTTTATGTCTTTATATTTATCATTGTTATCAAGAGATAAAAGAATTTTTTCAACTTGTATTCTTTTGTTATTCAAAGAATTGATCATTTCGTGCATAAGTTTTACTTCATTTTCCATTTGCTTCATGAGGATGCTATAATCTGTGTAAGTCTTTTGATCTGTTAGGTAAAGCGGGTTGGGAATTATATCCAAATATGAACTTTTGGAAATATCTCCAATCCTTATTGTCAAGGAATATCTTCCCGGTATCGCTTTGTGTCCTTTGTAACTACTTTCAATATAAACATTAGGGACTCCCGGCATAGTATTGTGTCTGAGATTCCAAACAAAACGATTAAGACCTTTGCCTTTAGGAAGCACAGGCTCAGGCTGAGGGCCACCGTCGTACTTTAAAAAAGTAGAATCAGGTTGAGAAGAAAAACTTCTTATCATATCTCCATTGCCATCACGAATTTCCATGAAGATATGATCACTTGGTTTCATTTCAGGTACATAATAGTATAAAACAGCACCAGTGGCGGGATTAACTCCCTGCGATGGATTAGTACCGTCAAAATCCGCATTACTGCCATCTAACTCACTGTATCCGTTGACAAGCATTGTAGGTGCCGGTTGGTACAAC
>JAYTNJ010000205.1:0-1976 GCA_043748345.1 Saprospiraceae bacterium
TGGGCTGATCCTGCCATATCCCACAGTCGTAAAGGTCTGAGCTGAAAAGAAGAAAATTTCCATAAAGTCCTGAACGGCACTTCCTCTTTTTACTCCCATCAGATGATCTATACCGATAACAGCATAAATAAAAGTAAAAATTAAATTTATCAGGATATAACCAGAAAATACTAATAGCAGGAATCTACCTGTTGTCATTCTGATCAGAGAATGGTACCAGCTAATATTTTCAAGCCAATCCAATCCAACCTTATGTATATTTGGAACCCCGGATTTGGTATAAAATCTACCACTATTATCTTTACTATGGGCTCCGAAACCTGTTGTTTCATCTGATTTCAGTATATTATTTAGTCGTCGGAACATAGTCGCATAAAAATTGAGCATTAAAAAATATATACACCACCTTATTAGCAATTCCTGGCATTAAAAGGGAATAATTCCATCAAAGTATGAAATCACGCCTTGCTTGGATATTAAATAATTTTTTTCCAGGCATATCATACGTCACTCTACATATTCCTTTCTGAAAACAAGAGCATATAGATTAGTTTCCAGTTGAACATATCCATGTTCATAACAAAAGTGGTACTCCTTACCGGATTTGGTTTTATATTCATTTGTAAAATAGGCAAATTTAAAGCCTTCATCAAGCAAAGCTGTTTTTGTGACTGTTGTTTTACCTGTAGGATTAAGTGACTCCAGGATCCTCCTGTTTTTGCGCAAAATATTATTTATGTTGCGCATAAACTTATTCTGGTCTGTATTTTGTTTATTAAAATAAGATGTACGACATTGATCACAGCAAAATTTTTTATCTTTTCTGCCGTCATAGGGATCTCCACATTCCAGACAGTTACGCTTTTCCATTTTACCTCGGATTTATTTTATGGTAAAGTTAAAAAACATATTTTGAAATTCAAAGGAATAAGGGGTAGCTTAGTATTTCCGTATATTTTAATAAATTAGTTAGCAATAACTAAGGAGCATACCGAACATCAATATTTTCCGTAAATTTCAGTAACAAAAGGGCCGTTTAGAAAATCCTGAGTAGATAATTGACTTTGCAAAATGGTACCTTTCCAGTTATTTGAAAGTAACATAAAAGCAACTTCACAAAGAGGAGCTGCTGTGCTGGTTTGTATAGCTCGCAATCGTTTTTTACCCACATATGAAGGGAATATCTTATACGATTTTTCTTTACGCCTAAGCCTCCCCATTGAATCTTTACCTTCTACTGATGCATACACCACAACAATGTCGTCTTCTACACTGGGTATATTTTCGAGCATAATGTTTTCAAGGGCTTTTATTCTGTCGTCGTTATTTATAATCGTTGTTAGGGTGTTTTTTACCCACTGATAATGGCCGGGATATCTTATGGTCTTGTAGTCAAGATCTTTTATTTTACCTGCGAATGCATCAGGAAAATCAGCGGCTCCTCCTGAAGTAAAATTATCTTCATATTCATCACCATCAATAATGATTCGTTCGAGGCCGGATAGTGCCGGAACTTTTATTTTTTTATGATTACGCACGATTTCTGCATCTTTTAGATATTCAGTAGCAACTCCAATCGGGCTCCAGGTAAAGGCATAATAATGGGGTGATGGTGCATTTTTACTGATCGCTCCTACTTTCATATGCATACTATTGACTACATCCACACCAAAATTTTCCTGAAACTCTTCAAAGAGTCTGTGCGCCAGTATATTGATAAAACCGGGTGCTAAACCTGTTTGAAGTACAAAAGCTGTATTCGCATTCTGAGACAAACTTATTATATCTTTAGTTTCCTGCACATATTCAGTAAGATTGGCGTAATGGCAAAGATGTTGTTTTGCTAGTTCCGCCAATCTAGGTGCCTGATTTCCGGGAAGACAATCCAGGATGACATCACACTTTTTTAACATTGAATCCATATTTTCGTTGCTTCCATCTTTCGGCATGAGTACACCGTGAACATGGACTTGACG
>JAYTNJ010000206.1:0-4812 GCA_043748345.1 Saprospiraceae bacterium
AAAACATTTTAAAGGTAGAATAAATGTACACCATGCAGCTGCCCTATTGATTTTCAGGGAAGGAAGTATAGTTCAAAATATGCTTCATAATCTCAAATATAAAGGTAGAAAAGAGATAGGTGAGATACTGGGAGAAATAGCAGGTAAAAAATATCTTGAGTCTGTTTTCTTTGAAATACCTGATCTTATAATACCTGTTCCCGTTCATCCTAAAAAAATTTTGCGGAGAGGTTATAATCAAAGCTCAGTTTTCGGTAAAGCTGTAGCAACAGCAATAGGAGTGGAAATGAGAACGGATATTCTGGTCAAACAAATCTGGTCGGAGTCCCAAACAGGAAAATCCCGAACGGAGAGAGTGGCAAATGTGGATGAAGTTTTTATACTTAATATCAAAGAAGAAATATCTGGAAGGCATGTTTTGTTGGTGGATGATGTTATTACAACCGGTGCTACGATTGAATCATGTTGCCTAAAACTTAAAGAAGGAAATATTAGAAAGATTTCCATTCTTTCAATAGCAGCTGCGAAATAATTTGTTAATGTTAGAATTTAAAATTTTATAAAACAACAGGTAAAATATAACAAACTATTAAAATATGTAATATATTTGCAGGGTTTGAAATCAATAAATCATGTCTGAAGATTCTAAACCATATAACACAGAAGATAAAACGCTTAGATTAAAAGAAATCATTAGCGAAACGGAAAAGCAATTTAATAATGAAATCAGAGTCTCTCCCGGAGAAGCAAAGAGAATAGAGCTTATTCGAAAAATGAAACAAGACTCCGATAAAAAGGATTATATGATCATGTTTAACATTCTGATGATAGGGCTTTCTGTGGTATCACTTGCCCATTTTGCATGGTTTGGCACTGTATTTTCTTTGCTTTGTCTTATGTTTTGTATTTTGTATTTCGTTTTTATAAGAAAACGACTGACTTCAGCCACATTGAAATTGGTAGAATATAAAAATAATTTTGATAAATATTTATGGGAAGGCTTCTATCTCAAAGAGATGAGATATTCGGCTGTAAAACTTGCCTATTTTATCTTTTTTCCTTTTTTAGTGGTATTTATTTTTGATCTTTTGAAAGGAAAAAGCGGATGGGTAGAGATATGGGTAGGAGTTCTCGTAGCAGCTTCTATAAGTTCTGTTGCTTGGTTAATCTTTTTTAATGACGATAAGGAAGCTTTGGAGAGTATTGAGTCAGATTTAAAATCACTGGAATACTTATAATAAATCTTTGAAATCGTTTTTTTTTGTTGCTTTTTGATGGAAATGATTATAATAATACAGATATAATTTTTTCTTAACAATTGCTTGACGAATATTAGTTATTAATTGTTTGTATCAGGCTTACTTTTGTTTTAATTTTGCGTTTTAGATTTCCTATATAGGAAATAAATATTTAAAATCTCAATATGACCATTATTACATTAATGCTTTACATAGGATTGGCTGCTTTGCTGGTTAGTTTACTTATGATCTTAGCATTTAAAGTTCATAAATCTTGGTTTATGACTTATTTACAGAATTTTACAGGTATACTATTTATTTTTTCTGGTTGGGTAAAAGCTGTGGACCCTATGGGTACTGCTATCAAAATGGAAGATTATTTTGTTGAGTTTAATGCAGCTTTTTCTGATTCATCCTTAAGTTTTATAGCTCCATTGTTTCCATTTTTATCTGGGTATTCGTTGGTCTTTGCCATATTTATGATCATTTTTGAGATTATCCTTGGTATTATGCTTGTCATGGGCGACCGACCAAAAATTACAGCTTGGTTATTTTTTCTTCTGGTTATTTTTTTTACATTTCTGACCGGTTATACATTTCTGACCGGATTTGTTCCGTTAGACTCCACATTTTTTAAGTTTTCAAGCTGGAGTGAGTATAAAGTTACCAATATGCGGGTAACGGATTGCGGTTGTTTTGGTGATTTTATTAAACTTGATCCGCGTATTTCTTTTTATAAAGATTTATTTTTGCTATTGCCATCTCTATATTTTTTATTCAGATGGAAAGATATGCACCAGCTGCTCAACGTTAAATCAAGAAATATGATTTTGGTGGCTGCCACTATTTTTTTGATTTTATACAATATTTATAATTTTCACTGGAATGAACCTCATGTGGATTTCAGACCGTTCAGAAATGGTGCAAACATTGCAGCTATTAAAAAAACTGAGATCGATGCCGCCAATGCAGTCAGGGTTATAGCTCAGAAAATGAAAAATAGAAAAACAGGAGAAATCAAAGAATTTGCTTATGCTGATTATATGAAAAACCTGGCTACTATCACTGAAGAGTGGGAGACAATAGAACAAATTAAAACAGAGCCAACTATTAAAGAGACAAAAATAAGCCACTTTGACATTACTGACTTTGAGGGAAATGAAAGGACGGATTTATATCTCTCCAATCCTGAACCGCACATCATGGTACCAATTTATAAAGCAAAATATGAAGCTATCCCAGAAAAAAGAATAGTAAAAGATTCTGTTTTTGTATTTGATACTGTTGCAGTAGATTCTTATAAGGATAGTTTTAATATTATCAAATCGGTCAAGGAAGTCAAAGAAAGAGAGGAAACCTATTACGACATCATTTGGGATCAGGAGTTTATAAATGTATTAAAGGACAAGATAAAGCCATTAAGAGATGCAGCAGCCAAAGATAAAGTGACAATGTCAGTGGTTATAAGCGGAATAGATGGCCCCAAAGCACAACTTCTGGCTTTAGCAACCGGTCTTGACGTTGAGTATCTTACTGCTGATGAAAAACTTTTGAAAACCATGATGCGTTCAAATCCTGGTATTATGCTTTGGAAAAATGGTGTTATGCTTCAAAAATGGCATTATAAAAAATTGCCTTCATGGGATAATATGAAAATAGAGTTTTTGAAGTAGGCCGATACCATCAACATAAATATCTCAACGTGAATTGGTATGTAAATTGCAAAATCAAAAGAAATATAGCTTATGAAATATTTCCTCTCTCTTTTCGATATCCATAAGGTTAATGATGGTAAATTTTATAACAAGACTAGCATACTAAAAGGATCCAGCCTTTGTGGTATTAAAATCATCTATTTAGAGTGCTGAATGAATTATGAAGTTAACTATTATCAAGAATTTGTCATTTATTATATCCATCGTTTTATTTTCATGTCAAAAAGAAAGGGACAAAGAAAATCCTTTAATGTCAATCGAAAATATTTCCCTACAGGCATCTAAATTAGAGATTTGCGGAGTAATTGAGCAAGACGTTTTCAAAGTAACAGGAGGTGATTCTATTTCTTTCATTGGGATATTTTCTGACAATACGGCATTATCTCAATACAAGATTGATATTCACAATAATTTTAATTGTCACGGTCATAGCATTGGGGTTATTTCAGGTGTCACAATACCTACGGTAAATGCTACCACTTCTGATTGGTACAATCTTACAAGTACTGATATATCCGGCACTAATATTACTAAAACCATTAATCTCAAAATACCTCATAATGTCACTGCTGGAAACTATCACTTTTCTATTCAACTCTTTGACGAAGCTGGAAATGAAAACGCAACTCAGAAGAATTTTAGTTTTAAAGTGTTTAACAGAGAAGACCTGTTATCGCCGCTTTTGAAACTAAATTTTCCAGGTACGAGTGATTTTAATGCTAAAAGAGGCGATAAATTGAAATTTGAAGGCACTGTTACAGATAACTATTCATTGTATAAAGGAGGTAATGGACTCATATTCCTAAGTTATACAAACCTATCCACCGGAAGTATAGTTGCTACTGATACTTACAGATATTTTAGTTCAGATGAAGACGTTACTGCCAAATTTGAATTGTCCTATACCGTATCAAATACTATGCCAGCAGGAGTTTATAAATTTACAATAATTGCATATGATGGAGTTCGAAATGTATCAAATGTTGTGGACTATTTGGTCAAATTGCAATAGTAATTTAATCTGTAAAAGCAAGCTTTATTAAACCAACATTAACTTTTCAATGTTACATTTTAAAACGCAATAGAAATGATTAAAAAATCACTCTTTATCCTTTTAACCATTTTCTTTTTTCAATCAAATGGTTTTTGCCAGCTCAAAGGTGCCGTGCCCCAGCCAGAAGTTCCTGCACACATAAAAGAAGAGAGGAAACCTGAAAACATCAGTTCTGTTTCATTGGCCAAAAACAATGCTGCCAAGATGAAAAAAAGTCTTAAACTTACAGAAAAACAATACAACGATCTTTACAAAGTTTTACTTGAATATGAAACAAACGTAGAGAAGACAACTAAAAGTAAATTGTCAAAAAAAGACCAGTTCAGTAAAATGAATCAGCTGAATATAAATAAACAGGATAAAATGAAATTAATTCTTAGCAAAGAGCAATATCATGCTTATATAATGTCTTTTCCTTAGTATTCATCAGTTGGTTTTTTTAGCACTCTATGATATTCTCGCAACCTGAATTCTGTAAGCAGACCTACAGAAAATTCTATAGCTGAAATAAGTGCTATAGGAATGGACGTTCCCATCATTATGGATTTATATGGACTAAATATTCCCATGAAGGCTACAACACTACTAATTACAGTTGCATAAATGTAAATCCTTCTGTTGGTCTGTTTTTTTTCTATTCGGAAATCAGTATATTGTATTTCTTCTTTTATCGTGTACATATCAAGTTCTTTTTTACCTATATAAAAAGATGACCTTTTTCTAGCAATAAAGTACATGCCCAACCCTTTTCCGGTACTGTAAATAAAAAACATAAATAAGCCTATACTCAGATACTGAAAACCAG
>JAYTNJ010000207.1:0-3251 GCA_043748345.1 Saprospiraceae bacterium
CCCATATCCTAAGCGTATGTGCTTTGACACCTGAGAGACTTTCGAGATCTTTGATCGAATATGCTACCATTAAAAAAATAAAAATAAATAACTAAGAAAAATTTTAACAGCTTTTTTTCAATATAGCACACATTTCGATTTTGGAACAGCATACTAAAGAATAGAACTTGGAACAAACAATATATATTAAAAAAAGTTTACATTGTTTTGTCAGTTTCAAATTTTGAACCTAAACTATTTTAATTTCCCCTTATTCCATCAATTTATTGTATTTTTGACCTGCAATTGAATAGTTTTTAATATGAATTATCTATATAAAACCTGTCTTATATATTTTCTGATTTCTATGTATCCATTATTGCTTTCCGGTCAAAGTTTCTGGTTCGGAACAAAAGGTGGTGGAGCTATGAATTTTCAAAGTTGGGGTGATGGCAGTTTTGGTGGGAGTGTCAACAGAGATCCTCTTTTTTCCTTTAATGGTGATGTATATATTGAATCCCTTGATGAATTTAAAAAAGGAGCATTGTATGCTCAGATAGGCTTTCATACACGTGGTAGTTCATTTAGATTTTTTAGTTTTAATAATATTTTTTCTCAACAGCAAGGCTTTAAATTTCGCAATATTGTCGCTGAGATAGGCGCTAAAAAATCATTAATCTCTGGTGAAAAATATATTCCATATTTCATATTGGGAGTAAGAGCAGAATATACAGTAAGCACAAATCTTGATGATTATGTAAATTTTGGGCAGTTGTTTTATCCCATTAATGAGTTCGTCAGGAAGTTCAACTATGGTGTGACAGCAGGCGGAGGTTTCGAACTTCCTGTTTCTGACCTGAGCAATGTGTTTATTGAGTTTTCGCTCCAGCCGGATCTATCATTTCAGTATGAACAGCAACCTTTATTTAATATAACAGATCCATGGACCAGCCAACCGGTCAATATAGGATTACGACAAGTAAGAAATCTTTCACTGGAAGTCAAAGTGGGTATCAAATTCCTTCGGAAAGTAGAGTATGTCGATTAATTTAATTTCTGATATGCGATATTTATTTTTAATTTTTCAATTTTCTGAAGCATTTTCACAGATTTCAGTAAGCAATACGACCTTCCCAAAAATCGGTGATACGCTAAAAACGATTTTCACCTTGAATGTCCCCGGAGGACTGAATTTAGGGACTACCGGAGGGCCAAAAATCTGGGATTTCAGCCAGTTAAGTGCCGGCGTCAGCCAACAGGAAGTGTACCTGAACCCTTCTGCCGGAAAAGATGCAGTTTCTTTCCCTGAAGCTAATCTTATCATGAGGTCTGGAGGCCAGGATCTATATATTAAGTCAACAACCACAAAAATGGAAGGACTGGGTTTTGGAGGCTCAAATCCATTTCTAGATACTTCAATTGTCATTAAGTTTAATAGAAGACCTGTATTGAGAAGAGCTCCGGTAGAATTTATTTCATCAGATGATACGCAGGGAGAATTCAGGATATCCTTAGGCGCAGATATTATTCCGGATACATTATTATCAACATTACCCATTAAACCCGATAGTGTTCGGATACAATTTTCTAATTCTGTACGAAGTATTGTTGATGCTTACGGAACACTGAAATTACAAGGAAGAAATTTTGAAGTACTAAAAGAAAAGGGAGTAAGAATTACTGAAATTAAATTATTTGTAAAAATTCTTGGTTTATGGCTGGATCCAGTAGCTCTTTTAGGTGGAAATATTCCGACTGATTTTATTGATTTAGTGGGCAAGGATACTACTATTGTTTATAATTTTTACAGCAATGTAAAAAAGGAAGTGATTGTTTCTGCAGAATATGACCCATCCGGTACTTTCCTGGGAGTCTCCTTTGTTGATTTGAATGGGAAACTATCTCTGGTATCTAACCAGAAACCGGAATCATTCAGAATATTTCCAAATCCTTTTAATGAATTTATTACTCTTAGTACGATTGAAAATGAAGGAAGGCATGGAGTGTCAATATCAGATATGCTTGGAAATGTAGTATTTTTTGATATATTATTCTTCAATAAGGGAGAAACAAAACAAATCAATACTTCAAATTGGCCAGCAGGAGTTTATTTTTTATCTTTAATTAATTCAGCCAATAAACAAAACACCACAATACAAATTATAAAAAATTAATGGAAAACACAAGAATAAAACAAGGTTTTGACCTGACAAACAAAATTGCTATTGTCACGGGAGCATCCCGAGGAATCGGAGAGAGCATAGCAAGAGGTTTGGCCGAGTTTGGAGCTAAAGTGGTGATAACAGCACGTAAGCAAGAGGTTTTGGAAGATGTAGCGCACAGATTTGCTGTTGATGGTTTGGATGTTCTGCCTATAGCCTGTCATGTGGGAGATGAAGCACAATTGCAACAGCTTGTTTCAAAAACTATAGGTCATTATGGGAGTATCGATGTACTTGTAAATAATGCGGCTACAAATCCTTACTATGGACCTCTTGAAGATATGACCGGAGATCTTTTTGATAAATTAATGCAGATAAATGTAAAAGGAGCCTTGATCTTATCAAATCTTTGTCTACCGCATTTGAAAAAAAACGGAGCAGGTTCTGTCATCCATATTAGTTCTGTGGAAGGATTCAGACCAAGTCCCGGATTAAGCATTTACAGCATCAGCAAAGCTGCTCTTATTATGCTGTCAAAAGCTCAAGCCAAAGAGTGGGGTGTATTTAAAGTCAGGTCAAACGTCATTTGCCCTGGCCTGGTACAAACTAAGTTTAGTTCGGCACTTTGGACCAATAAAGAGGTATTGGATCACTGGACTGCAAATATTCCTTTACAGCGCATTGCCCATCCTGATGAGATGGCCGGACTTGCAGTTTATTTGGCGTCTGAAGCTTCTGCTTATTGTACTGGTCAGGAATTTACGGCTGACGGAGGTTACCTTATTTCTTAACATTATTTATGCCAGTTATCGCATTCACCATGATCAAATTTATTTCAAGCATATTTCTGATATTTGTCACAACTTGTATTTTGGGACAAACTGTAAGCCCGGCTTTCCTGACGGATCATAACCGAAAGTGGGTGGATTCCGTTTTTAATAGTTTAACACTTGAAGAAAAGATAGGACAGCTGCTTTTGCCAAGAGGCAACTATTCAGGAAAACCTCATGATACTGCGATGCTTAAGCAATGGGTCAGAGATTATAAAATTGGGGGGATAGTTTTTTTCGCTTCCAGTCCGTCCACTCAGGCATTATTGACAAACGAATT
>JAYTNJ010000208.1:0-2921 GCA_043748345.1 Saprospiraceae bacterium
TCCATAGGTATATTTTACTCCGCTATGACCCAGTATCTGGGATTTCCACACTATGGGGATGAGTACAAAGTCATGGGGCTTGCTCCTTATGGAACTCCCAAATATACCGACAAACTCCGTAAAATGGTCATACTGAAAGAAGGTGGATTGTTTGAGTTAGACCAGACATATTTTAACCCTACCAAAAGCGGTGTAGTAAGTTATGGTAAAGATAATTTACCTGTGGTGGCAAAGCTATTTGGAAATAGAGTCGAAGAACTTTTTGGTGCAGCCAGACATGGAAAAGAAGAGTTGACACAATACCATAAAGATATAGCTGCTTCGGTACAGCGCTTTACAGAAGAAATCATTTTTCATATCTTACAATATTTGCATCAAAAAACGGGACTGACAAAAGTTTGCATTGCAGGTGGTGTTGCACAAAATTCAGTAGCAAATGGAAAGCTTACTGAAAATACACCATTTACAGAAGTTTACATCCCTAGTGCAGGTCACGATGCCGGAATTTCTATGGGTGCAGCCTTGTATGTACATAATCAAATCTTGAAAAATAATAGGATGCCAGCTATATGGTCGGCATATACCGGAGCTAAGTATTCAAATGAAGAGATCGAAACATATTTGAAATCACGAAAAATCAAGTATGAAAAATATGATGATCCCGAACTGTTTGATGTTGTTTCAGAAAGATTGATACATGGAGGCGTGATCGGCTGGTTTCAGGGTAGGGCAGAGTTTGGCCCGAGGGCACTAGGGGCAAGATCTATTTTGGCGGATCCGAGGAGAGCAGATGCAAAGGAACTACTTAATTCTAAAATAAAGAGACGTGAAAGTTTTCGTCCCTTTGCGCCTTCGATTTTGGAAGATTATGTGGACGAATATTTTGAGAAAACAGATAGAGTGCCATTTATGGAAAAAGTATTCCCTATCAGAAAAGAGAAACAAGAAAGTATTCCTGCTGTGACCCATGTTGATGGTTCGGGCCGGTTACAATCTGTAAATAAAGATGTATCACCACGATATTACGCATTAATTAAAACATTTAGAAAAAAAACAGGGGTACCCATCTTACTTAATACTTCTTTTAATGAAAATGAACCTATAGTAAATTCTCCGGAACATGCATTGGATTGTTACTTGAGGACAGATATGGATATGTTGGTGCTGGAAAATTGTGTCATTAGGCGTGATAGTTAGATGCGAGTTTCTATCATCACGGCGACTTACAACAGTGTTTCAACAATTGCAGCTACATATAATAGAGCATCACCTATCAAAGATACTTTACATAATATAAAGGACCAGTCTTATAGTGATATAGAGCAGCGGACTATAAAAAATGATTCTGAAGAAAATAACTTGTAGCTCGCATAAGTATATATATTTGCAAAAATGATGCGCACTATTTTCATAAATAAAAATTGAATGCCGACAATATTAAAAACACAAGGATAACGCTTTTTCTTTTACAGCAATGATCACCCGCCACCACATATTCATGTTGAAAAAGAGAATAGTACGGCAAAATTTACAATAGAAAATGGAGAACTTTTAAAATCGAATAAATTTAATGCCAGAGAACTCAATGAAATTAGAAAAATTATAATAGAAAATGTAAAACTTTTTAAAACAAAATGGGATGAGTATTTTACAAATAAGTAAATCAGCCAATGCTTTAGATGTATGGTTTGATGATATCAAAATATATCTTCTGCTTGAAGATGGCAGAGAATTAGCCATTCCTATACAGTGGTTTCCATCTTTAAGAGATGCTACATCAGATCAAAGAAACAATTGGAGGTTAATTGGAGATGGAGAAGGAATCCATTGGGAAGATTTGGATGAAGATATTTTAGTCAGTGAATTAATATAAAAACTTGACAAATCACTTTTAGTAGTTATCAATAGCCAGATTTTGAAAATCTCCATCATCACCGCCACTTACAACAGTGCTGATACCATTACAGATACATTGCGTAGCGTGGAAGCACAAAAGTATCCTGATATTGAACATATTATTATCGATTGTCAATCCAAGGATAACACATTGCAGATTGTTAGTACGTATAAACATATAGCAAAAGTTATCTCTGAACCTGATGACGGTATCTATGATGCCATGAATAAAGGAATCTCATTGGCTACAGGCGACATCATAGGCATACTGAATTCAGACGATTTTTATGATTCAAATGAAGTAATATCATCCGTAGTTGAACTATTTCAATCAGACCCAAGCATAGATTGTTTGTATGCCGACCTTGCCTATGTAGATAAAAATAAACTGGGCAGGGTAGTCAGAAAGTGGGTTTCTGGAAGTTTTAAAAGATCTTCTTTTTTAAATGGATGGATGCCGCCACACCCCACTTTTTTCGTTCGCAAGGACTTATATTTAAAATTTGGTGACTTTAATGTAGCACTTAAAACGGCAGCCGATTATGAACTCATGCTTAGATTTTTATATAAACATAACTGCCAATGTGTGTATTTATCGACCACAATTGTAAATATGCGGTCGGGTGGGGCAAGCAATCAAAGTTTGAAAGCCAGATTTTTAGCAAATCGACAGGACAGATTGGCATGGGAGATTAATGGACTGAAGCCACGTTTTTATACACTTTATCTCAAGCCTCTTCGAAAAATAGTCCAATATTTCCATTAATGGCTATTTAGATGGTGCTTTCTATTGAAAATAGAAAGGCCAATAAAAGGATGTGATGATTAAACCTAGATTTCACAAAAAGTTGAATACTCAAATTCTTCTGGCTCGGTAAACATCACTCCCCTTCTTTTTTAAGAGAAGGGGCCGGGGGATGAGTCAAAGACGGCAGCAATATCGCTTTCTCTAACATGATTACATCGAAAACAGAATTTCAAAGTTATTTACGAGAAGCTAATAATCAGAAGAGCTCTTTACTCCC
>JAYTNJ010000209.1:0-1632 GCA_043748345.1 Saprospiraceae bacterium
CCATAAGTGTGATCTTCGGCTTCATCAAGTACCTCTGTAGCCTCATCATATAAGCCTAATCTGATAAGAAAACAAATATACTCCTTCCAGTATAGAGTATCCTCTGGTCCTGTTTCAGTGGCCATCTGAAAATTAAATATTGCTTTTTTATAATCTTCTACTGCAACAAAAGCCTTGGCCAAGCCCAGATAATACTCTTCTCTTCTGGTTTCAATCTGGATGGCTTTGTGATATGCATTGATGGCATTATACCACACTTTATCCAGCGAGTAACACTCTCCCAATAGGAATAAAGCTTCATCATTATAAGCATCCAGTTTTATGGCCTTCAGCAGCCATTGTTTAGCTATTCCAATCTTAGATAGAAATATATAACAATGTGCAATATTGACCATTAATTCATCATTGGGACCAAATTTATTATTAGCTTCGATGTAGATATCCAAGGCCCTTTGATAATCTCTGATTTGGAGGCAGGTGTCTGCACAATCAAGATAAGCACTTTCAAAATCCGGATTTATAATGTACGAATACTCGAGGGCATCAATTGCTTTTTCGTACTCCCAAATACAATTGTAACCATGGCCAAGATTATACCATGCCTGATAGTTGTATGGATCTTTTTCTATGATAATTTTATGCAGTTCTACACTATCTTCATATCTTCTGGATAATTCAGCACTGATCCAAACCCTTTCCATCGCCTCTTCATTTTTACTGTCCAACATGACAGCTTTGGAAAGAGCGTTATACATTTCATTGTACTCTTTCATGTTCTCGTGTATGTAAGACTCTCCCAAAAGAATGTCTACCGCATCTGACGGAGTAGCACCTATCCACATATCGTCAAGAATGTCTCGGGCTAAATCAAATTGTTTTTTAATGGCAAAAGCCCGAGCTTTTAAGAGGCTGATTTCCCTTTCAAAAGGAGCTATATTTTCAGCTTCAGTCAGCGTTTTCAGACTATCATCAGTTTTGCCGCTGTTGAGCAGCAACCGTGACTTAATGATATAAAATTCTGATCTGTATTTATATTGCTCTATGGCATAATCTACGACTTCAAGTCCTTTTTCAAAAAGATATTCATCTTCATAAAACTCAAGAAGCTGAAAATACACTCTTTCTTCAAGATATCCTACATCCCCCGTTTCAAATTTGCTCTCAAAGTCGGATACGAGGTTTATTAGGGCTAAGTCTCGTTTTATTTTGTTTTCCATATGTTAATTACTGTGTCCGGGAATAAAAACGGTGTAAATATAGACAATTATCAATCCGTCGTATCTTTTTCAAAAAAGAATTTTTCCACAATTTTAAAGTTTTATTTCGTATAAAATATAGTTATATATTACTGAAAATCAATAGATTAGTTAAATATGTTCTTTTTACTTGTTAATTAATTAACTATTAAACACGTGTTAATACATGAATTAATTTTGTTAATTGAAACGATGAATCACTTAGTAAATCATGATTTTTGAAGGAGATATTTATTATAAAAAGGTTTCTGCGCAGTATTTATCTACAGTATTACTCAAAAAAGCGTGGCATAACTTTTTTAATTATCCCTGATAACCCCCAAAAACTTCCTGAATGCTCCAAAAAAGATGTAGACTCAGCCCCAAATATTTCGGC
>JAYTNJ010000210.1:0-14879 GCA_043748345.1 Saprospiraceae bacterium
GGGAAGGCTATAGTCGACAAATATGACAATCTAAGATACCCTGACGTAACTTGGACTTCTGTTAGAAAATTTTTAATTTCCGAAAATATTAAAAACAGATATGAATAAGTGGATTTATTTTATTTGAGTCAGACCAAAAAAATGAATAAAATATAAACTTACATAAATTGTGGCTACTGACGGTTAATTTATTCTACCAACTTTTTCAATCCCTCAAAAACCATTTTCCAATTTGCTTTGGAATGTTCAACCTTTTCAGCATCGTAATTGGTCTGCTTCACAGACAGTTCTGTCCCATTATTTACCGATTTTACTTCATAAGAAACTAAAAGATAATTTTCCGGAAGATCAGCTTTACCACTCCAGTTACTGAGATATGTGTATGTAAGTTTTTTACAAGAAATATATTCCTTTACTATGCCTTTGTCTTCATATGATTGCCCTTCCCAGCTACCTCTGAAATAAATGGGATGACCTACATTCCAATCTGTGATAAGATCCGAGCCAAAAAAATACTCTTTGACTTTTGAAGCAACAGTTAGTGCTTCCCATACTTTTTCTACAGGTGCATGTATAATAGTTTCGTATGAGGATTCAAAATTTTCAGGCATGATAAAATTTTTATGCAAAATTACTTTTTTCTATCTATTGTTTTACAAATTTTGAAGTAGTAAATTTATTTTCAATTGAAAGTAATCTAAGAAAATAAACTCCCGGACTTAATCCTGATACGTCAATTGTTTGGCCATTTATTGGCCCTTTACTTATTAGTCGGCCATCCGGACTGATAATCTCTGCGCTTTTTATAATTTCTGAATCTTCATTTATTTTTAAAAATGCCCCTGTCGGGTTTGGATAAACATTTACATTTATAGGCACATTCTGTACCTCGACTGTTGATGTTGTAGTACACATTATATCATTGAGCTTTTGCCAAATCTGATTACATAAAATGGTGGCAATCTCAGATGCAGCACTATTTGGTCTATCACCCATTCTTACTATTACAATACCTTTTGAAGGCGATATACTGACGATCTGTCCGTTTTTACCAAGGCCTGAATACATATCTGCCGGTGCTGAAGGGGCATATGATCCTGGGAAAACCGTTTGTAAAGTGGGCACCATGTAAGAAGGTTTGCCGTTCAACCACCAAAGATAACCATAAGAAAGATTTATATTTTGCGATGTAGTAGTCATTTGTTTGAAGTATTCTCCATCTCTTAATAAAGTATCTTTATTCCAAATACCCTTATTTTGAATCAGTAAGCCAAATCTCGCCATGCTTCTGACACGACTGAAATATACATTATCATAATCCAATGTAAACCAACTGCCAGTGATGCCGGTTTGGTTTTTAAGTTTTTGCTGTGTAAAAGTGTTGATTGGCTGCCCCGAAGCGGAAGTTAAAACTTTTTCCAGTAATGTATATGGAGCATTATGGTAAGCCCATCTTTTCCCTGCATCAGCTTTGAATTTCAGACAAGTATCAATCAAACAATGGTTATCAGGAACTCCGTCATCCAGTCCTGTAGTCATAGTAAGTTGATGCCTCACAGTGATTTTATCTTCCTGGGCAGGTGTGCATTTGGTCCACCCTTTTCCAAGATATTTTGAAGATAGATCAGATACCTTCAAGAGTCCGGATTCCTGTGCTTGTCCGACCAAAAATGCAGTCATTGTTTTTCCTGCAGATGCCCAATACCAAATGCTATCCTGAGTAAAGGTACCAAAATATTTTTCAAGTACTATTTTTCCGTCTTTCAGCACAATAAAGCCCTTAGTATTTTCACTCTCCAGAAATCGGTATAAGGTATCAATCTTTCCTACACACCACCCCAATGATGCTGGGGAAGTAGTTTCCCAATTTGCGGCATTGCTCACTGGTGGAAAATACAGATTTTGTGATTTGATCTGAAAACAAATAAGTATAAAAAATGTGGTAGTGGTAATACGGTAATATTTATTCATTTTTTTGATTGAAACTTTTTTTTTTTTTTTGACATTCTGATGGAAGAAAAGTTTAATTCTGAATGCGTTTTTTTCTTACAGAAATAAAAATATTGTATTTATTTTAACAATAGGGTGATGAACAAAATATAGAATTAAAACAATAAAATAATGTCACGTAAACAATCATAAATTTATTGTTGCTGTTGTTGTTGTTGCATCTGTATAAATGCCTGGTATGAATTGGTACCGACTGTGGTGGAAGATTTAATTTCACTAACCATAGAAGGTTCAATAGATTTGAATAGGTCTTCTGTAAATATTCTGGTGGCAGATGAAGGGGTTTCCGCATTTTCGACAATCACAGATACCTCGAGTCGGTGATCGAGCTTCCCTTTATATATTCCTTTAAATGGTGTACAATCTTTAAAGTATCTTCCTACTGCGAGTCTGATGTGCTGATCAGATGTTACACAATTATTAGTAGGATCAAGGCCTACCCAGCCATAATCGGGTATAAATGCTTCAACCCAGGCATGAGTAGCGCCAGCACCACGAAAATCATCATTTTTTGGGCAGATGTAACCGCTGACATACCGGGCTGGAATATTAACTATCCTAAGCATAACCAGTAATAAATGAGCAAAATCCTGACATACACCCGCTTTAAGAGTCCATATTTCATCGATCTCAGTTTCTATTGATGTGACACCAGTGGTATATATAAAATTTTCAAAAATGTATTCTGAAAAAACTTTTGCATTTTCATAAGGTGTGATATTTTTATTTACAAGTTGAAAAACTATTTCTTTGATTTCTTCAAAAAATCCCTTGTTTTCCAACTGCAGAAAATCCCTGAATCGATGGTCGTGTTGTAAATAGTTATATTCATTCCATGCAGCATCCGGGTGAGAAATATTATCCGGCTCTGAGAATGCAAATGTTTCGATCTCCAGATCCGATGTAATATTCAACTCGGTATGTGGTTGAAGATAGCTGAAAATGCCAAGAGTATTTCCAAACTTATCGGTAAAAACCTGTACAGAAGGATTATCGGTAATTTTTATTGAGTGATGGATGACTTTTTGATGTTGGTCTGCTATTGGATACAACATCATTTGATTGATTGAATCATATACAGGCTCCAGATAAAAGTAATTTGTGATATGTTTAATTTTATATATTGGCATGTTTTTATACTAAAATGTTTTTATATTGGGAGTACGGGATATAAGGGTATATTGATCTTTACAATTTATTTAAAATACAGGGCTGAAAACGTGGTTGAAAAGCTAAGTATATCTTTTTCAAGATCATCCAGATATTGAGCCAACTGCTTTATGTCTTTCAAATCCGGTTTGGAATATGTAAAACTACTTATAATTCTGCCAATTTCAAAATCCACCTGAGAAAAAGCTTCAGGCCTTGACTCATCTTTTAACGGATGTAAACTTGACCGAATTCTACCCAAAGAATATTGAACTGAATTGGTAAAAATAGGGCTAAATAACACAAAATTAATAATATTGCGGATAGTCAGGGCACCTCGATACGTTTTACCATACAATTCATTTCCTGAAAGTGCATAAAGGACATATCTGAAAGACAATGTCTTACTGTCATCATCCAGGTCATAAGCAATCTCATTGAGCTTTAATTTTAGGATTTGTATAGATTGCATCGTTCTTTCGATTCGTTTCCCAACATTCAAAAAATAATAACCCGGCCCTCGATCCATGGTATAGTCAACGGTACCTGAATACAGGTAACACTGTTGTTGTATCATGTCCAAAACTTCAATTGGGTCATCGTTTCTGAGGATCTGATCATTTTTATCATTTCGGATAGTATGATGAAAATTATTGAGCATCTGCCATAACTCTTTAGTGATATTATCCTGCACCGATCTCGCATTTTCTCTGGCGTACATTACATTATTTAATATGGATGCAGGATTGTCTTTATCTATCAGCAGGTGTAACAAGGTCTCAGAAGCATTATAGCGGTCTTTTTGTTTTTTTCGGAGATACTCTTTATTCCCATATTTCTGAAGAATGAGTTTCCAGTTGTTTTCTATAGCATTATCCTGAATAGCTACATAATTTGTATGTAAAAAAGTAGCTTCTATTTTAGTCCGCTCCATGTATCTGGAAATCCAGAAAATAGCATCTGCAACTCTGCTTAACATACTCTGTTTTTATAATTCATTAACATCATAATCAATGACTCAATACCCAGGTATCTTTACTTCCGCCACCCTGAGAAGAATTTACTACCAATGAACCTTCTTTTAGTGCTACCCTGGTAAGCCCTCCTGGAACTATATCTATACCATTCGGTCCGTACAGCGCAAAGGGTCTTAAATCTACGCGCCTGGGTTGAAGTTTGCCATTGATAAAACAAGGAGATGATGACAGATTTATAATAGGCTGGGCAATAAAATCTCTTGGGTCTTTTTTGATTGCTATTTTAAATTCAGTCATTTCTTTTTCTGTCGCAGCATTACCTATCAACATCCCATAGCCTCCACTACCGTTAGTCCTTTTTATGACCATCTTTTCCATATTATCAAATAAATATTTTCGTTGATCTTCATTTTCCATCTGATAGGTGGGCACGTTTTTTAATATTGGCTCTTCGTTGAGATAAAATCTGATCATATCCGGCACATAAGTATATACTGCTTTATCGTCAGATACCCCATTGCCCATCGCATTGATTATGTTGACATTACCTGCCCGGTAAGCCCAATAAAGACCAGGCACACCTAATGCACTATCAGGCCTGAATACAAGCGGATCAATAAACTCATCATCTACTCGCCGGTAAATCACGTTAACCTGTTGCAAGCCCTTTGTCGTTTTCATATAAACTTTAAGGTCATTGACCACCAGGTCTCTCCCTTCTACAAGTTCAATTCCCATCATTTTTGCGAGAGTAGAGTGCTCAAAATAGGCTGAATTAAATATACCCGGTGTCAAAAGCACTACTATGGGTTTGCTGGTTTGTGTATTGGAAAGTTCTAAAAGGTTTTTAAGTAACAAATCAGGATAATTTCTGACGAGACGAACATTGTTTTTGGGCAGCTGGTCAGGAAACAGTCTGTTAGTGATATTTCGGTTTTCCAGCATATAGGATACGCCAGAAGGGGTGCGAAGATTGTCCTCCAGTACATAAAACTGGCCGTCGTGATCCCTTATGAGGTCGATGCCCGCTATGTGTGTGTATATATCAAACGGCACTCTGAAATTCCTCATTTCTTCAAGGAAAAAAGGGCAGGTGTATATCAACTCTGAGGGAATCACTTTATCATGAAGGATAAACTGCTCGTTGTAGATATCTTTCAGAAATATGTTGAGCGCCTTTAACCTTTGTTTCAGACCTGCCTCCAGCATAGTCCACTCATTAGCCTCGATGATGCGAGGGATGACATCAAAGGGGAATATCTTTTCAATACCTTCCCCATTATCGTACACTGTAAAAGTGATACCCTGCCTCATAAAGAGTTTTTTAGCCAGCTCATTTTTAGTGACTAGTGTTTCTTGATCATAATGACTAAAGTTAGCAAAAAACTGAGAATAATGTTCCCGCACGCCATGATTAGCATACATTTCGTCCCAAACTGCTCCTATAGTCTGGTAACCGTCCATTAATCCTAATTTTTTCATCTTTTTGGTATTAAGTAGTGTGTATGATCAAATCTAAGCTTAATGTATGTTTTTTACAAAAAAACCAAATGTAGATTATAATTAATTATTTAGAATAAAATATTTTAATTTTTTTTATTTTAAGTTACAATTTAGTGGGGTATTTTAATAAAATAGTAAATATTTCTCAATGTATCCCTTATTTTATGTAGTTTATAGTTATTATATTAAGAACTACAGTAATTTTCACACCCTTTTTTTTCCCAAATATAAATTCTCTATTCTGGCAAAGGTCGACTGTAAATGAAGAGTGTTTTCTCACTTTTATTTACAAGTGAAAGAACTTAGTTTAAGATTTTTTAACACTAAGCTATTATACAAATCTGAAAAATTTCTTTAGAACAGGTTTTATACAATAAATAGTACACTTATATGCCATAAATTATATAATTTGCTTTATTTATTAAAATAATTCATAATTTTGTTTTGTATTTGACAATAAATATAAAACTTATGGCTGAAGAAAGTAAAACAAGTTTAAGCACAAAAGCTACTATTGCGATCGCCATCATAGGGCTTTTAACCGCTGTTGTGGAAATTGTTCCAAAACTTTTGGAAAAGGAAAAAACTGCAAATCCAGAATTGCAGGTACAAGTCACAGAAAAAGAGCTGTATAGCCAATCAAAAGGAATTAATACCACTAATTATAGTACCGTAAATAATAATACTTATATCCAACCAGATATTTCAGGAACATGGTATCTCAATAATCGCCCAGATATTACGGACATGTATTACAATTTTATTCAAAACGGAAATAATATTTCCTTTACCATAATCAAATCCGGAATAGAGACAGGAAAAGGAAATGGTACGATAAATAATAATACCATTGACTTTGTAATCATGGATCAGCAAAGCAAATGGACAGGTACTTTTCTGCTCTCTCTCGATGGAAGGTCAATTACCGGAGGAGCATACAATGATACCAAAACATACACACCTATGAGTTTGATTAGGTAATCCAATATATTAAAAACTAATACCACAATTCATTGGCCATTATTCAAAAATTCAGCAAGTAGCCTGTGAAAATGATGAGTGCCTTTTTCTCTGCTGACTGAATATCTGCCCTTAATATAAAATCTTGACCTGATTCCTTTCTGCACATTCTGCACGATTTCTTCATCTTCCATTTCAACCTTATCCAGATCACTTCCCGCACCCTGATTGTATTTTGACTCATCATACATGTATGTAATGAAGGATACTTTTGTACGATCTGCCGCCAATGGTTGCACTATATTGATGGATAAACCCCATGGGTAAAAATTGAACATCATATTAGGGAAAATCCAAAAATAATACGCCGCAATATGCCTTCCATAATCCAATGAATCCTTAGGCAAGTCAAATGTATCATCTGCAGTTTTTGCTATTCCCAACTGAAGGCTGGAATATGGATAATATAGCTCAGTTTCATAATCTCCATAGTCAAGCACTGCACTCAACCCCTGATGTACAAATGGAATATGAAACCCTTCCAGATAATTTTCGCTGTACAGAGCCCAGTTTGCTTCGATAAAATAGTCCTTGCCCAGATCATCCCTTCTCACCAGCTTATCCATGGGAAAAAAAGACATTCGATGCATCATATCCTTAAAATACTTTGCCGGTAATATTTCCTTATTGAGAGATGTAAATATCAATTTCCCCCACTGAAAAACAGGGAGTGAAACCAAATGGTCTTCATTACATGGAAAATCTTTAACTTCAGTAAACTCAGGCATAAAGATCATCTGACCATCCAATGAGAAGGTTCTACCGTGATACCGACATCTTAACTGGCTTGTTTTACAGGGTTCTGTGACTAACAAATTGCCCCTGTGTGTACATATATTACTAAGGCATCTGATAGTATTATCTTTATCTCTTACCACTGCCACCGGTTCATCCAGGTATTCGGGTAAAAGAACCAAAGGATAAGTATAGCCGGCATCAGGCAACAAATCTGTGTCTCCGACATAATGAATACCTTGAGAAAATATTTTCTCTTTACATGCTTCAAAAACATTACTATCCACATAAAAGTCAGTATGGATGGTCTTTGCCAGGGAGATATCGGGATGGACTTCAAATTTGGGCATATCGTAACTTTATCTATTTCCGGATGTGAATATAGAAAATAGTCAATTATAGATTTCTTTTTTATCTTTTATTTTTGCAAATCAAGGTTGAATAATACAAATGACCTAGGACTAAAGACCTATTTTTTAGTTGACTCATAAGACTTAGTTTTGTTTGTGTTTATAAATATTTTATAAGATTAAATTTGGGTTGAAAGTATAGGATTAACTCTACACTGTAATATGACTTAGAGTATTCAGATGTCATTTTTTTAAAGTAAAATTCTAAAATCAATGATAGAATTTATTAATAAACAGCTATATTTACTTTTATTACAATTGAGCCTGTTATGATTAACATAGCCATTGTGGAAGATGATAAATTTTTGTTGCACACATTAAATTTGGTGTTGCAAAAAGCTGAAAATATCAATGTTTTGGGTACATATAGTAATCCAGGTGAAGCGCTTATGCACATCCCACTATTAAATCCCGAAATAGTACTGATGGACCTGAATCTCGGCAGTCATAATATTTCTGGCATTGAATGTATTACCCGGCTGAAATCATCAAATCCTAAAATGTTATTTCTAATCCTAACGATATCTGAAGATCATGCCAAAGTTTTTGAGGCTTTATCAGCTGGTGCTTTGGGTTATATACTAAAATCTGCTTCCAAAGCAACAATTATTGAAGCCATTTTCGAATTGGCTGATGGTGGTTCACCTATGACTCCAAGTATTGCAAGAAAAATAGCTTCATCTTTTAATAATAAGCCCGAATACAACAGCATAAATAACCTTACAAATACTTTGACATCACGTGAAAAAGAAGTAATTGAACTCATCAGTAAAGGAAAACTGGAAAAAGAAGTAGCCAGAGAATTATTAATAAGTTATAAAACAGTTAAGGTTCATATCTCTAATATATATGCAAAACTACATGTCCATACGCGAGTCGAAGCCTTAAACAAGTATTTCGGCAGGTAAAAATAAAAATTAAATAACGATAAGGATCGTTGTACCAGTGTTATCTGAAATAAATTTAACATTACCACTTACTTCTGTCATTCTTGATGTGACCTATCCTGAAATACTTCTGTCTACATGATGAGAAATATGATTATAAATTGTAAAGTCATCTATTTTAGGTATCTGGGCTAAAAGAGTACTAGCCCAGATAGTAATACAGAGCCAAAATACAATTTTACTTTTATGTTTTTCAAACATCAATTCATGTCAATAAAATAATAACCTAAATCTAACAAAAGTAATAAATCCAAATTCTTTCTTGAGATGTTTTTTACTTATTGATATAAATCTTCGTTTTATTATCCATTGATATATGACAAAATCGTACATAATCAGTGGCAAATGAATATACTTATATACTGTCAATTCAATTTTAGTTTCTGGCTAAATTGTATAAACTAGCAAACCAGAAAAATAATCTATTGCTTAACAAATTTCTTTGATACCGTATTATTATTCTTATCTGTAATAGTAATGATATAAACACCTTTATTTAAAACGCTGATATCTAAAGTATTGTCAGCATTATATTTTTTAGAGATCATTAGCTTTCCGCTCAAATCATATATCTGTATGTCCTCATTTTGTAAGTTTTTAACATTTAAAAATTCGTGTGCAGGATTGGGATATAAAGTATACTTATTAAAATCTGGCAGTAAATCAACTGAAGAAACTTCATGTTTAGAAAAATAATATACCCATCTGGTTGATTCATCCCAACCCGCAAGACTTTTGTTATACCATACTTCCTCAATTACATTATCATCAGAGTCATATTTATATACCCGTCTATTATGTAAAAAAATCGCCAATTGAAATCTAAAATATTCGATATATTCAATTATCCTTCCTTTAAGATCATATGCATAATTATATTTTTGATCAAGAACCCATGTGCTATCAATTGAATTTCTTTGATCATAAGTAATTTCGATCGGTTTTGAATTCGCATCGTAGCTAATTTTTTTTTGATAATCTAATGCCCAAGCGTTTTTGGTAATATCCCATTTGCTCCTTATAAATCCGGTATTTTTGCCGGATGCGTCATAGCTGAAAATTACCATTAGTGCCGGTGACCATGTATTTGTAGTTTGGTTCCACTTGTAATTAAGAAGTTCTAGAATATTTCCTTTCAGATCATAATATTTAATAACATTCCTAACCGTTGCAAGCCATGTGCCAAAAGTTGTCCAAACAAAATCAATTTCTTCAAGCACATAACCTGCATTATCATAAATACTTTCTTTTTTAGTCGACTCAATCCAATTGTTTGACGTTTTATTCCATTTATAATATATTTTTTGCAATACTTTCCCATTAACATCATTTTTATAAGTATACTTAGATGATTCTATCCACTTATTTGATGTATCCCATGTATAATCTGTTTCTTCTTTTACATTTCCATATGTGTCATATATATAGTTATATTTAGAGCTGTTTTTCCATATGCTAACACTACTATATGTTTGAATTATTTCTTCAATTAATTTGCTCTTACTATCACGTATTGAAATTGATTTAGTATTTTCTCTCCATTTATTTGTTAAAGATTGCCATATATATCCAACAGCTGAGTCACGGGTTCCGATTTTATTGTCATAGAAATATATAAATTTGTTTAAAGAATCCCATTTATTTGATGTCTTGTTCCATATATATTTATAGATTGAGTCTGTTAGGGACTTTAACCCTATTGGTGACCTATCAAATTTAATATCCTTTGTCTTATCTTTATTAAATTGTATTCCATTTATTTCGTCAAAAATTTTGGAAGTTGGCTTTAACCGAGTAATATTATCCTTGAAATGACCTTCAAGAATATCAATTTCTAATTGAGTCTGTATATCATCCTGTGAGTATGATTTGTAACAATACAAAACCAAAAAAACAATAAATAGTGTTAAATTTTTCATGATACATTTGTGTTTAAATTTTAATAATTTTGGTCCATTGCAAAACCATTTTAGAATCATTTTGCTAATGCAAATGTAAATCATTAGATAGTTTGATAAAATAGGACTAAAGACCTATTTTTCTTGAAATAATATCAAGTTATATTTGCATTCATTATACAATTTATAAATGATTTCAATTGACTCATTTAATAAAAGGAAATTCACTTTAATATATTAAAATATTTAAACACCGGATATGAACAAATATATATCAACAGCCATAATAATGTTATTTTTTGGACTTATGTATGGTAAACAAATTGATGAAGCTAAAGCAAAACAAATAGGATTGACCTTTTTGTCGGGAGTGGCAAAATTTAAAAACATAAGTCATACATTGAACCTTAAATTGGTTTTTGAGTCCAGCTCAAACAACAATAACAGCTTAAGGTCACCTATAAAAAATACTTTCTTTTTTGTTTTCAGTACTGAGCAATCAGGATTTGTTATTATAGCAGGTGACGATAGAGTAACCCCCATTTTAGGATATTCTGATCAAAACAAATTTGAACCTGATCATATGCCGGAACACATAGCGAGCTGGTTTGAAGAATATGAAAAACAAATACAATACATTATTGACAATAAAATAGAGCCTAATGATGACATAGTAAGCAAGTGGAATTTATTATCAAATGGTCATATAGGAAATTATTCCGACAGGACAATATCCAGTGTCGAACCTTTGATGAAAACAAAATGGAATCAAAGACCCTATGTTAACGATCTTTGCCCGGGAAAGTCTGTCACAGGTTGTGGTGCTACAGCAATGGCTCAGATCATGAAGTATTGGAATTATCCCAAAACCGGGACCGGTTTTCATTCTTACTATCATGAGACTTATGGCACACTGTCTGTAAACTTTGCCAATACCACTTATGACTGGAATAACATGCCCAATGTAATAAACAACCCAAATTCTGCAGTTGCCACATTGATGTACCATTGCGGGGTTGCTCAGAGCATGGAATATACAACAAATTTGAGCACTTCAGGTCTTTTTGGCATCAGAGATGCATTTGAAAATTATTTTGGATATAAAAAATCCCTTGACTCTTATAATAGAATAAATTACACCGATGAAAATTGGAAAAATTTATTAAAAGGAGATCTGGATACAGCGAAACCTATTTTTTATAGAGGAGCTGGTACAGGCGGAGGTCACTTCTTCATTTTGGATGGTTATGACAACAATAATTTTTTCCACATTAACTGGGGCTGGGGTGGCCAGCATGATGGTTACTTCCTCATAGATGCCCTAAATCCCGGAGGTGTTGGTATAGGTGGCGGTACAGGCGGATATAATTCAGGACATTATGCACTACTTGGTGTAGTGCCTGATGTGCAAACCGGAACTTATGATTTGAGTCTATATGCAGCTATCGGTTACAATCCAGATCCAATTACTTCAAGTTCTCCAATAAATGTGACTGTACAAATTGTGAATCGTGGCACATCAAATTTTACAGGTGATATTTGCGCAGCAATCTTTACCAAGGCAGGTGATTTTGTGAATTACGTTCAAATCCTGGAAAACAAAGTCTTACAAAACGGATTCTTTTATAATTATACGTTTACAAATTCTGGTATTAACCTGGTCCCGGGAAACCACACCATTGCCATTTATTTTAAATTGCCGGACAAAGATTGGATATTGTTAAAACCTTCAACGTTTACAAATCCTATTGAAGTCAATGTACCCGAAGAATCCAATAATTTAAAAATATATTCAAAAATTAGTATCAATTCACTTCCAATAGTCCAGGGTCAACCATTTAATATAATAGCAGAAGTTGTAAATAGAGGAACTACTAAGTTTGAAGGATGGATTTCAGCAGAAATATTAGATAAAAATGGAAAATGGATACAGACTATTTATGAATATCCAAACTTAAATCTGAATCCAGGTTTTTTTTTCCAGGGACTTAGTTTCGCTTCGACCGGAATAAGCTTACCTCCCGGCAGTTATTATATTGCAATATGGAGTTCACCTGACTATAAAAAATGGACCGTCATATCCAGCAATGGTTTTGAAAATCCTGTAGCAGTAAATATTACTTCCCCTGCCATCTCTCCGGATAAATATGAAAATAACAATACGCCTCAAACTGCCCATAATTTAATTTATACTTTTTCCAGCAATACAACTTCTATATTAACAACCGGCTCTAATCTGCATAATCAAACGGATTATGATTTTTATAAAGTTGTACTGCCTCCAGGCTATGACTATACTTTAAATGCAAAAGTCGGAGATCGGTTTAATAATATAAATACTGATAGTTACGATGCAGATGTTTTGTTCTCGTTTGATTACGGAAACGGATCTTCAGGTGCGTATGATGATTTTCTATATCAACCTGTTACAATTCGTAATGGAGGAACCTTAATTTTTTATATTGCACCTTATGCTGCCGGAGAAACGGGGAGTTATATTCTTGATGTGAATTTAACCAGATCTGTATTATCTTCTTCTGAAGATTTACCTGATAATAGTAAGTTTTCTCTATTTCCAAATCCAGCCAACAATGAAATTTTTATCGAAACAAAATCATTGGAAAAAGGACCCAATACTATAAAAATATACAGTAATAACGGGCAATTAATGAGAGTGCTTGATTTTAAATTCGATAGAGAAACAAGAATTAGAATAGATGTAAAAGATTTAAATGCCGGGGCTTATTTTCTGCAGTTGCAGCATGGTTTACGTACCCTAATTTCCAAATCATTTAGTATTTTGAGATAACTAAACTAAAAATTATTTTTCAATTTACCTGACAAATACATGTATGATAACTAAAAACTCATATTTAAAATTCTAAAAATACAAATTTTAATTTTGCTGCTTTTTGCTTATCGATATTGGGTAAAACCTGATTCTGACTCCAAAATTGTACAAGTAAGGCCAGATATTGATGTAAATTATCATACAGGACAATCACTGGCAACGAGTAATATCAAGAAATAATTTAACAAAAATGTCATTCACTTAAATTTACAAACAAAGAATATTTAAATTTATTAAAAAACAGTAATAATGAAACAATTCACTTTTATGAAAAATAAGTCCCTAGCCATCACTCTTTACTTTTTACTTTTGATTATAGTAATGAATGCTCAAACCATAAAAGTAGGGTCAAAAGTAGATATTCCGGCTGTTGATGGTAAAACCTACAAGGGTACTGTAAAGGAAATCATTCACACTGCCCACAAAGTAGAATATGATGGCTTTGATGGCCAGTATGCATGGCTGACAGCAGATCAGTTTAGACTGGCTGGATCTTCACAAGCAGATAAAACCAATACATTATCTACTGGTGCTTACACAAAAAACCAATCTTGGACGGTAGGAGATAAAGCAGAATTTTTAAAGTCAAATAAATGGGAAAATGGAAGCATTGTAGAAATAAAAGACAATAAATACAAAATGAGATTTGATGGATGGTCTGATTACTGGGATACATGGGTAACCGAAAATGAGCTAAGACAATCAAGCTCTAACAATGCCGTAAAAGTTAATCCCCACAACCCAACTGCCTACACACAAAACCAAGCCTGGGCAGTAGGAGCTAGAGCAGAATTTTTTAATTCATTGGAATGGAAAAGTGGAAGTATTGTAGAAATAAAAGACAATAAATACAAAATGAGATTAGATGGTTGGTCTGATCACTGGGATACATGGGTATCACCAAATGATCTCAGGCAGCCCGGCGCTATTACAGATGTAAAAGTAAGCCTTGATAAAGCAGCTAAAGGTAAACTATATCTACGCCACATAACGTGGCTGACATCTAACGGTTCGTCTTTAAACTGGTATTTTTTAGCTGATAATGGCACAATAGTTGTTGATCCTGTTCATGGAGTCAATCCTGTAAATCTTTAAGCCGAAAGAATAGATAACATGAAAAATATAGGAACCTATACATTAACAAAAAATCTGCTAAAAGTGCGATGGGTAAGTGGTACTAATTCAGAATATAATGTTGCTTACAAAAACGGCGAAATAATAAGTATAGATGTTATGAGTATCGTGATGAGACAATATGGTGTTCCCGCAGGATTTAAGCTCAAAGGTACTTATAATGGAGTTATAAGCGCTGGTGAGGTATCAAGCGAACGTACATTTTCATTTTTGGCTAATGGTTCTTTTAATGTCCAAAATACCGG
>JAYTNJ010000211.1:0-3432 GCA_043748345.1 Saprospiraceae bacterium
GAAAACATCTAAAGCGGGGCTCTTCACAGAGTACTCGCTTTTTTTATGCCCTTCCACTTTCAGATTCTAATTTATTTTCTCCATTCTCAAAATATTTTAATACTTTTATCTTCAAATCAATCCATTAGAAGCAACATGAAGCCACTTATCATTATGTATGTATTAGTAGTTTGTTCATGGTTTACAGGATTGGCGCAGACCAGTTCAGTGACCATCATAGACAAAAGCGATGACAATCCACTCTACAGCGTGAATATCACCCATGGGGATACCGGATATTTTACCGATCTCGATGGCAAGTTTTTGCTCGATGTCAGTCGTTTTCCGATCAGCCTATCGATCAGCTATGTGGGATACAAAACCATCAATTTGACTTATCAAGACTTTACTTCCATCCCGTCAGAAATAAAGATGGAAGCACTGGATCTTACCCTAGATCAGGTCACTGTGACTGGCTCAAAATATGAACAGAATATCACCCGCAGTACTGTTTCCATAGATATACTGAAGCCTGATTTGCTCCGCAGTGTCAATGCTGCCAGCTCCGATGACATACTGAATAAGATACCCGGTGTGCAAGTGCTGGACGGACAGGCCAATATACGGGGTGGATCAGGGTATTCGTATGGCGCAGGGAGTCGGGTGATGCTCCTGATAGATGATGTACCTGCATTGCAGCCCGATGCAGGATTTCCCAACTGGAATGATATTCCTATCGAAAATCTGGCGCAGATAGAAGTACTTAAGGGAGCAGCGTCTACATTGTACGGATCTGCAGCGCTCAATGGTATCATCAATTTCAGATCTTCCTATGCTACTTCAGAACCTGAGACCCGCTTTTCTGCAGCGACTACCGTCTTCCTGACACCCAAAGATGAAGCCAAAAAATGGTGGAAAGACACTTTGCGCTATGAAAGTAATTTTACATTTGTGCATAAGCAGAAATTCGGCAAGTTGGACGTCATCGCCAGTGGGCTCTACAATAAACTGGAAGGATTCAATCAATTTACCAATGAAAGTCGGGGTAGGGGCAATGTCAATGTTAGGTATAGGATCACAGATCGGCTTACTGCCCAGATGGGCTTGCTGGCCAATTTTAGTAAGAGCAATAGTTTTTTTCTATGGGCCAATCCCGGCTCCGGTGCGATGCGACCTTTGAGCGGGACTGTGTCTGACAGGAATTCTACCAGAGTGTATATAGACCCATCTCTGACCTATCTGGATAAACATAATAACAAACACAGGTTGATGACTCGTACGATCTTTGTGGATAATAAAAATAATACCAATCAATCCAATAAGTCTGTCAATCAGTACACCGAATATCAGTTTCAGCGCAATTTTGAAAAACAAAAACTCATTATTACGGCAGGTGCTGTAGGAGCCTGGACAAGCGTTGATTCAGAAATACTGGGCGATACCACTTTTAAATCTACTAATTATGCAACTTATTTGCAGGCTGATAAAAAATTTACTGACAATTTTACAGTAGCGGCAGGTGTGCGATATGAATATGTAGGGCAGCGCAGTCCCGAAGTATTTATGGGTCAGAAGATACCCGGTGGTAAGGTGTCTGATGGCCAGCTGATTTCCAGAATAGCTTTAAATTACAGTACAAGTGAGTACTCAGCACTGCGGGCATCATTTGGTCAGGGATACAGATATCCTACACTTACTGAGCGGTTTGTTACTACTACATTTGGGAGTTTTTCCATTTTTGCCAATCCAAATCTTCGTCCTGAAACAGGATGGTCATCAGAATTGGGGTATAAACAAGGATTTGCCATCGGAGGATTTAAGGGATATTTGGATTTCGCAGGTTTTATATCTGAGTATGAAGATATGATAGAGTTTACTTTTGTTTTTGAGCCGGGCAGGTTCGGTTTTCAGCCACAGAATGTAGGCAATACTCGCATATCGGGATATGAAGCCAGTATCGTCGGGCAGATCAATATCCTGGGAGTACCGGTAAATATTCTGGGAGGTTATACATTTATCAATCCGATTTACAAAAATTATGATCAGTCAGAAGCCATCAGAAAAAGTGTTTCAGAGCCAGTTAACGTGCTGAAATACAGGTCAAAACATCAGGCCAAAATAGATGTTGAAGCTAAGTTGGGGAAATTGAAATGGGGCGTATCTGTACAGAGCGTAAGTCATGTGGTAAATATTGATAAAGCTTTTGAAGCCGTACCTCCTGTAGGTATCGATCTTTTTGGTATCGGTCAATATAGAGATTTTAATGGCGTGGGTTATACCTTAATGGATAGCAGACTGAGTTTTCTGGCAGGCAAACTGACGATTACGGCATTGGTCAACAACATACTCAACAGTGAATATACCCTGAGACCTGCACTGATAGAAGCGCCGAGAAATGTAGGACTTAGACTTGACTACAAGCTACATTGATGATACAGTCATACAAAATTCTACAATGTCCAAAGCGTTATTCATTTCATCAAAAGCTAAAATCTATGGTACTTAATAAATATATTACTTTTCTACTGCTTGTACTGATATCAAACCATACCCATGGTCAGATAAAGCTACGTCCCAATCAGTACGAAGGATATATCCTCATGGCTGACTCAAGAAAAAAAGACATAATCATAGAAGTAGAAGATGCTGGATTACCATGGACGTTTCAGGAAAAGGTGAAATATTTTGACAAATCTCTCGCAACTGGTGTCAGGATCAAACGTGAAAATAAAAAAGATATCATCCCCGGTGAGGTGGTGGAGTATGGATTTGGTGCCAGAAAATTTATATATGTGAATCACCATGTCAAAGATAAAAAAGATAAAAACATAGTCTCATCTGCTTTTAGTAAATTTAAGGATGAAAAAAATTCTGACTTTTTTATTGAGGTCATAAAAGATGATAAAATCCAGGTTTTAATTTTTTATGTTGCACCTAAGATTTCAGATGAGGATTACGAAAATGACGATATAATGGATAAATACAAAAAGACATCCGAAGCCACATTCGACATTCTTCTGTCAAAAAAGGATACAAAACCTACATCAGTTTCAGATATTAATTTCAAAAGCTTTTTTGCTGACTGCCTATTTGTTGTAAAGAAATTTGAAGATGGAAAGTATGAGATCAAGCCGTCCAAAGGATTGAATGTTTTTTTTACAAAAGGCGGTCTCGGAGGCTCTGAATTGTTATCTGCAGTAAATTTTATTCTTAAGGACTACGCTGACAATTGTGGTAATTATTAGATTAAAAAGGAACAATGAAAGTATGTTTTATCACTGATCTACATATCGATATTGAAGGTGTAATGCCCAATGAAATTGACTCACGGGCCAAGTTTATCAATGTACTTACACACGTAGCCGGAAAGTCTTATGATCTCATGATACTGGGTGGTGACCTTTGCAATCAAACCGGCAATGAAGACATCTACAGATGGATAAAAAAACATCT
>JAYTNJ010000212.1:0-3071 GCA_043748345.1 Saprospiraceae bacterium
TTAACAACAGAGGTTCGAAAAATAAAACCTAAAATAACTATTTCAATGGCTCCCAGTATTTATCCATGGTCAGAAGCCGAATATCTTCAGGATTGGCCAAATTGGGTTACTTTGGGACTAGTAGACTATATTATACCACAGATATACAGATATAAAATAGAGAGATACCAGTACGAACTGGATAAAATCTTAAAAGAGCAAATTTCTGATAAAAATAAATCAAAATTTTATCCTGGTATTTTACTGCAGGTAGATCAATACAATCCTACTGAAGGTATGCTCGATAGTATGGTGCAAGCCAATCGAAATCATGACATAAAAGGTGAAGTCTTTTTCTTTTATGAAGGAATTAAGAAGTTTCGGAAATATTTCACAAAAACAAATAAAAAGGAACAATAAAAGCAATGACAAATATCATCCGCATTTGTATTCATACATATTATGTCAAATTCGAATAATTATTTAGTTTTACATTATAAGTATGAGCGCTTAAATTGATTTAAATCATATAATATAATTTTATTCTGCATAGCCATATTTTAGAGCTATCACAAAATATAATAATACTTTATTTTTAATAAGTTCAATACATAATTTTATAAAAATAAAAAGACATAATTTTTTATAAATCATCCAAATACAATTTTGTGGCTAAAAATATTTTACTCATCAGTTCTTACAAGCGGTTAGGCAGGTGCTTCTGTAAGTATCCAGATTTAAATATTGATGTCAAGAAGTCTGAAACATAAATGGTATAAGCTTTTAGGATTATTATTCATTATAATGATGATCATATATCTTAATCGTCCTGATCCTGAATGGACCAAAATATACCCAAAGACTGAAGGAAATACATGTACAATATTCCTAATAGATGGTCTTTCATCAGCCATATTTACAAGCGAGTTGACACAAGGAAACTTGCCCAATTTAAAGAGATTGATTGATGAAGGAATGTACACTGAAAATGGTATCAGTAGTTTTCCGACCATGACTGGTTATGGCTTTTATCCCTTTATAACTGGAGTTGATGCATCTGAAAGCGGCATCTTAGGTTTACGGTGGTTCGATAGAAATAGATCCAAAGGGAATCTTCGCAACTATGTAGGAAAGACCCATGTGCACATGAACAAAGATGTGACGGACAGTATCAAAAATATTTTTGAATTGTCAGGAACTGCTTATACGGCTTCTGTCAACACATACATGAATAAAGGCGTCAAACACGCTATCATCACGGGTTGGGAGCATACCACGGCAAAATATGAAGGGAAAAGCTTATTCAAATGGCTTCGGATGATTCCACTGATAGGTAAAAAAATAGCTAAAAATCATTTTGAGCATGAATCTAATGTCATGGAAATTGCCATAAAACAATTGCAGAAAAATCCAAAAGTACACTGGATCACTTTTCCTTCCCCTGACGCCTATCATCATGTATTTGGAACTGATGAAAAATATATCAAATTAATACATCATATCGATAGCCTCATCGGGCATTATACAACTGAAGTCAAAAAGCTTGGTCAGGAAAACACCAGAATGTTCGCCATCGTATCAGACCATGGAATTTCTGATGTCTCAGAAAATGTTGATTTTTGTCACTGGATGTTCAAGCAGGCTGGTCTAAATATCGAAAGGGGAAAATCTGTACATATGTTTTCATCAAATCTGGAAGAACCGCTGAGCAGCCTGGTCCAAAAAGATGGATACTTTGTCATCAATGGAAATCTCTGTGCCTATCTATATATGAAAAATCCGAAAGATACATTGAATAAACCATGGAAATATAAGGTTAATTATCAGGCATTAGAACAATACCCCTCCGCAAAAGGAAACATCAATATTCCTGAATTGATAGCATCTCATCCTTTAATAGAACCGGTAATTTACAAGGGAAAATATGACGAAATTATAATATTCAATGGTAAAGAAAAGGCAGTATTGAAGTCTTTTGACCATAAAATTTCATATGAACCGATCAGGGGCAATCCATTAAAATATCCCGTTCAACTCACCAAAAAATCGCTGTCAGAAGATGAATGGTTGTTAATACTACAGATTCAGATTACCCATATGCCGTCCCAAGAATCCAGAAACTTATGAATCAACCCGGCATAGGTGATATCGTCATGACAAGCAGAAAAGGGGTCGACCTGGCCAATGATTATGAGATCTTCGTAGGAAATTACAAAGGTGGTCATGGGGGTTTAAGAAAAGAAATCATTACCGTACCTTATATTATTTACAGACCTGGTTTTGGATCAGAAAAAATTCACGCACTCCGAAATGAAGACGTGGGAGTGATCATTAAAGAATATATGGGCTGGGCAAATTGTGACTCAGGTTTATAACTTTATTCTTTTGCTCTATAATTTCGGAGTAATGGACAAAATTAATAATCATTTTAAGATATTTTGATCATTTTTCAATAAAACAGGTGGTCGCTTCTCAAAAAAGCTGTTGTACCTTCCTTGTAGTCTTCAATTTTTTCCGCACCGTTTTAAACTTATCTTCCAAAGCTAACTTCTGATCCAAGGTATTTTCAAAGGTTTGATTTAATGCTTTTTGGAAAAAGTTCTACATGTAAAATTCATTTAGGCTAATTTTGAAAAACTATTTTATTGAAATTAACAAATAAAAATTAGTGATATGACAAATATCATCCGCATTTGTATTCATAAATATTATGTCAAATTCAAATAATTATTTAGTTTTACATCATAAGTGGTCGCCAGTAAATTGATTAAATTAATACAGAAATATTTTATTCTGAATTGCAATATTTTATAGCTATCACTAAATATAATAATAACTTATTTTTATTTATTTCGATATATAATTTTATAAAAATAAAAAAAATAAGACAAAAATATTTATCAAACATCCAAATACAATTTTATGGCTAAAAAAATTTTACTCATCAGTACTTTTCTGTTCCTTCTCGTGGCCATGCATGCACAAACCAGAGAACTGACGGGCAAAGTAAGTGAAGCAAAAAACGGCGACATTATCATAGGAGCTGCTGTTTTTAATGTCACTACCAATACCGGAGACGTCACAGACGAAAA
>JAYTNJ010000213.1:0-2309 GCA_043748345.1 Saprospiraceae bacterium
ACTTCACCTGAAGACAAACCAGCAAAAAACTGTCCGTTTACCCCAGCAGATAGGGATCTCATTTTTTTTGTTTTATAAGATTCAGGAAATTCAAAAATAGCCACGCTCATATTCGGATTATAATAATACCCGTCATCTACCGTTGACACCCACATACCATTTTCTTTATCTTTTGAAATCCAGGTGATTGATTTTTCGCTTAGAATCGTGGAGAATCTATCTAATCGAAGGTCTTCAAGACCGTTATACTTCCTCAATCCGTTTCCTTCCAACAATCCGATATAAATACTCCCATCGTTATCCACAAAAGGGATGCCCTTTAAAACAGGTAATTGGGTACTCCATTGATATACCTGATTTTCAAAATAGAAAACTTTTTTACCTAACACAACCATCCTGCCTGAAATGCCTATTTTAGCACTCAAGATATGAATGGCTCCATCCATGTATTTTTTATCTATCATGAGATCCTTTATACCTGCTGATGTGTGCCATTCGATCGTATTGGGTTTCCATAAGGTAATATCTGGAGCATCTTCTTTATTATTGAAAGAAGAAATAATGAAGTCATTGTACTCATATATAACTTTACTATTTTTACCTTTTTTAGGTAAAATAGAATATGTACCAGAAGTGTCTATACACATTAAACCTAACCTGCCTATAGCAAGATACATAGTTGTTCCGGGCGAATTGATGCGGAAATCATGGAAAACACCTTTAGATTGTATGATTTTATCATTGTGGCTGAATGGAATGATCAACTCATCTTCTATATAATAAATCCGCTTTTTCAGGGTGGCAAACCAAATCTTACCGGTACTATCCTGCTCTATAAATCTGACATTATTATCTGTGTTAGCATTACTAGTGTGGTAGTTTTTATAAGAATAACCATCATACCTACATAATCCCTCTCCTGTAGCTATCCACATATATCCTGCCTTGTCCTGAAAAATTTCATTGATGTTGTTGGTAGGTAAGCCCTCATCTTTTGTATAATGTCTGAATGCCGGTAATAGCTTTTGAGAAGCTGCATCCGAAAATAAAAAAAGAAAAAACGCTGGAAAATAAAAATATCTAATCATGATATACCAAAAGATAAACGAAGATACTGCTTCCTTTTCACACATTATGCAGTAACAGAATAAGTTTTTATTTACCGGTTATACAAATGATATTACCGCATCTACATCATACTACGCCGAATAATAAACTGCGAAAATTGATAACAAATATTACTGCAATTTTACACTAAGAAAGTAAAAATATAGAATAAAGTGATCATTCATATCGAAGCAAAATCGCCACAGTTCAGAAAGAAAATAGAAAGAGAAATAAATGAATTTCTTCCCAATATCCCAGGTAGGACTTATCACGGTAAGCCTCTTTCATACAATGAAAATCAAATTGATATTTTGATCAGGGATTTTAAAGTAAATTCGGGTAAATCATCTTCAGATCCATCAGGGTGCGAAACCATCAATTTTTCTTCAGACGGTTACTATCAAATGGATAAAATATCTGAAACTTGTTTGCCTGAGTTTACACAGCCAATACAGAGTGAAACGCTACCCAGGATTCTGCATTTTGCACTGCAAAGAGTGCAATACAAAAATGCTGTTCCAACCACCCTTGCTAAAGAAAGTGACCAGCGGATCATTATACAAAATGCAGACGCACTGATCATATTAAAAAGTGATGAAATCATGTACGTCGAAGCATGGGGTAAGTATTGCTATCTATATATGACCGATGGGATAAAACATATATTGTACAAAAGTCTGGGGAGCTTTATCAATAACGTCGTCGATAAAAGTTTTGTGCAATGCCATAAATCTTATGCAGTCAATCTTCAGCATATAGACTCTATCTACAATGATGTCAAACTAAAGCTAAAATCAGGCCACATAATACCACTGGCTCGGAGACGCAGACAAAAACTGATCAGCATCCTGAAAGACAGTACAACGGTCCATATTTATGTAAAAAATCACATTTTAGATAAAACCATTGAGGGCTAAAAATATACCGATTATTCCTTTTTTACTATAAATGAAAATTATAATTACATGTATAATATTTATTATCAACAATTTATGCTGATGTTTAACTAAATTTATATTGATGGACAGTTTTATTGTATTTACTTTTAAAGTCGAAAACGAAAAATTAAAACCAATTAAATCAATTTAAGAACCAACCATTATGAAAAAATTTAAAGCGCTTTCGAGTATGATAACCCTTATTTCAGCTTTTACGGAAGGAAAGATACAAGCACAAACTGTTTACATAGGAAATTTTCAATG
>JAYTNJ010000214.1:0-5174 GCA_043748345.1 Saprospiraceae bacterium
AACGGATTTTAATCCGTTGGCATAAAATAGTATAACTTTGAGAGCCGTAGGCTCGGTCCATATAAAAAAGCAAAGTGCTATAATATGAACCTAGTTACCTATACTTTCTCGTGAATAAAGATAACCGGGTTACACAATTTTTTGCAAAAAAGCTTTTTGAACAGCTTCTGTAGCTGAGTGGACCTGAAGTTTTTCATAGATATTTTTTAGATGCGAATTGACCGTTCCGTAAGAGATACCGCAAGTATTGGCAATCATTTTATAACTCAATCCTTTGGTGAGATGTCCCAATATTTCTTTTTCGCGTTCTGATAGTTTCTGATATTCTTCTTCCGTTGAAATAGTAGTTTGCTGATGGGCAAACATGGTCAGCACTTTTCGTGCTATTTGCGGACTCATAGGAGAGCCGCCATTAAAAGTTTCAGTAATGGCTTCTAAAATTTTATCTGCCGGTGTACTTTTAAGGATATATCCCGTGGCACCCATACAAATGGCTGCAAAAACCCGATCATTGTCTTCAAACATCGTTTGTACTAATACCTGCACTTGAGGGTAATGGCTCTTAATAAGCCGGATAGCCTCAATACCAGAAATACCCGGCATTTGCAAATCCATCAGGACTACATTGGGTTTTTGTTTTTTAATGATATCTACTACATTATTTGCATGAGGATATGCACCTGCTAAATAGAAATCAGGCGAATCATCTATTAATGAAGCGAGAATATCCCGCATATCAGCGTAGTCTTCAAATATAGTAACACGTATCATTTGTAATGTATGATTTGAAATTAACTGCAAGGTGCACCTAATTTTTGGATATTTCAATCCCTAATTGTAGGGATGACAGGAAATGTAAAGGTGATGCAAGTACCGTGGAGAGGGGTACTTTCGATAAGTAATGATCCGGCAATTTCGGACATCCTTGATTCAAAATGTCGCAAACCGTTTCCATACTTTTGTACATTATCCATGTCAAATCCTTTTCCATTATCTTTGATTTTTAATTCAAATTTTGTTTTCAGATCCAGAGATTCCACGGTGACTACTGTGGCATCTGCGTGTTTTATAATATTGTTAATTGCTTCTTTATAGGCTAAAAATACATTGCGTTTTGTATTAAAAGACAGTTCCGGCAATACATTTTCTGGTGGTACATTCCAGATAAGCTCAATATTTTTGGCGCTTAAATTTTCATTGGCAGTGAGATATAATCGTTCCCATACTGTCTGACTGTTATTGTCTTTGAGAGACCAGATGGTGTCACGCATGGTTTGGATCATATCTCTTGATTTTAATCCGATTCGATCCAGCTCCGTCACAAGTTCAGGTGCGAACTTCTGTGCCTTCATTTTAGCAATATCACTAAAAATAGCTATCGTACTCAGTGCTGAACCCACTTCGTCGTGAAGGTCGGCAGATACACGTTGTCTTTCTGTACTCTGGCCGTGATCAAATGCTATTTGTATTTCATCCAAAGCTTTTTTCAATTCAAATGTGCGCTCTTCTATTTTTTGTTCCAAACCCGAATTGAGCTCTTTAATTTTATTTTTTTGAATCAATAATTGTGCGTTCAACTTTTTTTTCACTCGCATATCCCAATATTGAAAAAATGCGATACCCATCACGAAGATAAGACCTGTCATCAAAAAGTACTGCCTGAATCGGGCCGTATTAACCATTTGTTGCGTTTCAATTTCTTTTTGTAATTGTTCTTCCTTTAGTGTTAGTACTTGAATTTGAGTCAATTTCCGTATGTTTTGTACAGTGTCTTTGGCAGCAATAGCCATGTCGTTGGCGTGGAGAGCATTGTTATAATCTCCTTTTTTTTCATAAGCTGAGCGCAGCAGCTCTGCAGATTCTTTCATTAGTATGTAGTTTTTGAGTGCTGTTGTGCGTTCATATGCTTTCAAAGCGTAGTGAATGGCTGAGTCCTGCACATTGGTATGGTGGTAAAATCGGGCAAGTGATAGTTGACTTTCTGCAATGGACTCAGGATAATTGGCAGCAATGGCTTTATTATATGCAAGGGTGAAAAAGTGACGGGCAGAATCAATATTGTTGAGGGCGAGATGCACCGTTCCCAACATGTTGGTATTTTGGCAATAAAAGATAGGATATTCATCATTAAAATATTTCTGTTTGTTCAGTCCATTTTCTTGTAAATAACCCATATATATAGTTCTTTGAAACCCAAATCTTGAATAATACAGCGCAGAATCCAGTTGTCCTAATTTTTCAAAACAAAGGGCTAATTCTCTTGGGCCAGCCATATATCCTCTTTCATCTATGATGGTGTTGGTTTTTATTGACAAATTTTCGAGTTCCCAATAAGCTTTCCTGGCAAAGTACAAAGCTTGGGTATAATCACCAAGTGCCTGATAATTCATGCCTATAAATGCTTCGGTCATACCATGTATGTCAATGTTGACTTCTTTTGCTTTTCTCGCTACTTCTTGCAAAAGTTCTATTGATCTGGGGTTTTCGCCTATATTTTTATAAAAAAAAGAAGCCGAAAGTAAGGTTCCTATCTGCCGGGGTACACCCAGTCTTTTAGATAGTTCCACCGCTTCATTAAAATATTTCATAGACTCACCGACATTTTCATATTGTGTAGCATCGCCCAGTTGATTCAAAAGGTCTAGTCGTATGGTATCAACTTTTGCTTTTGACAGCAGGGATTTTAGACTGTCGATGTATTGAAATTTCGGATTAAATTGTCCGGTCAGTGCTACATTGATACATAAAAAAACAGGTATTAAAATGGATTTCATTATATTTCAGAATGTGGTCATAACGATTTTAAAATGCACTCTTCTATGTGTCATCTGAATATTTTCTAATCAGGATACCTAACATTAGGGATTGTGATTCCATGCCACCCAACTTACTTTTGCAATGTAATACATTTTTTATTATGCAAATATTATTAATTCAGGATTTGATCATTTTAAAAAAATTTTAAAAATGAAAGTAAACTATAAACATCCCCTTTGTATCTTTTTTATCACTTTTTGTATTTCTAATATAAGTGCACAAGCATATTATGTAAGCGGTACAGTTACAGATGCAAAAAATGTTCCCGTAATTGGTGCCCACGTGGCGCAAAAAGGATATCCAAATACTGCCGTAACAGATCTGAAAGGAGACTTTACATTAAAAATCGATAAAGATGATCAAATCATTATCGAAGTAACTTCCATAGGCTATGTCAAAGCAGAAATACTGGTAGATCTATTACAGTTGAAAGACCTGCGAATACAACTCAGTGAAGATGCGATACAACTGGATGAAGTGATCGTAACCGGAGTATTTGATCCTCGAAAACGTATCGAATCATCGATTGCTATAACCACTCTGGACAACAAAACCTTAGAGCGCACCATATCCAATAGTGCTACAGAATTGTTGAGACAGGTGCCGGGAGTTTTTGTCAATACTGCCCGCGGTGAGATATTTAATGGTATCGCAGTACGAGGTATGGTCTTGGGTGGTAATTATTACTATGTTTCGATGCAGGAGGATGGACTTCCTGTAGTAGCAGCTCAAGGGCAATTTAATCCGGATGGTTTTTTGAGAGCAGATCTGAATATCAGCCGGATCAAGGCGGTACGGGGAGGTAATGCATCGATATTGGGAATAAATGCACCAGGTGGTATTTTTAATTATATCACAAAAACCGGATCGGATACTTTTACCGGGGAAGCACGTGTGCGATTGGGATTGGAGGGCGATGGGAAAAATCCCTATTACCGTTTAGAAACCGGATTTGGTGGTCCATTAAGCAAAAAAGATAAATCCCTGACTTATTTTATCGGTGGACATTATCGCCATGCAAATGGAGCAAAATATCCTGGATATCCACTCAGTAAAGGTGGTCAGGTGAAAGGAAATATTGTAAAAAAATATAAAAACGGCTCTTTTCAATGGAACATGAAGTATTTGCATGACCGAACGGTGCCGTTTGAACTAACACCTACTGTCGATTTTGATAATCCACGTCCGGCAGGAAATTTTACCAATAGTAGTTCTACGCTGAATCCGCCATTGAAACTCAATTTCCCTTCTTCTATTTTAGGCTTACGCGGTGTGGATTATGATACAAAAAACCTATATTTATTTAAAGAGATAGCCACAGGATTCAATTGGGAACATCGATTAGGCAATGGTTGGAAAGTACAAAATGCATTCAGGTACTCTGATAAATCTCTGGTTTCCAACGCTCCTCTCATAGTTTTTCCCTTTGCTCTCGATAAATTCTATTTTTATGCCATTTACGATTTGTTGGGAAAATTTGGAACGTATAATTTTTATAATACTAAAACTAAAAAATCCTATGGTACGGTCAAGCAGGAACTGGATTTTACTAATCCTAATTTTCCGTTTAAATTTACATCCAACCTCAATCTGCCTGGCGGTGAAGTACAACCCAATTCTGTGTTATATAACCCTTTGGGAGTAGAAGATGGATATATGCGCGATGTAATGAACCAATTGACTATCAAAAAGCAATGGGATAATATGGGCCTGACCGCCGGGCTATTTCACTCTACCACACGACTTCAGGATTATATACTTCCACCTGCTGCACAGGGTTTTGGCACCATAGAAGACAAACCGCAATTTGTAGGTATTGATTTTGTTCCATCTGATGGGTCAAACTCTCCTACTTACCATGTTACAGATCCTAATGGTATAGCAAGTTATGGAAACGGTGGTATCTTTTTTAATAAAGCGACCATCAAACAAACGGCTTTTTTCTTCGGGCATAACTGGGATGTCACACCGCGGCTCAATATTGATTGGGGTATCAGGTATGAACATTTTGATCTTAAAGGGTACAATGTCAGGTCGTCAAGTGTAATTCCTACTAAAGGTGGCGTCGATGGTGATTCTACCACTTTATATGATAATACTACCTATCAGGTGGGTGAAAACTTTAACTATGAAAATCCATTGAGCACTTTTGCTTTTTCCGGCGGGGTTAACTACAGAGTAAGTAAAGGTGTGGCAATATATGCCCGATATTCCAAAGGCAGTAAAACACCGGATTTTAATGTTTTTTATGACAATAGCTGTCTAGTTTCACTAGGTTGTTGGGGGCACCAGCCCCCCCTTTCTTACGGAGTGAAGGCGTAGCCGAAACGAAGTAAGAAAGGGGGGGCTGGCAAAAT
>JAYTNJ010000215.1:0-3559 GCA_043748345.1 Saprospiraceae bacterium
GTAGGTTTCAGCCTATCTTTCATCTGCTGCAAGCCTGCCAATGCAGAACCTGCACTATAACCTAGTAATAAACCTTCTTCTCTGGCCAATCTTCTGGCTGCAAGGGCGGCATCTTTATCGGTCACTTTTTCAAAATGGTCTATGAGACTGAAATCGACATTTTTTGGTAATATGTCCTCCCCTATTCCTTCCGTGATATAAGGATAGATTTCTTTACGATCAAAAATGCCTGTTTCATGATATTTTTTGAAGACTGAACCATAGGTATCGATACCCCATATTTTGATATCCGGATTTTGTTCTTTCAGATATTTGGCTACACCGGATACAGTTCCCCCCGTACCCACACCTACTACAAAGTGGGTAATCTTACCGTCTGTCTGATTCCATATCTCAGGTCCTGTGGATTCGTAATGCGCAAGTCTGTTTGACAAGTTATCGTACTGATTGAGCCAGGCCGAATTGGGTATTTCTTTGCTGAGTTTTTCGGCGACCGAATAGTATGACCGGGGATCGTCCGGCTCCACATTGGTGGGGCAAACGATGACTTCGGCACCTACGGCTTTGAGCATATCGATCTTCTCTTTAGATTGTTTATCGCTCGTGGTAAAGATGCACTTATACCCTTTGACAGCTGCTGCAAGGGCTATGCCCATACCCGTATTTCCGGATGTACATTCTATAAGGGTACCTCCAGGTTTGATCTTGCCTGCTTTTTCCACATCTTCCACCATTTTTAGAGCCATACGGTCTTTGGTAGAGTGTCCCGGATTAAAAGTTTCAATTTTTCCGAGTACCAAACAGGGCATACCATCTACTACTTTATTGAGTTTTACCATAGGCGTATTGCCGATAGTCTCCAGAATATTATTCCGATAATCCATATTTTGATATATAGCTGTAAATAAATATTCTGCAAAAGTATAAAAAATCCACGAAAAACAAGTGAAAGGAACGTTAACATCACTTCGTCAATATTAAAAAAAACTTACACTAATGCTATTTTGAAATCAGCAATTGCAAGATTTACAATGAAAAAAGTAAAACAAGAATCTAAAATAGAACGAGAGTTTTAAAAGATATTAATGAAATGATATTTTTGTGAAGACATCTAGTATTACAAAAAAGTATTTTTGAGCATTTCCAGAAACTCATCTTTGCGCCTGCGGGCAATGGGGATTTTTACATTGTTATCCATTACGACATAACCCCCATCTTCTTTCAGCACTTTTGTAATGAAATCTATATTAACGATATGGGTTTGGTGCACTCTAAAAAAATGGGTTTCAGGGAGGATATCTTCATAGTATTTAAGGTTAGTAGATGCTATATGCCTTTGTCCTGAATTTGTAAAGATGGTGGTATAATTTCCATCGGACTCAAGTCTTAATATATTTTGTTTTGGTATAATAGTAATACCTTCCTGGGTGTGTAATAGAATTCTTTCAAATGTCTGTTTCTTCATAGAATCCAATAGATGCTTAATCTGAATATCAACGTTACTTTTATGAGTAAATTTTTCAATTCTAGACACAGCTTCTTTTAATTGTAGAAAATCAATAGGTTTGAGCAAGTAGTCCAACGCATTATATCTAAAAGCCTTTACCGCAAATTGATCATGACCCGTAGTAAATATTATGCTAAAATCAATGGTCTCAAATTTGTCTAACAAATCAAATGCAGTCCCATTGATTAATTCTATATCCAAAAAAATAAGGTCAGGTTTTAACTCGGTAATTAATAAAAAAGCTTGGCCCACTTCCTGAGCAAAACCGGAAATCCTGATTCCCATTTCATCAAGTAGTGTTTCAAGGGCATTTTTTGCATGCAACTCATCTTCAATAATTAAAACTTTTAGCATGTACATTAAAATTTAAAGCTAATCATAAAATTTGAACCGATTATCAGCATATCAGCGCCGAATATACAACGATGATTAATATAATGAAAAAAATAATTAGACTTGCTTTAAAATATTATTAACTTGCTTGCATATTCAAACTATTATAATGAAAAAATACCAATTATTCAATTTATCTATGCTGATGTATTTATTGTTATTGGGAAGTTGTAGCAGCAAAATGCTTTTTCGACCATATGTCGCAAAAAACCCAATCGAAATAAAAGTGGAAAATGTATTCTATAATGATATACCGTATGATGTAAAACCACTTACCAAATTTGATATCATAGTACCGAAATCAAATAAAAAAGTCCCTTTGGTCATTTTTATTCATGGAGGTGGATTTAGTGGGGGTGACAAAGCAGATGTGTATAGCCGGGGTAAATTTGCAGAAGAAATTAAAGAATTAACTTCAAAAGGTATCGCCTATGCTACTATAAACTACAGTCTATTAGGGAATTCCGAAGCAACAAATGTTATGAGCTGCCTGAATGATTCAAAAAGATGTCTACAATATATTAGATATCATGCCAAGGATTTTAATGTTGATGAAAATAGAATAGGTTTGTATGGCGGATCAGCCGGTGCAGGTACTTCTCTTTGGCTGGCAATGTCTGAAGAAATGAAGAATAATACATCCGCTGACCCGATTGAAAAAAAATCAACAAGAGTAAAAGCTATTGCAGCCTATGCCGCGCAAGCATCATACGACTTATATAGGTGGGATGACATCTTTTCAGACTATACGATGACTGATGCGGAAATTGCAAAAATCATAGGTCCGCAAAAATTAGCCGGTTTTTATGGGGTGAGCTCAATCAGTGAAATTAATACAAGCGATATTACCTTAATGAGAGCTGATTTAGATTTAGGAGATCTGATCACTGCTGATGATCCGGCACTTTGGATCCAGAATCCCCTCAAAACTGACCAAAAACCAGGCAATCTCAATGAACTGTACCATCATTATAAACACGGAGAATACTTATTCAAAAAAGCTCAAAAAGCGGGAATAAAGGTATATTCAAGTTTTCCTGCCAAACCATTTATAAGCCAAAATTATCTGGACGTGGTTGATTTTTTTGCAAAACACCTTTGATCAATTTTATAGACCTTAAAATTAAAACAAAATGAAAAATTTATTTATTGCTGCAACCTGTATTGTTCTGTTTTCCTGTAAGGAATCATCTGAGTTTATCACAATACAAAAGGTAAATCCTGATCTTTACTCGATCAACACCGGGACTTCCTTTTATTGGTGCAATCCCGATAATCTTGATGCTTGTATTGAAGCTAGCAAAGACTTCATGCCATCGATCATTAGGTTTCCTGGTGGATTGGATGCGAGTTTTTACCATATAGATGGAAGAGGGTATGGGTATAAAAGACCACCTGATGGAGAGTCTGAAGATCAGAAGACTTCCCAAGATGGAGATCAAGCTAGTTCTGATGAAACTCCCGGTAGATTTGGCAATTCTGATGATAATCCTCCACGATTATCTGATTCAAATGATGAGACTTTAAGAAATAGCCCTGATAATGATACCAATTGTAATAAACTTAAGAAAGCATACCACTTTGATAAAGTAAAAAGGAAACCCTATTTAGACCCAAGAGATGCACTTTACCCTAAAAATGAAAATGTCATCCACAATG
>JAYTNJ010000216.1:0-4543 GCA_043748345.1 Saprospiraceae bacterium
GGATGTTCTTTAGCTGCTCTATCCAGATACTGAATGCTTAATTTCATTGGAGTAAGCGGGTTTTTTATCTCATGGGCCACTTGTTTAGCCATTTCGCGCCAGGCGATATCACGCTCTGTTTTTGCCAAAAGGCCCGCACTTCTGTCGAGTTCTTGCGTCAGATTATTATAATCGTGAATAAGTGTCCCGATTTCATCATTAGACTTCCATTCAAGTAATTCATTGGTTTTGCCGAGTTTAAATTTTTTAAGTTTTTCTGCCAGTATGCTCAAAGGCTGTGTGATGGAGTTGGCTATGGTAATAGCTATTGCCCCGGCTATGAGAAATAAAAATATATAAGCATTCAGAATAGTGCTCAGAAAATCCAGAATATTGGCTGACGAATTATAGGTTTTATGGTCTATACCCAGAAAAGCAAATGGCTTCTCACGACTGATATAATTTTCTCCAAGATAGAGGGGGATATACTCTTGATTTTCTATATCCGTAGATGTCCCGGAATCAATGTACTCAAATTGTCTTACTCCGGTATTCCATATGCCGAATGGTATTCTGAATAAATTATTTTTGCCCGAAGTAGAGGCCAGAAGTTTACCTGAGCTATCGTGCAAGCTTAAATCTTTATTATGAATATATGAAAGATCTTTCAATTTACTGCTTATATAATTCAGGGCGTAGTCAGCGTCATCAACATTCTGAAGGTTTGAATTTATATTATTAATAATCGACTCAGCTTCTTCAATATGTTTTGCTTTTTGATTGGCTATGATGAGGTTTTTAAAGTACATTCCGGTAATCAGACCAATGATAAGGAATGTGACTACGATCAGCAAAATAATGGCCAGCTGAATTTTTGTTTTTAAGGACGATCTCGAACCAAACTTCAAATAAAAATTTATTGGAAGAAAATCATATTTTGTATTAAATAATGTGAGTATGAACAGTATCAGGCCACTTAATGTAAATATAAATGAGAATAGAGAAATAGGTTTTATTAATCCTGAGACTTTTTTCCATGATATAACCCTGTATTGATCTGACGGTATAGACACTACAAAAGAATACCCATTATTGATACATGTTTCATATATTTCTTTGGTTTGTGAAATCTCAGGGGGCGTTTGGCTTCCTTCTTTTTTTTCAATCAGCTTGTCCCTGTTAAATATTACATAACCAAAATCTGGCAAAGCATCATAATTCAAAATGGGACTTTGTTGATGAGGATGATAAATAATAAAAAAATACCAGGAGCCAATTTCAGGAAATGATCTGGCTATTTCAAATCTGGAAAAATATCTGTTCTCAAAGGGATTGTGGTAGATATTTTTTCCGGCTTTACGGGCATTTACAAATGATTGATTAAGTTTGTAGTAGTCTGCAAAATGATTATTGAATAATGTAATCCCTGATTGCTTTTCAAATAGCTCAATGGAATAGCCTGTCTTTCGATTCGAAGAAACAAAAATATAATCATATAGATCCTCCATATCCAGCTTCGATGGTGTTTCCAACGATGCAATCTGATTAAATATATTGCTCAAAACCAAACTATCATTTAGCCTCTCTAATTCTTTTACTATTTTGCTGTCATATTCAGTAAAATATTTTGAGATAAATTCCTTTCGGACTTCAATATCTTTTTTCAGGCCGAAGTAGAAAAGTGTTACAGCGAGAAACCCAGAAAACATCATAAGCCACCAAATCAGATAAGTAATTTTTTTATCATTTTTTTCAGTGTATGCATCCAGTATAAGGGTGTAAGCCATTACAAATATAATAAATATCCACTCGGGTACATTTAACCATCCTAGCAGTTTTAGCACAATAAATGCTCCTATCCAGCCAGTGGCCGTTAGACTTACTTTATTAAACCCTTTTACATTTGTAGTATGCAGCCATTCATAAAGTAGTTGTGTACTCTGAAATACTAAAACCATCAGCAAAAAGAAAGATATGATTACCAGAAAGCTCAAACCATTAAATTCGAGTAAGGCCTCTATTTCCAAATTAACAGGAGCTTTAGTAATCCATTTTTCTATAATAAAAACACTAAATCCAAATATAAAAAATGTATAAAATCCTGTAAACCAGCAATAAAAATTCGAAAATCTTTTAAACCATTCAGTATTAAAAAATAGTAACCCAAACAAATAGATCAAACAACCTGCTATCCACAATCCGCAAAACATCTGGTATATATTCGGTGCATCCAATGCGATCAGGTCAACAGACTCCAAGCCAAAAAATATATGGAACTTTGGCAATAGATGTAAAACAGCCATACTAGTAAATAATAAAAAGAGATAAACCAGCTCTTTTGAAAGAATTTTACCAGCATTTATTGCCGCCTTTATTTTTTCGAGAATCACGTACGATGCAATTAAAAAACCTGCCATCAAACAAATCCATGCAGCTATTCTTAACATTTTTAAATAACCCCGCTCAAGGAATGTAGCGTCCAATTTTAGAGAGCGCACATAAAATTCGGAACCCAACATTGTTTGACCCGGTATTTCCAGTGTAAAATTTGGATTATAAAAATTCGCAGAAAAAGTGTTTTTTCGTGTTTTATCCAAATTTAAACTAACTAAAGCATAATTTAAACTGTCACCTAATCTGGCAAGCAAAAGTAATTCTTCGGAAGGGTTGCTTTGTATGACCGCATGATCATTCCAAAAAATAATGCTATCATTTCTAAATACTTCTATAAAAAATGGTGAATTATTTAGTTTACTTAAAATTGCCCTGTCGTTTTCGCTACTAAAATACTTTTTTATAAGAATTGAATCTTCTCCATATCGGGTATTAAGCGTATTTTCATAATGCTTGAAATCCGCTGATAGGTCCTGATTTCTGTTGCCGAAATAAACCGACATCAAAGAAATAGCCAAACAAAAAAAAGCGAATATCCTTAAAGTCATGCGAATACTAATATTTTATTATGACGGGGCTAAGGTAATATAAATTTGAAAAGGAGCATAATAAATATTACATAAATATATAATAAGTCTATCTGAATGCCCGGTTTTACAATAGATGAAGATAGATTTTGGAATGCTGAGTATCAGTGAGTAATGAATAGCATCATTCTATTGTTTAGAAAATCATTACCTTTGATCTGCTATTTATTATTTATGTATATGAAGCAATTCAATCTTTTAATCATTTTATTTGCATTTCTACTTTTGGTCTTGACCTCTTGTTCAAATAATATCCAGCTTACGGAAGATGAAAGTGATATCCCTGTGGTCTATGGCACCATCAATCCTGCAGATACTGCTACATATATCAGACTTGAAAGAGCCTTTATTGATGCAAATACTTCCGCTCTTACACTTGCAAAAGATATTTCTAGTCTTTATTTTGTGAATCCTATCGTAAAAATACGACATGTCAAAAGTGGGAAGGAGTTTAATTTGTCCAGGGTAGACGGTAATTTGGAAGGGTATAAAAGAGAAAAAGGTGTCTTTGCAGAAGCTCCCAATTACCTGTATAAAATAAAAAAGTCTGAACTTACTTTTACTCCCGGAGAGCAATATAAACTCTCCATATCAAAAAATGATGGTGTCTTACTCTCTGAAGCGACCACCACTGCATTGACTCCTTTAAAAAACGAAGATATAACAAGTCCAGGCCTTTCAGCTGCCTTATCTTTCAGTAATAATCTGGATTTTAAGTTCAGATGGTTTGGGGATGAAAATGCAGTTGTGCATATAGTAAAATTTGAATTTGCAATCAAAGAAGAAAAAGATGGCAAGTTTACAGATAAAAATATTACTTGGGATGTGGTCACAAATACTGACAAAACTGAGTTTTCTATTAAAGGGCGTGCTTTCTTTGAATTTATGCAAGGTGCTTTTGTGGAAAAAAGTCCGGCTGTAAAAAGATATTTTCAAAATGCTTCACTAAGCATTACTTCAGGCAGTAAAGAAATAAAAGATTACATCAGCATAGGCCAGGCAAATTTAGGTATAACTTCCAGCGGTGAAATCCCCATCTACTCAAATCTCAGTAATGGAGGACTTGGGATTTTCTATTCAAGCACATCATTTATACGCAATAATATCGGAATTTCTAATATTACACTAGATTCGCTTCGCAATGGTGCTATTACAAAAAGTCTGAATTTTCAATAGACCTCTGACGTTCTGTCAGACTTTTGAATTTGTCTGAATAATTTTTACTCTTTTTTGGCAGAATTTTTTTCTCTAGAATTAATAAATCTGTATTGGCATACAGATTGACATTAATATATTGTTTTCAAAAAATAAATTACTTAAAAATTAAAATTCAATATTTAAAATGGGTAAAATAATAGGCATTGACTTAGGTACAACAAACTCTTGTGTAGCTGTTATGGAAGGAAATGAGCCGGTAGTCATAGCAAATGAAGAAGGAAAAAGAACTACCCCTTCAATTGTGGCATTTCTTGACAATGGCGAAAGAAAAATAGGTGACCCTGCTAAAAGGCAGGCCATCACGAATCCTACACGTACCGTTGCATCCATCAAGAGATTTATGGGTAATCGATTTAGCGAAGTAG
>JAYTNJ010000217.1:0-39026 GCA_043748345.1 Saprospiraceae bacterium
AGTCGCCGCCGTAGCTGCACTTCAATTTCTCAATTTTTCTAAACAAAAATCATTAAATAAACTCAAAACAGCTCTTGCAGCTTAACTGCGCAACGGGTAAAGATTAGCATTTAACTCACATACATATTAGGTATCTTTTTATGAAATAGTTAATAAGCAATAAGTAATAATTATTATTATGGATTATCTTGCTTTAGCCATTCCGCTATTCCTTTTTTTTATAGGTCTTGAATATGTGATAGCAAGATATCAGGATAGAAATGTTTTTAGTTTTGAGGACACGGCTTCAAATTTAAGCGTAGGATTTACTGAAAGATTATTGGATATTTTTATTTCGGGTTCTTCATTTTTTATTTACTCCTATTTATATAATCGTTTCGCTTTGTTTGAGATTGAATCAAATATTTTGACTTGGTTGTGCCTTTTAATGATTGCTGACTTTATCTGGTATTGGTATCATCGTTTGGGACATCAAATTAATTTATTTTGGAGTGCTCATGTGGTACATCATCAAAGTGAAGAATTCAATTTTTCAGTAGCTGCCCGAATTACAATATTTCAATCATTTATTCATGTGGCATTTTGGTCTTTATTGCCAATTATTGGATTTAAAGCGGAAATAATAACTACTATGTTGCTTATACATGGAAGTTATTCATTTTTTACCCACACGCAAATGGTTGGAAAACTTGGGATTTTGGAGCTGGTTTTTGTAACTCCTTCTCACCATAGAGTGCATCATGCCTGCAACGCACAATACCTTGATAAAAACTATGGTGATATTTTAATTATTTGGGATAAGATCTTTGGAACTTTTGAGGAAGAAAAGGAAGAACCTGTATATGGATTAGCCAAACAGCTAAAGAGTCAGAATTTTTTATGGCAGCATTTCCACTTTTTGGCAGAATTGATTTATGCAGTAAAATCTGCCCCGGGTTTTAGTCAAAAGTTTAAACTTATTTTTGGTAAACCTGAAAAAATCTCTATAGATTTTAGAAATCAAATTGAGGAAAAGCTCAAACTTAAGACATCATCGAAAGGAACTCTCTCTAATAAACTAAAAAATATTATAATTCTTGAGATGGTGTTATTTGGTGTTATTTTAGTTTTTTTAGTGAGTCAAAGTAAATTTTTATCTTCTTATTCCTTGGTTATTTTTTGTTTCATTTATTTTCTTTCCATGATACATATTGGAGGGCTATTAAGCAAACAAAATTATGTTTTTCACATTGAAATATTAAGGTTTTTTTTGCTTCTTCTTTTTTTTGCTTCTTTCTCTTTTTATGCTTTTATGTTCTTTGCAGCTTTTTTCTTGTTTATTTTGCCTTCCAACTTTGAAAAACTTCGAAATATTTACATGACATTTTTAATCGGGAAACAAGGAATTTAACTTAATTATGTTAAAAACAATCTAAAATGTATCTGGCTTAAACCAAAAAAGCGGTTCTGCGAAGCGTATCTATCTCCCTTGCCGGCGTAAGGTCAACGTGTACTCCTCTAGATGCGGAGCCGCGCCTACCTCTAAGTGATGCCAAATTCATAATTTGATATTCCACATACATATCATAAATCTACAACATCAAACAACCTTGATCCACTATTCAAAATGTCTGACAACAAGCCCCTGCTTTACCACATAATTGATATACCGTAGTCATCTGACAAAAATATAAAAAATCTATCATTTCTGGTGATTTTCAAGGTGAAGCCCTAGTGTCATATCGACGGGGGCGCTGTCTGCCAGCAGATGAAGAGGTGGCTCTTAGATTACTTACTTTTTTATAATTCTCAAACTTATCAGTCTGTTGTTCAATTCATATGAGATCATATACATTCCGCTTTGAAGCCGACCTAGCTGGTCAATCGTGACTTTTTGATTATTTACTTGATAATTTCCTGATTGTACCAATTGACCAACTATATTGTAGATTCTAATTGGAATATTTATTGCACTTGTATGACCTCAAGGGATAGTTAGTTCTTCATTTACCGGGTTAGGATAATATGTATTAATACGATTTTCATTCGGTTCTGAAGAAGATATTGGACTTTGCTGATAAACCCTTACATAATCAATCTCCATACTACTTTGGGTAAAAGTAGGAGCAATAATTGGCTGAATGGCTATATTCAGTAATAGATATTGCTCAGCATTAAAAGGCCAGGCGTTTTCATCTTTAAACGTTGGGTAGTAGGTATAGTGTTTAACATTATTGACACTAAAAATCAATTTTTCCGGCGTCCATACCATGGTATATATATGAAAAGCTGAAGAAGCCGTTGAAATAGTCTGCCCTCCTCGATTTACAGTATTGCCAAAACTGGAAGGAGTATGGATAGCACTTTGAACAAAATTTTGATTATTTCCCCAATGTTCCATGATGTCTATTTCGCCACATGCCGGCCATGATGTTGTGCCTAAACCCTGATTGTCCCAAAATCCGCCGTCTTCGTTGATATTTTTACCTAACATCCACACTGCGGGCCAAGTACCCACACCGGTAGGGAGCTTTGCCCTGATTTCAACCTTACCATACTTAAAAGCAAATTTAGAATTTAGCCTCGCAGAAGTGTATTGCTTGGTAATGCCCTGGTCATTAAATGTTTCTTTTTTAGCTACGATTTTTAATAAGTCATTCTCTACAAATGAGTTAATTTGTCTATTGGTATAGTGTTGAATTTCATTATTGTACCAGCTTCCACCATTCGGCAGCCTCGTTTGGTGAAACCACTTAGTGTTATCAATCGCTCCATTTTTGTCAAACTCATCAGACCAAACCAATTTATCATATTCTATATCGGGCACTATTTCACCATTATAATATATATCATCTACATAAGCCACGACTTTATCTTTATTATTTTCTCCATTTACTTGTATGAGTACTCTGTTGAAATCAATTCTTTGAGTAGGCGGGGGAGAGGCACGGTCCAGATTGATGTAGGGATCATTTTTATAATTGAATGTAACCGTTTGCCACTGATTCAATAAAATTGGTTTAATGACTTCAGATTGGGTGGTCCATGGTTGACCCAACGTCCCATCTTGCAATTTTAGGGACACTTTATTGGTTTGATTACCTGTCAATCCATCAGATGGTACATAAATATTTAAAGTAAAAATGTATTTTTCTGATAAATCGAAATTTTTGTTTACATTAAATCCCACTTTGGCATACTGTCCACCATTATCCCTGTAGCTAAGTACTTTTCCTGATGTATTAATTCCTTGTTTAAAAGGATTGGTAAAATGAGTATTGATTTCACAATCATCACCAAACCATGATGTAATGTTGCCATTGCCTTCAAAATCATCGGTAATAGTTTGGGAAGAAATGATAAAAGGAAAGCAGATATAAAGTAAGAAAGTTGAAAAATGCCGATCCAAAATTATTTTATTTACAGGTTATTATCCATAAATATATTTATCATATTTGATAATACAAACTAAAGCATCATTTTATAAAAAAAATATGAACTTTAATTTTTTCTTTAGGTTAAGCACAATTTTAATTCCTTAAAAAAACTTTATTGGCGCAAGTTTTACAGCTTGTACCTATAGAGCATTTCCAATAAATTAATCTTACTAATATCTGAGGGCATATCTCCCTTTTAACAAAATCTTCTGGTTTTGCAAGGCTCAGCTATCATATTTATTTTGCCTTGGCATTTCAACTGCAGCCTGTGCTGCTGCCAACCTTGCGATAGGCACTCTAAATGGCGAACAGCTAACATAATCCATACCCAGTTTATGACAGAATTTTACGCTTTCAGGGTCTCCCCCGTGTTCTCCGCAAATACCTACTTCCAAATTTGGTCTGACGCTTCGGCCTCTTTCTATGCCTATTCTGATCAATTCACCCACTCCCTGCTGGTCAATGGTCTGAAACGGATCGTCTCTGAGTATTTTTTTGTCCAGATATTTAGGTAGAAAACCACCTATATCATCCCTACTGAATCCAAAACACATTTGAGTCAGGTCATTGGTTCCAAAACTGAAAAACTCAGCTTCCAGCGCCATATGATCGGCTTTTAGTGCTGCTCGAGGTATTTCTATCATAGTTCCGAAAGCGTGCTCTATTTTGTCGACACCTTTTTTATTACATACTTCGGCATAGACACGCTGCACGATCTCTTTCTGGTCTTTGAGCTCATTTACGGTACATGTGACCGGTATCATGATCTCAGGAAAAACATTTTTACCTTGCTGGGTCAACTCTACCGCTGATTCCAGAATGGCTCTTATCTGCATTTCAGTAATCTCCGGATAACTTACCCCAAGTCTTACCCCTCTATGTCCGAGCATAGGATTATTTTCATGCAAGGCCAAAACTCTTTTTTTGAGCGTGCTTACTTTTATACCCAATTCGTGGCTCAATTCCGTCAGCTTGTTTTTATCGTGCGGTACAAACTCATGAAGTGGCGGATCAAGTAGTCTTATGGTCACGGGATATCCGTCCATGACATCCATAGTTCTTTTTATATCTTTTTTTACATACACTGATAATTCAACCAACGCTTTACGTCTTTCTTCTTCAGTGTCGCTGACGATCATTTTACGGAGGAGGAATAATGGCTCTTCGCTGTTTTCACCATAAAACATATGTTCAGTACGGAATAATCCGATACCGGTAGCTCCAAAATGAATGGCATGAAGTGCGTCTTCCGGTGTTTCTACATTTGCGCGCACTTCCATCTGTTTGATCTCATCCACGAGTTTCATCAATCCTCTGTACGATTCATTTTCTTCTACGTTTACAGATACCAGAGGCAAAGCACCTTCATATACAAGTCCTGTGGTTCCGTTGAGACTGATCCAGTCACCTTCGTGCAGTGTTTTGCCATTTTGGGTTTTTAAAGTACCATGTTCAGAATTGATCTCTATATTATTACACCCTACTATACAACATTTGCCCCAACCTCTGGCTACCAGTGCTGCATGGGATGTCATACCTCCCTTACTGGTAAGGATGGCTTTGGATGCGTGCATACCATCTACATCTTCCGGGGATGTTTCGTCTCTGACTAATATAACCGGAATCTTTTTCTCAGCCCAGCTCACTGCTTTTTCAGAGTCAAATACGATACGACCTTTAGCCCCTCCTGGTCCAGCCGGCAATCCTTTAGCTATAGCCTGTGATGAAATCTCCACCTCTGGATCCAGTCTTGGTAACAACAATTCCACCAGTTGGTTTGGCCCAACTCTCATGATGGCTGTCTCTTTGGTTATAAGTCCTTGTTTATACATATCCATGGCCATTTTTACTGCAGCCAACCCATTTCTTTTTCCTACCCTGCATTGAAGCATGTAAAGTGTACCTTTTTCTATCGTAAACTCTATATCCTGCATGTCTTTGTAATGGTTCTCCAGTTTTCGCTGATAACCATCCAGTTCGTCATACATTTTCGGCATTATCCCTGACAAGGTTTCGAGATGTTTGCTTTGTGAATTTTTCGAAAAATCATTAATCGGTGCCGGGGTTCTGATACCTGCTACAACATCTTCGCCTTGGGCATTTACCAGATATTCGCCATAAAAATGATTGTCACCATTTCCGGGATTTCTTGTGAAAGCTACACCGGTAGCACAGTCATCACCCATATTTCCGAATACCATGGCCTGAACGTTGACAGCTGTTCCCCAATCATCCGGAATTTTTTCTATACGTCTGTATTCAAATGCTCTCTTCCCATTCCAACTGCCAAACACGGCACTTATGCCACCCCAAAGCTGATCTAAAGGGTTTTCGGGAAAGGGTTTACCTAACGTTTCTAACACTGTCCTTTTAAATACAGTAACCAGATGTTTCAGATCGTCTGCTGTCAGGTCAGTATCGTTTTCATATCCCATCTTGTGTTTCAAGTCGTCCATCTTTTCTTCAAGAATCCTTCGGATGCTTTTACCGTTTTTGAGTTCTACACCGGCAGCTTTTTCCATGACTACATCTGCATACATCATTACCAGTCTACGGTAAGCATCATAGGCAAATCTTTCATTTCCAGTATGTTCTATCAGTCCTTTTATGGTTTCGTCATTCAATCCTATGTTAAGTACTGTATCCATCATACCTGGCATAGACCGCCTTGCTCCGGATCTTACTGAGAGTAAAAGCGGGTTTTTTATATCACCGAATTTTCTGCCCATGATTTTTTCTACCTTGGTAAGGGACGCGGATACTTCACTTTCAAGCGTAGAAGGATAGGATTTTTCATGATTGTAATAGTAGGTACACACCTCAGTGGTAATCGTAAAACCTGCAGGCACGGGAAGCAATAAGGATGGGTGTCCTGCCATTTCGGCCAGGTTGGCACCTTTACCTCCCAAAAGATTTTTCATCGATTCGTTTCCATCAGCCTGACCACCGCCAAAACTGTAGACATATTTTTCTGAAGACATGGTATATATTTTAAAATGATTTTAATCAAAAAACTAGGGCAAAGTAACACGTAATGTCGCTCTCTACATCTGATATTGATCATCTAGGGTTATGATATCAATTATTGCCAAATATAAAGAGCCTTCCAGATTTTTAGTCCAGAAGGCTCTTGATGAAAAACTTTATTTTACTGTCAGAATCTAATTCTTTTTGCCTCTTCAAAAATGACATTTTTAAAGGCAATAGCGAGGTCTTCGGCCAGAGCAAAATCCGGAGGAAACAACTCACAATACGAATCCATTTTTTTTCGGCTATTATCAGTTAACGCTCTTTCGTCACCGTTAAATCTACACCCATATCCGGTGAAATCGTGAAATACATTAATTGGCACTGTTTTGATATTTTCTTTAGTGCGTGTATCCATCACCATGATTCTGCCATGCAATTCTGATTTTTTTTCTCTGAATACTTCTGAAACGTCCACCCTGACTTTTTCCCAGACTTCTTTTTCCACCCACACTTCGGCTGTATCTCTCTTTTCTTTGACTTTGTCCTTCTTTATGAGTATCTCTTTTGATTCAGTATAATTATTCAACCTTTCTCTTTCCGGACTAAAAAAGATGCTATTCAACTCTACTGTTATTATGTAATCAGCATTTCTTTTTTCTTTACTTTCAAAGTTGTATTCATGCCAGATATCATTGAGTTTAGAGACCGGTAGATTCAATAGTTCACGTTCAATAGTATTGCTGTGAAAATCTCTTAAATCATTAAATATTTCAAAATTAATGTTTATCAGACCCAGAGCCAGCGCTTTTTCTTTCAGTCTTTCTGTGTCTTTGTAATTGCGTTTTAAGGCGTCTATCTTTTTTATTTCATCATACGCATCTCTGGCAAATTCCTTTTCTCCTGTTCTTTCCGTTCTGCCGATAAGGCCATTGGCATTATTATAGTGATACAAACAAGTATTGTCTTCGGCGCTTCTCATCAGATCCGTATAGTTTTTGATATCAAAAGTTGCCTTATATCTGTCCTCACTGATCAGGGGTAAGAGAGGTTCGAGTATTTCCTGCCTGTGGTCCATGGATTTGTAAATATCCAGTACCCGACTCCAGTTTTCAGGTTTCGTTTCAGTATTGAGTTTTTCTATCTCACGAACAGAAACTCCGTGTAACTTTAAATATACCTTCTCCAGCGCTTTTATGTACTCTGTCTTTTTATTTTTTTCACCCTGGAGTTTTGATATGGAATAATTGAATGCCCTCTCATATTCTCCTTTTTCGACCATCTTTTCTACTGATTTACATGAAACCAATCCTGAGATGAAAATAATTGTGTAAAATAATATTTTCATAATTTTGGTTTTTGCTGTTTTGAAATCATTAAGATCATAATCAAAACTCCATCTTGAAAGCAAAAGTAACTAAAACGGCACCCATTTAAAATATATTTAACGTATTTCATTGGCTATTTGACTTTTAAAAACATAAAAGACAACACTTACAATAAATCCTGCGTACGAAAATTTTGAATACGAATGCCAATAACCAAATCATTCGTTCAAAAACTTGTTTTCCATGAGCTTTTCTTTAAATTTCGTGCCAAAAGTATAGGCTAAGGTTATTAAAAAAGCTCGGGTGTCTACCTTAAAAATGCGATTGAAACTAAAATCGGACGTTTCCCAAGTAAATCCATTTTTTTGGGTATCAAAGATATCGGTTACTATCAAACCCAATCTGGCTCTTTCGTTCCATAATTTTTGCTGAAAAGCCACATCTACATTGTATACAGCTATGCGGGTGCCTTGAATGGTAGCGGTAGGTGAATTGTAAATACCAATGATCTGAAGTTTGGCATTCTTCCAGCAAGCTACATCATTTATCCACTTTGCATTCCAACTCAGGACCTGGTTTACGCTTTCTGCCTGAATGTTTTCAGCATCTACTCTCTGCTCGAAAAGTGAAAAACTCCAATTATTCTGCCAATAGCTGGTAGTAGCGTGAGAAATAATACCTTCAAATCCCCATGTTTCCGTTTTGCCTACATTTTCAGGTTTGGAAAACAGAACACCATCAGGTCGCAATACGGTAAATTGTAATATGGTATTTTTTCCATTTCTGTAAAACGTTTTGGCGGAAATAGATCCCTTTTGAAAATCCTGCGTATAACCTATCTCAAAATTATCTACTATTTCCGGCTTTAACTTAAAGTTTCCGCTTCGTTGAGTTAGCGAATCAGTGATGTCGGTAAAAGGATTTAATTGCCCCAATCCAGGCCGGTTGATTCTTTTTCCGTACGATATCCGAATATTTTTTTCACCACTAAAACGATATGTAGCCCCTGCTGTGGGAAATATATTCAGATAATTATTGCCAAAATCTATGTATTGACTGACCACTGTGCCTGTATTTATTGTTTTTTCGGCTCTTATTCCCAGATTATACTCCCAGGCAGGATTTTTTTCATCTCCCAGTGAGCCTTTGTATTGGGCATACGCTGCATGTACTTGTTCCTGAAAATCCAGCACTCCTGATCGTAACAGGCTGGGCTGAAAAACACCGTTTAACTGATCTTCCTGGCCAAATTCGTTTGTAAATAATCGCAATATTCCTTTATAGCCACTTTCAAATATTCCTTGGCCGATATTTTGAATATAATCCAACCTGAAGTTGGTGATACTGCTCTTTTCATAAAATCTGGTGCGTTGCAGGATTGGGGCGCCATCATTTTGATCATTTAATTTCAGGTTTTGTGTATCAATATTTGTATTTTCTTTATCGTTACTAAATGAAGTAGTGAAATTTGTAAATAATTTGCGGTCCTTCTGTTTGAATTTTCTTTCATAGTTTAATGCCAGCTCTGTAACATTTTCTTGTCTTATTTCTTCTGAAAATCTTTTGTTTCTCGAGACAAAAGTGCGGTCTTTTGTTTCAAAAGTACTAAAAAGAGTTTCGTAGTTATCTTCATTTTCTATGGCAAGAATGGCTTCAAAATTGAATATATTTTTCTTGTTTTCATAATCGAGATTAAAGCGTACATTATGATTGATTTCATTTCTGTCATCAACTCGTCTTTGTGTCAGATAGTATTGATCAGGTAGATTAAAATTCACCCGGTCACCATTTCCTTTTCGGGCCCTGTTGGCAAATCGGTTGTCGTAGCCCAATCCAACATTCAGGTTTCCTTTTTTATGATTGAGCGTAGCAGAACTATTAATCCGGCTTTTAGCACCATATACGGCACCGGCAGAGAAAGCACCGTTCATGCCATATTCAGTACCTTTTTTAAAAACAATATTAATGATGCCGTTTTCAGCCTCTGCATCGTACTGAGCTGTCGGAGTAGTGATGATCTCAATACTCTCGATGCTGCTTGCGGGAATATTTGCCAGGTTGGTCAGTTTGGAGTTTCGACCGTTTATTAATATCAATGGTGATTTACCCCTGAGGTTGACATTTCCTTCTCCATCAACAAATACCGTTGGCGTTTTGCGCAGTAAATCAATAGCTGTGCCTCCCTGCTGAGTAAGAGTGGAACTCGCTTTGATCAGAAAGCCTACATTGGTTTTCTGTATCATATTTCTTTGGGCTGTTATTTCTACTGTTTGCAGTAGTTCTTCATCCGTGTCTAAGTTTGTTGTACCTATATTCAGATTTTCAGACTCCTTTTTTATTATGGATACACCCTTGTTTTTATATCCTATCAAACTGAATCTTACGATATAAGTATCAGCTTTGATGTTTTGAAATTGGAAATATCCCAATGAATCCGAAACCGTACCTTGTACCATGTGTAAAGTATCTGATGTTGCATAAAGTATAACGTTGGCCAGCTCAATACTCTTGTTTTGGGCATCTGCCAGCTTGCCGGATATCACGGTTTGCCCACATATTTGCGAAATTGCTGCGATTTTTATTATGACCAATATTATAAAAGTATGCTTCATTTATTTTGTTAGTTTTAAAGCGTCATTTAATCGTTGTGCTGCATTATCTCAATTGATAATATTGAACAGGTTATCAACAAAATCTGCCCGCTTATTTTTATACTTGAGGTAGTACGAATGTTCCCAGACATCAATCACAAGCAGCGGAATGACTCCCCACTGAGTTATTTTTTCATGATTTTCGCATTGCATTATGGTAAGTTTATCAGTATATGGCTGATATCCCAGTATGCCCCAACCATTACCATCTACATCCTTTGATGTTTTGGCTAAGTACATCTTCATTTTATCATAACTTCCGAATTCTTTCTCTATCCTGTTGAGAAGGTCACCACTTGGATCTGATTTTTTGTTGGTCAGATTGGTCCAAAAGATAGAATGTAAAATATGTGAAGAAAGATGAAAAGCCAGTTTTTTTGTCCAATAGTCCACCGTTTCAAGTTTGTTTTCATCCAGTGCTTTTTTTATCATCTGGGTATCAGTATTAGCTCCCTTAACGGCTCCACCGTGGTGAAAAGTATAATGCAAATGTAGCGTTTCAGTATCCATATACGGCTCTAAAAATCCTTCGGTATATGGCAATGGTTGGTGTATAAAAATACCTTTATCATCCACTAACTTATCCATATTATTGGTTGTCAGGTTTTGGCTGAAAGCTTGGCCAGAGCCAAAAAGAGACGCTGCACCTACCATAGCCCCTTTTGTTAAAAATTCTTTTCTGTTCATGATTACTTATTTATTTTATTTGATGGTTTTTTATATGATGAAGAGATAAATTATTGTATTTCAATTTCATCAATCTCCTTCATCAATCTATCCGTTTCTGATAACGCTACAATAATTTTTTGATAGTGAAAAATATCATCAAATTCCAGTTTTCGTTCTTTGCGGTCTTTAAGCCATTTTTGTGCTGGTTGATAACCGCCAATGTAAAAGTCCCAAGCGATTTGCGGTACATTGTCGAAATACTGCTTGTCGTTGATGTAAACCCTGCCTTGAAATGCAGGGCTATGGTTGTTTTCGAATCGTGGTTTTACAACTACATTATTGCCGTTTTCGGGATATTGCGTGATGTATTTCTCAACGGTGGGGCTTTCCAATAAATGTATTTGCCTGATTGCATCGCCTAATTTTACCAATTGCCAAAACGTGTCTTTGTCTTTTGGATAAGGCACTTTCGGAAAATCAATTTTTAAAAACTCCTTGTACTTCTCTCTGTAGGATGGTGAATGTAAAACAGCATAGATGTAATCTAAAATGTCTATGGGTGCAAATGCCTCCCCTTGCCCCTCCAAAGGAAGTGAACTGACCGCTGTCAAAGTCTCCCCTTTGGGGAGATTTAGAGGGGCAGCATCTTCGGATTGAAAATCTGCTCTGTTATCAAGTTTCTCTTTAATTTTGGATGTCACAATGCTGGCATCTTCAAAAACTTCTTCATTTGTAAATCTAATGACTTCATATCCCAACTCTTTTAATCGTAACGTTCTTAACTCATCATATTCTTTTTGCTGCAAGTGTATTTTACCATCAATTTCAATAACTACTTTTTTACTTAAGCAAACAAAATCAGCAATAAAATCATCGATAATATGTTGTCTTCTGATTTTATGACCAGTCTTTTTATTTCTGAGTAGCTCCCACATGATTTTTTCTGCATCTGTGGGATTCTTCTTCAACTCATCTTTAAATTCTTTGGTAAATCTATAAGATTTTACATTGGCAGTTTGATAGTGTTGTTGCTTTACCTAACCCCTCCAAAGGAAGGGGATTAAAAAAAGTCTCCCCTTTGGAAGTCTCCCCTTTGGGGAGATTTAGAGGGGCATCTTTCTCAGCCACAAAAGTTAAACCTAACTTATACGCTATTTGCTTTATAATTTCTGTGTTTAGGTTTGGTGTTCTTTCTGCTGTTTGCCCGATAGTTTGTTGTCCGTTGGTTTCGGGATACAGATAAAGAGGAAAAGCATTTCCTGCTCCAAATTGACCAGCCGAATCAATAAAGTTTTTATCGCAAGGCGAGTTCCCTATAAAAATATGATTGAATCCTTTTATTGCTTGTTTTGGAATATTTAAGACAATATTTTTCTGTAAAATATGTCGCATTACTTTATCCCTTGCCCTATCTATTAGTTTTGTATCATAGTATATAAACCTTTTATCGAATGTTCGATAATCAACTTTTAGGATTAATGATTTATCAGCTTTGATATTGTAATAAGTTTCAACTTGATTTGCTATTTCTTCCTTTGAATAACCAATAAGAATTGCGTCTTTGGAAGTAACAATACCTACGCTATTTGTTGGGAAGAGCTCATCAACCCTAAATCCTTTATTATATTTTTCAATATCTATAAAGTTCTTTTGAACGAAAAAATAATTGGGTTCAGAAGATTTTAATTTATTCCAATCAATGGAATTAAGATTATGATTTACTAAAAATTCATATTTGAGTTCTCTTTTACCGAATAAGTCATAATTGAAAACATTACCTAATTCATTTTTCTTTTTCTTTCCTGTTTTAACAAAGATGTTTATTGAAACCCCTTGCATAATATCAAATACATTATTATCAGCAGAACCATCAGGGCAAACTTCTTGCTTCTTAGCATTTCCGTGTAAGTCCAAAATGTAAATTGTATCAAAGCATTCGAGTAGATGCTTTCTCATTTGACGGAACACAATTCCATCAATAAAACTGTTGTTTGAGATATAAGCTAAAATGCCACTTCCATTTTTTTCGATAAAGTGCTGACCGTATCGAATAAATTTTACATAATCATCTGAAAGTGAGTTATAGCTTTTCTCATCCAAATCCTTTTTATAGTCTGAAATTAATTTTTCAATCCATTCATTCTTATTTGTGCTACTGACGCTATATGGAGGATTTCCAATTACACACATTACTGGCGTATCTCTTTTGATGTGATTGGCTTCGTTGGCTTCTGTGCTCAACCAATTTGCAAAGAGAGTTCCTGTGTCTTGGTGGTGTTCTTCTAAACTATTCGTAAGATAAACCCTTAATCTTTGAGGTGTTTTAGTTCCCCCTTCGAGGGTTTGGGGGCTTTTGTATCCTGTTTCGGTCAAAAGCAAATCTAATTTTAAATGTGCCATGGCGTAACTTGCCATCAGCAACTCAAATCCATTGAGGCGAGGCAATAAATGTGTTTCTACATAATTGCTCCAAATGCCTTGTTGCCCTTTAAATTTTTTATGAATATGTTTTACTACTTCAGCAAGAAAAGTGCCTGTGCCTGTGGCTGGGTCAAGTATTTGCACTTTGTGAACTTCTGCCTTATAAGTCCCTCCTTTGGAGGGATTAGGGAGGTCTATAGTCGTTTTGCTACTGTCAGCAAGCCCTAGTGGTAAATCAAATTCGGTTTTTAAAATATCATCAACTGCCCTTACAATAAAATTTACAACGGGTGCAGGTGTGTACCATACGCCACGAGCCTTTCGCAATTTCGGGTCGTACTCACTCAAAAATGTTTCATAAAAATGGATGATTGGGTCTTCCATTTTTGTTGACTTACCGTAGTTCTTTAATATTTCTTCAACATTGCAAGCCAAAAATATTTCGACCAAACTATCTACAATCCATTTAATTCGGTCGTCCAAATCGGGTCCGGCTATGTAGCCAAACAGTTTGCGCAAAAACGGATTTGATTTTGGAATGAGTTCGGCTGCTTCTTGTCGGCTGAAAGTGGGTAAAGTTGGGTCGTGCAGTCGTGCCGCAAACATTCCGTAAGCAATAGTTTGAGCATACACATCAGCAAATCCTTTGGGTGTAATGTCGTGAATAAGTATTTCCTTAAAGGCGTTCATCTGGTCTTTAAGTGTACTATTCTCCTGCGATTTCACATCCGAATCCAATGCCCGGGCAATGATATCTGCCAGTAATTTAGCCTTTCCTGCCATCAGATCTGCCAGACGTTTAGGACTGCGGATAGATTGAGTAACCCTGATACAAAAGTCTTTAATCAGGTTTTCAAACTGAGCAAAGTTTTGGGTTATGGGTTGTATGTTTTTATTTTGCTGCTGACCGATGGAGACGTGGGTAATCAATTGACCTTCGCTGTAAAAATAAAAGGTCAGATAATCAGTAAATATGATATTGGGCAGTCCATTTTTATATCTGTCAAACTGCTCTTTGTTTTTCTTTTTACCTTCCAGATCAATGTCTCCGATGTCTTTGGCTTCGATATATCCTATTTCGATTTCATTTCGCAAAATAATATAATCAGGAGCGCCACATGCCTGTCTTTTGGGTTCATTGATCACTTTGACATCTGCTACGATGCTTTGGATCAGAGTTTCGAGTGGTCCGCGATAACTGTGTTCGCCTGTACTGCCTGTACTCAATTTGTTTTTGAGGATTTCTATATAGCTGTCAGTAGTCATGATATATTATCAAAGAGGTGTTTTGGTTGACGAACAAAGATAATCGAATATCTGAAATGTACAATAAAGCGAACCTACTCTACTTTTGCTATTTGGTCCTGCATAACCACATCATGCTGATTAGGTATTCTTTGAACAAAGAGTCAATATTTGAAGGTCTATTGTTTTGAGAAAATAAAGGGGTAATGCAAACATTTTGTTTTGTCTGCCTTATGTGATATTCTGATTAAGTCCATCTACAAATCTAATTGGTGTAATATTTTAGAAATATATTTTAAATTATAGGACTAAAGTCCTATTTTATGGTTTTTGTTCATAGCATATCTTTGCGAACTGTAATACATTTTCAAACTTTAATATCTCAGTCTAAAAGTATTGCTTTGTTCATTAATTCTTTTCTAAAGCTGTTTTATGGAGTACTTTGGATAACCAATATCCGTACAACAATATAAATAAACAAATAAATTAAATGTATTAAAACTTTTATGATAAAAATACAAAACTTACTATACAATGAAATTTATTCATTAAAACAAACAAATTCATCAATTGGTGATTTTGCAAGAATTTCAATACCCATACACGTCATTATTTTTATACTATTTGCCTTTATATCAATGAGTTGTAAAACAAAAAGTAACAATATAATAAGTAACGAAAAAATTAAAATAAGTGCAACCTATTCAAAGTATGGTACGGCAATGGGAAAGGGCAGAGGGATTATATTCCGATTGCAAATTTTAAGCAATAAGGCAATAGATATTACTATCGATTCCTTTTATGTTAATTCAAAGTCTTTATCTTTTGTCACAAAGAAAATAGATAATGGACTGAGTTTAGAGTGTAATTATTTAATAAATATTTCCGACCCTTACATAAATCCAGATGGAAGTACTACCATTGAAAAGGAAGTTGATGACCCTATCATAAAGCAAAATAGTTTTTATCCATCCTGGGTAATATTAAACCAAAATGGAAAATTGATAAAAGCGCAAGTTGAACAATTTTTTGAAATAAAACAAGAGTATTAACTCTCCACAGATATGGATAATAAATTTAAATACACCTTTTGTACCTTAGCACTGATTGGATGTTTAGCTACAGGATTTTATTTGATCAAAGGTAGACCACTAACCCCAAGAGAAAAGTTCAGTAAGTTTTTAAAAGAACATCCTTTTAATAATAGACCCCGTCTTGAAAGAGAATCGGATGAAGAAAACAAAACGGACAGACCGGATTTGGCATGGGAACAAGATTATTTGAGAACCCTTGACCCGGCATTAGGACGGCCTGCACCAGAAAGATTATCCCCTATTATTGCTAAAATGCAAAATAAATCAATATATCCGGCAGCCCCCGGTAGTTCATTAACTCCATGGGTTGAAAGAGGACCTAATAATGTAGGAGGACGAACAAGAGCACTAATATTTGACCCAAATGATTCGACGCATAAAAAAGTATGGGCTGGCGGAGCAACAGGTGGTCTATGGTATAATGACGATATTACAAATGCCAATTCGTCATGGATTGCAGTAAATGATTTTTGGGCTAACATTTCTGTCTCTTGTATAGCCTTTGACCCTAATAACGCTCAGATAGCTTATGTGGGAACAGGTGAAGGATTTGGTTCTAACTCTGGTAGAGGTGAAGGGATATGGAAAACTTTAGATGGAGGTAATACCTGGAATCAAATAACATCAACGAAGGCGTTTTACTATATCAATGATATCATGGTAAGAAATGAGGGCGGTCAAAGTATTGTTTATGCCGCTGTAGATGGAAATAATTATAGAGGTGTTTGGCAAGGAGTTGTCAATGCCGGACTTCAGCGTTCCATAAATGGAGGCTCTACCTGGGCTCAAGTTTTGCCAATAGTGCCACTGCAAGTAAATAATTTTGTAGCATCTGATATCGAATTCGACTCAGGCAATAGAATTTGGATTGGAACCAAATCCAATCCATTTGGATTTGGGGGGGGCACAATTTTGTACAGTGATAATGGGACAAGCTGGACAATTTCAAATACTATTACTGTAACTAATGTTCGAGGAAGGGTTGAATTAGCATGTGCGCCTTCAAATGTAAACTTTATATATGCAATAATTGAAGATGATAGAACTGTAAAAACCATGATCAAGACTAACAACAGGGGTACTACCTGGTCTACGATGACACTGCCCATAGATGCAGATACAGGTATTCCTGCCACTGATTTTTCGCGTGGTCAAGCTTGGTACGATTTAATCATGGCGGTAGATCCGAAAAATGACAGTACAATAATGGTCGGGACAATAGATATTTTCCGCTCAACCAATGCGGGCAATACATGGAGTCAGATTTCTAAATGGTCAAATAATAATAATCTAAGTGGCTTAAGTTGTTCACTCGTCCATGCTGACCAACATGCCATGATCTTTCATCCTGATTCCTCATCCACAGCAATATTTGGCAATGATGGCGGTGTTTTTTACTGTTCATCGCTTGCAACCTCAGCGAATAACCAGGTAATTATTGCCCGAAATAAAAATTATAATGTCACACAATTTTATGCATGTGCGATGCAACCCGAAAGCGGAAGTAATGTTTATTTGGCCGGCGCACAGGATAATGGCACGCAAAGATTTATAACAAGTGGTATTAATTCTACAACTACATTAAGTGGAGGAGATGGTGCGTATTGTTTTATCGACCAGACGGATTCCAAATATCAAATTGCTTCTTTTGTATATAATGCATATCGCCTTTCAACTAACGGTGGAATTTCGATTTCTAAAATACTTAGCAGCGACGAAACTACAGGAAAATTTATTAATCCAGCTGACTACGATGACAATCAACACATATTGTATTCTTGCAAAAACAGCAACTCAATATGGCGAATTAAAAACATTAATACGATACCAACCTCATTACAAACAGTAAACATAGATGGAATGACGGAGCAAGCAAACCATATCCGTGTATCACCATATACAACTGCTTCAAGTACCCTTTTTGTTGGAACAGATGCAGGGGAAGTTTTTAAAGTTACTAATGCAGATAACATAAATACATCATTTAAAATTACAGGCCCACAATTTCCTACCGGTTCTGTGTCCTGTATAGAAACCGGAGCAAGTGAAAATGAATTACTGGTTACTTTTTCCAATTACGGGGTTAATTCAATTTGGTACACATCTAATGGTGGCCAATCATGGGTAAGTAAAGAAGGCAACTTGCCCGATATGCCGGTAAGATGGGTACTTTTCAACCCCCAAAATAGAAATGAAGTGTTGATAGCCACAGAACTTGGTGTATGGACTACCACAAATTTAAATGCCACATCTCCAACATGGACACCGTCAAATAACGGTATGGCAAATGTTAGGGTGGATATGATGCAAATTAGGAATACTGACAAACAAGTAATAGCCGCAACTTTTGGAAGAGGGCTTTTTTCCAGCAATGGATTTGGTACAAATTCACCAATCAGTAGAATGGATCCAACATTTTATATTAACGCAAAGCTTACTATGCAAAATGGGGCAAATTTTTATGCAGATAATAATATTGATCTCGGCTCATTTGCATCTGTAGCAAACAACGGTATCATGCAAAGCACCAAGGGTATAAACACAAATAGCAACAATTATATAAATACCGGAACAACAGGATTTATCATTTGTCCGGTTCCGCCGGATTCTGCAAAAATTTTTCACATAGGGACTACAACAAATAATAAATTAATAGTTCAACACAGTTCTGAAACAAAGCTGAATTTTAAGCTGGCTGCAAGGAACAATGTTTATGCAGATCCAGAAAAAAACACAAAACAAATCACTAATAACGTGGTCGGTAAAACATGGTATGTAGAGACAATGGCAGCAGCAAAAAACGTCACAGTAACACTTCACTGGAATGCAGGGGATGAAATTGGAATTTTTGATCGTAACAATTCAGCTATGTCTAGATGGCAAAAAGGTGTTTCCACCTCATGGGCCTCCTTACATGGCCCAAATGCCGCCACGAATACTGGTGTATCCAATTCATTCATCCGAGCTTCTCCTGCAAGCAACATGGATTCAACCGCTTATTATTTTGGCATTGGTGGAAGCGGAAGTGAATTACCCATAGACTTAATTTTGTTTGATGCAGTGGAAAGTAACGAGAATGCAAATCTTACCTGGATTACCGCTTCTGAAAGGAATAGCAGCCATTTTGAAATTGAGCGATGCAAAGACTCTCAATGTAAAATCTGGGAATCTATAGGAAGCGTAAAAGCTTCAGGCAACAGCACCCAAACATTACAATATCAATTTAAGGATATCAAACCTTTTCAAAAATTGAATCTATCTAAAATATTTTATCGCTTAAAGCAGATAGATTTAGATAATTCGTTCCAATACTCCGCTATTAAAGATGTAAACATGCAGAACTACAAATCTTCGGATTTTGAAGTTACTTCTTTCCCAAATCCAAGCCAAAATATATTAAATATAATAGTTAATACTAATCTTACAGAACAACTCACATTTACAATGATAGGCTTGAACGGCACGATCATTTCAAAAATAAACCAACTGTTTATACCGGGTATTTCTAATACAGAAGTTGATATTTCAAAGTTTGCATCCGGCGAATATATAATCATGGTAAACGATTCAAAAGGTAAAATAATTTTCACTAAAAAAATAATCATTATTCATTAAATCACTAAATAAGTTAGCACCGTGAAAAATTTAATACTTAGTTTTTATCTTCTATTTCTACCAATAATCAGCTACTGCCAAAATTTTGGTTTCGGCACTTCAAATCCATTAGATTTTGTTTCGATCGGAATAAATTCACAATTAAGGATAGACAGTTTTGGCAATATAAAACGCATAAATGATGTGCCTTATTCGTTTCCGACATTACAAGGCGGGATTGGATCTGTACTGACGAATAATGGAAATGGCTTACTAACATGGGGTAGTGGTTCAGGTGTTTTAAGTTTAACAGCGGGTACAGGAATTACGTTATCAAACAATACAGGAGCAATTACCATTTCATCTAGTGGCGGTGGCGGTGGCGGATTGTCCGGGGGTTTAACTAATTTTATACCGAAATGGACAAGTGCTTCATCCTTAGGCAGTTCATCCTTATTTGATAATGGGACAAATATTTATGTGGGAAGCCTATCACAGGCCTATAATAAGTTTGAAGTTAACGTCACTAATTTTGATGCTATAGTTGGTCGGGCTACAGGCATCAATTGGGGTGTATCAGGATTTTCAACCCTAAACGGTACCGGAGTATATGGTGAAAATAACGGTACAGGCTATGGGGTTTTTGGATCAAGTACCAGCACTGTTAATGCGGGTGTTAATGGGCAAAATACAAAGACAGGTTACGGTGTTTCTGGTTTTTCCACATCTGGTATAGGCGTTTTGGGTATAGGAGGAACTCATGGGGTTTACGGTGGTACATCAAGCAGTACAAATTTTGGGACACTTGGGTTCAATTCAAATGCAGTTGGTACTGCAGTGATTGGTATTGGAAACAATCTTACTCTGGCAGGCTCAACTTTAGCTGCAGGAAGTGGTGGTGCTTTTAAGGGTCTTTCGACTGGATTGGTTGCAGTAACAACAAGTACCGGCGAAAGTCAGGCTATTTACACACTTACTAACGGGACTGCTTGCAGGGTAAACTATTTTAACGGCACTACACAATATAAAATTTTAGGTGCAGGTACTGTTTCTACCGTTGTCGATGGTTTACATGGAGAAAAAGTAACGCTTCATTGCAGTGAATCGCCGGAAATATATTTTGAAGATTACGGTGAAGGAAAATTATTAAATGGCAAGGTCCGTATATCGATTGACCCTATTTTTGCAAAAAATGTCACGGTAAATGAAAAACATCCACTACGTGTTTTTATTCAACTGGAAGGTAATTGTAATGGTGTATATGTAACCAATAAATCTGTTAATAGCTTTGACATCGTTGAATTAAATAATGGCAAAAGTAATGTCAGTTTTCAGTGGCATATAGTCTGCAACAGGGCTGATGAAGTTTTAGGAACAAAAATATCCAGGAATGCTGATGTAAGATTTGAACGTGCATCACCTGATTTAGAAATAATGAATGGCCCGGCATTAGAAATAATGAAAGCGCCTGCAGTAATTGAAAGAAAATAAGAAAAATATAATGACGCAAATTATGTTTTCTTTGATTGATACCAAAATAAATGATCATTAAAACTTCAAGTTATAGTGAAGTTATAAGGCTGACCACAAATTGAATCAATCGATAAATAATTACGAGTAACCATTGTATCTTTGGTAACGTTATTGATTATCACACATCAAATATGATACGGATTTCCATAGTCGAAGATGATAAGTTTTTATTGAATACATTGGCCATGGTATTAAGTAAAAACGAAAAACTGGAAGTCATTGGTCTGTTTTCAAAACCTGGAGATGCACTTGTACAGATTCCCGTCATCAAACCAAATGTAGTGCTGATGGATTTAAATTTAGGTGATCATCAAATGGATGGGGTAGAATGTATTGCCAGAATTAAAGCTGCAAATCCGGATATTATGTTTATGGTGCTCACTATTTATGAAGACCATGAAAGCGTATTTAATGCACTCGCCGCAGGTGCTTTGGGATATATCCTAAAGTCTGCGACCAGAGAAACAATCATCGAATCCATAGAAGAAATGTTTAGCGGGGGTTCTCCCATGTCTCCCAGCATAGCTAGAAAAATAGCCATGTCGTTTGGGAATAATTCAAAAGATCAGAAGGACAATAAATTTGTCGATATCCTTACGGGCAGGGAAAAAGAAGTCATTGAACTCATCAGCAGAGGTAAGATTGAGAAAGAAGTGGCGACCGAATTAAATATAAGTTATAAAACAGTTAAAGCACATATTTCTAATATTTATTCGAAACTACATGTAAACACCAGGGTGGATGCCTTAAATAAATACTTTGGACGATGATTTAGGGTAAGAGCAGTTTGGTTTTTGTACCAAAGCTGCCGGAATCAACTTGCATAGTACCTCCGATTTCATTCATTCTTGAAACTATATTTTTTAAACCATTGCCCCCTTTAAGTATTGCGGTATTGAAGTCAAATCCTTTTCCATTGTCAACAATTAAAATTATAATTGATTTTGATCTTGCAATACAATGTATTTCAACCTTAATTTCTGAAGCACCGGAGTACTTTAATGCATTGTTAATGAGCTCTTTGATGCTTAATAATAAGTTTTTATGCACTTTATGGTCTAATATTGTATCAGCATTGGCTTCCGGCCCTATGATGCTAAATTGTATATCTCCAGTGCCACTTTGTACAAAAGACTTAACAAAGCTGGTTAATGTTATCAGTGAAATTTCATTAGATTCATTGGACCAAATGATTTCTTTAAGCTTTTGATTTAGTTCGCCGCTGGAGTTCACGATGTGGTTTAGTTGTGATGATAGTTGAGGAAAATCACTCTCTATCATGTTTTTGAGATATTCAGAATACAGATGAATTGCCGAAAGTCCGGACCCAAGGTCATCATGCATATCTCGGGCTATCCGATTTCTTTCATTGGAAACAGCCATAGCTCTTTCATTTTCTAATATTTGTAAGGCTACTTGCTTGTTAATTTGTAAAGTAAACAAATACCATAAAAAAGCCAGAACCGATAAAAATGCTAAAACTCTGAAAATCAAGGTTTCGTACCATGGTGGCAAGATATTGAAATTGAATGATGTGCCACTGATGTCCCAAAGACCTGCTACATTGCATGATTTTACTAAAAAGGTATATGCACCAGGTTTTAAATTTTGATATGAGACGGAATAACGGCCTGTCACTGGCGCCGACCATTCGTCATCATATCCGACCAACTTCCAACTGAACTTATTGAGCTCGCTGGATGTCAAAGCAGATGAAGCAAAATCAAAGGTAAAATTGTTTTTATCATGTGCAAAAACCGGATTATTACCCAATAATATATGACTTGAGTCATCCAACATAATTTTTAAACCAATAATAGTGGTCTTAGGTGGAATAGCGTTATTTACACTTTTTTTACTATCAAAAACATAAATTTTGTTAGAAGTAAAATCATTAAACTGATTGGTTTTATTGTCCCAGAAAATAATTTGTCCATTTTTTTTATATAACAAACTATTAAAAATGTTTCTTTCTTTTGTAAAGGAACGAAGCAATTTGCCGTCACTATTCCATTGTACAACCTCATTCCCCGAAATTGTCCACATGTCATTATTATCCCCTTTACAAACAGCACTCACAAATCTGGATTTTCCAAATTGTGATGGAATATGAGTGAAATTTTTATAATTAAATATATCAATTCCCGTACTGGTAGCTAACCAAATGTTTCCATTATTGGCTATGCTTGCATCACAAATATTATTATTCTGCAAACTATTTAAGGCTCCGGGAATGTTCTGGTATGAATCAAACCATACATTTTTTTTATCTATCATTTTAGCAATTCCACCACCCCAAGTAGTGATCCAAATGTCCTTTTTATCCGTTTTTATAATGTTTAAAATGTTTTGGTGATGATAATACAAAGGATTGTTTTCTTCAGGAAAGATGACAGAGACCTTCTTACTTTTCACATCATATTTATAAAAAAATCTAAACTTACTTCCTAACCATATTATGGGTTGGCTATCTATTGTATCTGGAACGATAGAGTGGGCCGGATTTTCATAATAATATTTTAATGAGACTTCATCACCGCTAACATTAAGCTTTACAACGTTTTTCATTTTTTTGCCGCAACAGGAATAGAGCCCGTTTGTAGTTCCCAATAGTAAACAATCAGTGGACCAACGTACTATATTAACAATGCCGATATGTTTGCTATTTTTTATACAATGAAATTTTTTTTCAGATTTATCCCTGTAATATAATCCCATGTTGGTTCCTAAGAATTCAACTTCTTGATTGTCTTCAAAAAAAGTCTGAGGTATAACTTCTTTTTGCTTATCAAATGAATAATAATCTGAGAACATTTGTTCATTTTGGTCATATTTATACAGACCGTTACCTGCCCCTAACCACAAAGTACCTTGCCTGTCAAAAAAGATATCCCTTATTATGCCGGGCTTGTCGTTATATGAATCTTCTTTGTCTAAGCCTGGTGCAATTGAATTATTCTTTGGGTTTATTGTCGCCAGTCCGTATTGTGGGTCCAAAGTCAATACCATACCATCCGGTCCCTTTTTTACCCGGGAGAATTGAAAAGAATTGTTTTTGGATATTGGATGAATTACTTTAAATGTATTCTTTTTAAATGAATATCGAAGCGTGGAATTGTCGAGGAAACTCAACCACCAATCTGTGCTATCTTTGACAAAATCAGAAATGAAATGATTTTTAAATTTGTTGTAAACTCCCGACTTTTTCAGCAATTCGTGCAATGCAAGATACGGATACTCTATTTGACCATTATCGGGGTTTACACCAATAATTCTAAGGTGATCTGCCCCAAAATATATCCTGTTGTCGTCTACATGATATACCATCGCATCGATTTCCGATCGGAGCAGACCCGCTTCAGTAATTCTGAACTCGATACGCTGAATAGCTTTTCCTGTCTCAGGGTCGATTTTATACAGATTTTCTTCATCAAAAACAAGCCAAATATAACCTTTTCCATCTAAAGTTATACGGTGCATTTTATTTTTTGGGAAAGGAATACTATCACATATATCTGGTCCATATTTAGTCCAGGCTTGTCCGGAAGGGAGTCTGGGATCCCATCTTACCAGAGCAGATGCAGTAAGAAACCAATATCGCCCCACATGGTCCTGGACGATGTCGTTTCTTCCGGCTTCAATGGCGGGAAAATCAAAATTTTTATCTTTCAGGGTAAGTACAGATGCAAAATGCAAACCATCAAATCGATACATATTTTCTGTACCTGTAATCCAAATAAATCCCAGATTGTCCTGATATATGCCCGTTATACTATGATCTATTTTGTGTGTTTTTTGACTGTAAACCCGTAAGTACTTAAGTCCGGTAAATTGAGTAAAAGAATGACCAATTGTCATAAAAACAATAAAACAAACAAGAAATAATCTCGAAAATGATGTATGTTCCATAGGATATAAATCAAATACAATATAAAAATAGTTAATTATTTTGATGAACTGATAATACCGGACAAAATGGTATAATTTAAGACAATATTACAGGACTATTGCCTCCTGCGATTTCACATCCGAAGCCAATGCTCTGGCTATGATATCTGCCAGTAATTTAGCCTTTCCTGCCATCAGATCTGCCCGACGTTTGTACCTTTGAGCATATTATAACTGGGCTTTTGATCAGTAGGAATTAAGTAAAAATTCATGACTTTGCGCATAAAATGGCCCCACGCGGATGTATTACTTTTGCACCTTTTAGAGAAGTAAAATGCATTCTCAAAAATAGGTTTGAAATACTTTGTTATCTTTGATTTCAATACCACATTAGAGTTATGTATTTAGATATCAATTTGCTATTGACGTATGGTGCGGCGGCACGTAAATATAAGAAAAACGAATTTATATTTTACGAAGGTGATGCATGTCGTTTTTATCATCAAATCCATGAAGGCAAGGTGAAAATGTGTTGCTACAATGATGAAGGGAGGGTTTTTATTCATGGTTTGTTTGGGTCAGGTGAGAGTTTTGGGGAGCCTCTTTTGTTTATTAATGAGTTGTATCCAGCTTGTGCACAGGCGGACAGTGATTGCGTGATTTATATATTGTCCAAAGACTCTCTATTGAAAGTACTGGAAGCATATCCTGAATTACAGATGAATTTTATCACCAATTTTGCCAGACGAATTTATGAGAAAACCAATGCCAATAAAAACATCATCAACCTGCATCCTGATGAGAGAATCATCGGTTTTTTATCAAGATACAAAAAAGATAAGAAATTGAATTCTGATAAAGTTTTGATTCCTTATACCCGACAACAGATAGCTGATTTTTTAGGCTTAAGGGTGGAAACGGTTATTCGGACACTCATAAAAATGGAAGAAGAAAATAAAGTAGAGATCAGAAAACACAAATTGTATTACTAAATGGATAAAAGGCAAATAGATATTTTTATAAGGTTTGGTATTATTAATCTCATTATTGTTGCGATGATAGGAGTGCTGATGAGATATAAGATTGGCTTTGAGTTTCCTTATTTTAATCAGAAATATCTGTTGCATGCTCATTCTCACTTTGCTTTTGTCGGATGGGTTTCCCATGTTTTATACACACTGATGTTTTCATTTCTTACAGATCATAGGGTCAAATCACGCTGGTTTTCTCGGTTGATATGGGTCAATCTTTTTTGTGCTTTTGGTATGCTGGTATCCTTTACTATTCAGGGTTATGGCGCTGTGTCTATTACATTTTCTACCCTTTCTATTTTTGTAAGTTATATTTATGCTTTTTTTTACCATAAATATCTCTCACAAGTACCGGATAACCATCCATCAAAAAACTGGTTTACGGCGGCATTGATATTTAATGTATTATCTTCAGCCGGTACATTTTACCTGGCATATATGATGGTCTCTAAAAATATTCATCAGTATGCTTACCTTGGGTCCGTTTATTTTTATCTTCACTTTCAGTATAGCGGTTGGTTTTTCTTTGCCATCATGGGATTACTAATGGCAAAACTTAATGAATCCCCATCGTTCAGATATAACTCAAAAATATTTGTCACCTTTTTTGTGGCGTGTATTCCGGCATACTTCCTTTCGATATTATGGGCTAAACTTCCGTGGTATATCTATCTTTTTCCGATTGCCGCAGTACTTTTACAGTTATGGGGTTTGTCTTTGTTTCTGAATCTCCTGAAAAAAAACTGGTCATACATAAAAGTACTTTGGTCATATCATGTCAGATGGCTACTTGGTCTGGCTTTGATGGCATTAATTATCAAATTATCACTTCAGGCAGGCAGCATATTTCCTGATATCAGTAAGCTTGCTTTTGGATTTCGTTCCATCGTGATTGCTTATCTACATCTGGTACTATTGGGATTTACTACTATGTTTTTGGTGGGTTACTTATTGTTATGTGGGCATATATCGCATATCAAAACTGCATTATTGGCATTGGTTCTGTTTAGCATTGGTGTTTTTGCCAATGAGTTTGTACTTATGGTACAGGGCGTGGCTTCATTCGGATACATCCTGATACCTTATCTCAATGAAATTTTATTGGCAGTGAGTATATTTATGCTTTTAAGTTTGCTTTTACTTTTGTTTTCTTATAAAAAAGAAAGCCAATAGGTGTAGTTAACTAAAATATATATTGTCAACTCTCCCCTATTATTATTTATACTTGTTTACTCTTTTCTATTCTGCCAAATTGAGTCTAAGTAAAGGACATTGTTTATATTCTTTTATTACCCACAATTTTACATCACAGACATAGTCTTCTATTGTCCTAATATCATATTTTTCGGATTGAATCGATGTTTCAGTACAAATATATGTAAAACTATTTCCTAGAAGTTAGTTCTGATACACTTCAAAAAAGTTTGAAAGGAATATATCTAATTTTTTTATTAATTTGGTCCTAAGTTTCAGTAAAATATTGTGAATTTATACATCAAGAAATTATTTCCTTATAAATTGAAATGTTTTTAACAATTTGCCCCCTTCCTGCTCTCTGACTATTAGGCCATAAACTCCTTTATGGATACCAGATATGTCAAAATCAATTTTGGAAATACCCATTGATACATTAAAAGTTTTTGACAAAACCAGCTTACCAGTTAGATCAATAAATTCAACCAACAAGTTTGTGTCATCATTTATTATGACATCAAGCTTTAAATTATCACCGACATTAGGATTCGGGTAGATATGGAATTGTGAATCATCTACCCCATAATACACTGAAACTATCTCTGAATTCTTAATTGTCCCGTTATAGTCGACCATTTCCAGCATATAATATGAAAGATCAAAATAAGGGTTTTCATCTGTTGATGTATAGTTTCCTGCTCCTCTTGCCAAAATTTTTGATAAAAATGTAAATTCTATGCCATCCAAGGATTTTAAAACATTGTAGTGGCTGAAATTTTGTTCCTGGGCAGATGTCCATACCAGGTCAACTTTGGAATCTTTTTTTATAGCTTGAAACGTCAAAAGGTCTACAGGCAATATCTTTACCGGTGTAAAACCCAAAAAAAACAAACCACTGCCATGGGTGCCAAGTACCATTTTGTTGTCGCTAGTGCGAAGGCGCATAGATATGGCTGGGGAAAGACCTATTTCTGAAGTGCCAATTCTTAGCCAATTTGTAGTTGTGTCACTTAAAGTGATGGCACCGTATACTCCTGTCGACGTGCCTAATAAGTAAAGCGTATCCAAACCAGTATTTAAAATCATTGCAGATCTTGCTGAAGACAATGCCACGGCACTACCTGATGGGCCTTCTATATTTTTCCATAAAGGAAGTGGGTCCAATGCATTTTTTGTATGCCAGATACTCGGAACACCATAGTTTGAATAAGTGACCACTATTTCACGTTGATTTTTTGGATTGACTGCTATATCACTTACAAATCCTACAGCTCCATCAGGTTTTATTGGAATCGGAACCGTACCCACAGTACAATAGGCCGGATCAGAAAGTCTATAAACGTTTCCCGCATCTGTGCCGATAAATAAATATCGGGTTTCATCACTTATAGAATAAGGTAAATTGCCGGAATAAAAAATATTTCTTGTTGCTTCCATAGTGGTTATATCACCCATCATTGAACTCGTTACTCCTGATAATTCTTGCCATCCGGTGGAAGGATCATTACCAATTACATTTGTGGTGATATTTCTTGCATTACGGGTTCTGTATAATTTCCCTGAGTTGGCAGGATAGAAAAGATGGTTGGTGTTGTCCGGGTCTAAAAAGAAATATGCAAGAAAACCTTGCTTCTGGTTATCCGGTTGAATATCCCATACAGACATATTGTCCTGATGTCTCTGAAGACCTCCATTCTGCCAACATTCTATCAAATTAAAATTAGAAAAACTTGTACCACTTATAACACCTACGCAAGTACCATCCACGGTAGGGCCTACTTCTTTGGCTATTGCACTATCCGGTTGTACTGTAAATGCATTGTCTTGTGCCGAACCAGCTACAAAATTACTGCCAGGTTCCGGGTTGATATCAGCATAGTAGTACTGATATGTAATATAGTTTGAATTCCTGCTACTCCATGTAAAACCACCCTTAGGCCCAGGGATGATTGGGCCCGATACATCAGTTTTACTTATTCCTCCATCACTACCATTCCACATTATGTTATTGTTTCCCGGTTCAAATAACAGTAAATGATTATCAACATGCAGATTTGTTTCTGTGGGTGAACCTTGATCCCCTCCTATGTATTGATATGATGAAAGAGCACGATCAAATCTATATATTTCAACCCCACCAAGATAGAAAAAATTCGGATCATTAGGCTTGGAGGTAATACACATGTTATAACCGTCCTGAAAATCAATTTGTTTTGGGTCAGATGTACCAGAAGCACAAAGCCCTATAGATGTTGAATAACTTGTAAATTGTGGAGTATTCATGTTACCATTAAATACGGCCAATCCTGCAAAGCTAGATTTTCCATCCACTGTACATATTGCTGTTTTGGCCTGAAAAAAAATACCTATTTCCGGAGTATTAGCCACATTTGTCAGTACAATGCGTTGAACACCACCTGCATTTAAATTGGCTGCAGTAGCTATCCTTGTCCATGTTATACCGTTTGAAGAGCTCCATAATCCTCCACGATCATTTGGATCATCACCATTTATGGCAGCATATAGTGTATTGGATGCGCCATTAAAAACAATATCCGTATCTGCTGACATGCCCGATAGTATGCCCAAAACAGTAGCCCATGTATTACCCCCATCGGTTGAACGAATGATAAGATTACCTGCAGCAGCATATATATTTCCATCCCTCGGATCTACAACTATTCTATTCACCAAATCAAAGGGATTGTCATAAGAAAACAAGCTTCCTAAGTTTGTAACAGGCAACACATTCCAAGTCAACCCATTGTCTGTGGATTTCCAAACACCTTGGCCTAAATATGGATTTGACCCTGTTACTTGCCCAGCACTATTACCATTAAGCTCTCCAGTACCAAAATACCAGATATCTTCAAATCCGATGCGCGTATCTTGAGCAATAGACGTAAAACTATGGATCTGATTCATAGGAGTTACCCTTGTCCATGAAGTTCCTCCATTCGTGGATCTAAAAATACCAGATGACACGCCTCCAGCCAACATTATTTGGGTATTTCTTACATCAAACCCTAATGCTCGGGTTCTACCTCCATAATTATTGGGGCCTCTGGATTGTATTGATATACCAGGTAGATTTCTAAGATCCACATTTCCAGATTCATCCGGCAATTGAAATTCTTTTACACGAAGGGCAGCTTGAGCCGCTCTTTTTTGTTCTCCAAATGGTATTTTACCGGTTTGAGGATTCATCAGCATTCTAAATTCAGCATCTTTCCTTCCACTTACAGATTTCTGTTCTTTGCCTTTATCACTATTTATTATTTCTGTTTTTGAATTTACAGGCAATATAGAACTTGATAAATCAGAAGAATTATTTTTTCCCCCCATTTTATTTTTTTTCACTTTTCCATATTGCTTTTGAATGATAGAACTATAATGTTTATTACTCTCTGTAGAATTGTAACTTTTTACTTTTTGTGAATGGTTACTTCCTTTTTTGTGTAGGAATCCTATTTGGTTATTCCAGGTTGTAAAAACAATAAACCCAATTAGAAAAATAAATAAAACGAGTCCCTTCTTATTCAAGTTTTTATACATTAATTTTGATTTAAAAGGTTAAATTATAAAAAATTTATTTGGCAGCCAATATAGTACAATTATCAAAAGTAATTTTTTTTAGATAAGAATTTTTAAATATTTTGAATATTAATGTGTAACTTGTATCAAATTATCCATTCTTTCCGAATAATTTATATTTAATGTTCTTTGATTTTTTTGGCTCTACCCTTTTTATAACTTCTGGTTTAAAATAGATATCTTCTTAAACGAAAAATGAAAAAAATCTAAAATAAATACGGTCCTTATGATTGTACGCATAAAATAATTGTGCCATAATGAATTTCTTTGTGCCATAAAAACAAATATCATGACACGAATAATTCAAACTTTTATTGTGGTCGCTATTATGGGGCTGAACTCCTGCAAATCCACTAACTCTGATTCTAATACAGCGGGTATAGGCACTGACGTAGTTGCTGCAAAAGACGGTGTAGGCCAGTCCAATGTGCAGGATGATGTCTCCAACCCTAATGTCGTACAGGTAGCTATAAGCAGTAAAGACCATACTACGCTTGTTGCCGCAGTAAAAGCAGGCGGGCTGGTAGATGCACTGAGTAATGCAGGACCATTCACGATATTTGCTCCAACCAATGCGGCGTTTGCAAAACTTCCGGCAGGTACAGTAGAAGGTCTGCTAAAACCAGAGAAAAAAGCTGATCTGGTAAATATTCTGGAATACCATACCTATGTGGGATCTTTAAAGCCTGAATACTTCCAGGACGGTCAATCTTACGAACAAGTCAATGGTAAAAAAGTAAATATTACCGTCAAAGATGGAAAAATTTATGTAAATGGTTCAGAGATTGTAGCATCCATCAGCGCATCCAACGGCATGATCCATGTGATCGGAGATGTATTGTTGCCAAAGTAAAAAAAATGTAGGATTTTTAATATTATAAGATTTCTTCATAGTATAACGCTTTGCTTCTTTTCCAGAACCAAAGCGTTTTTTTATATTAATCCGTGGTGTGAGTCGACCTTGTGTCCAATGATTTTTAATCGCATGATCATTGCAATACTGTGTGCTCTTTCTTTCAATAGCTGTGCATTAGGTCCGGAATACAGCTCATTAATTGTGGTTGAAAATAATTCAAGCCATCTATTAAAGTGATCTGCGGTTAGTTTGTGTCTCTCATTGGCTATCTGATGTTTTGCCATAGGGTTTCCGGAATAATTACCTGTGTAAAACAAAACATTATCCCAAAAGTCATACATCACCGGCAGGTGTTTTTGCCAGTTCACATCTGAAAACATAACATTTAAATTATCATCTTTCCTTACTTTATCGTAAAAAGCATTGACGACAACTTCAATCTCTTGGCGGCTAATTATATCCTGATTTGCCATAATTAATGATTTTAAATAAATCAAAAAAATATATCTACCCTTGTACTAACATGCACAAACTGTCTTCTTCGGCATGTACTTCGTGTATGATATTTACAGGTATGTCTTGGTATTCATACATTTTTAGTGTTGTTTTGTCACCTTCTTCTATATAAGTGACCATACCTGTTATTACCATCAGTCGGGCAGGCACCTGCGTTTTGTGTTGCTCCAGGGTCATACCTTTCTTAAATCCTATAAACATGGTTTTATATTCTCCCGATTTATAATATAGGCGAGCCACTGGTTTTCTGGCTGTTTCCAGCTTTTCCTGGATTTCATTTATGATCATTATTACAAATCTTTCTTTTTAAACAAACTCAGTGATATAATATAAGGTATAATTACCCATAGTAGCATTAGCATAAAAGATGCCCCCAGACCTGCGGTTGTACCAAATAGTTTTTTGAAAATGGCCCCGGTGTAACCCATGAGAGCAGCGACATCTATCTGCAACAGTACCTGAATCCTTGCAAGATCGATTGGATTGAGAGCTGAAAGAATGACCATAGTTTTTTCTATGGGATAGTCGGCATATTGGAACATAAAAAACAAAACCAACCCATCATAAATCAACGAAAGAAACAACCATATCATTATAGATAGGCCAATACCCCTGGCTTTGTCTCTCATCAGTATGGAACATAACATGGCAATGGCCACAAATATAGAAGTGATCATCACTCCGGCCAGAATTACCACGATACCTGTCATATCAGGCACAAATAGCAATACCGGAATACCTATACCCACTAAAAATGCCGTATTGAGTGCCACTACGAGTCCGGTAAAAAGAGCCGCCCAGATAGATGACCTTTTGACAGGCTGACTTACGAGCAATTCTATAAATTCTGCACTGTTGTACATGTAAATATTGGCAAAAATAATGGAGACTAAGGGTACTGTCAGTAAAATAATATTTAAAAGAGACAAGATCCCCTTCGACGTATTGTCCTCAAGACTGAAGACGCTCCACGAAAATACCGCCAGCACCAGGGCATAAAACAGTATTATCTTGTTTTTCAAAATATCGGAAATAACAAAAGCAGTAATTTTATTCATTTCATGCCGGATTTGAGTAGTTTGCTGATGGCCTTTGATACCCTAATTTCTCCCGTTTCTTCATATAATTTCGAAATAGTTTTATAAAACAACACTTCCGCTTCCTGCATAAAGATAATATCTGTCAACATATCATCCAGTTCGCTGAGCAGGTGTGAAGTGATTAGTATAAGTTTCCCTTTTTCCCGTTCTCTGACGATCTTATCTCTCAGCAGATCTGATGCCAGTGGATCCAGACCAGCTGTAGGTTCATCCAGTATAAGTACAGGCGGATCAAACAAAAAAGCCAGTGTAGCACTCACTTTTTGGGTAGTGCCACCTGAAAGAGTACGCATTTTTTTATGTGCAATCTTATCCAATTCAAATGCATTATACAATTCACGATCTTCACACCCCTGATACTTTCGTATGCTTCTGATCATATTTATAACCTGGAGCACACTCATATTTTCAGGATATCTGCCTATTTGTGGCATATAACCGATTCTATTTTTATACTCCACGTCTCCAGATATATCCTTTCCGTCAAAGAGTATCTGACCCTTTGAAGGTACGACCATGCTCAGGATATTTTTTATTATGGTGGTTTTGCCACAAGCATTTGGCCCTAACAACCCGATACATTTGCCCGATTCAAGATACAATGTGACGTCTCTAAGTACTTCCGTTTTGCCAAAAGATTTTGATATGTTTTTTAATTCAATCATAAATTATATGGTTTCAAAACCGGTCTATCGTCCCTGAAGTTCTCCGGAGTTATGCTTGGTATAAGTTTTTCTGTACGTTCTAATAGAGTCACCATAAAACTTCTGAACAGCAACATAGCAATTGGATTATTTTCTATGATGACAGAATAGACACTAAGCGGGTGGAAGGGAATATCGCCGAAATTGTCCTTATCCAAGTCATATCCTTCATATTTGTCCCAGTAATTCTGATTAAAGGTGTTGAGCACCAAAGATCCGTTGGTACTGGCATCAAAAGTATTTCCAGTAAAATTATTTTCTGTGACCACATTATCCATACAATTAGCCTGAATTTTAAGTCCCCATCCGTTTCCATTAAAAACATTCTTTTTGATGAGCATCCTATTAGCACCTTCCAGATATAGAGCCGATGTATTATTGATAAAACGGTTGCCTATGATTTCTCCATCCGATATCTCCTTGAGCAGGATGCCATAAGAAGCATCTCCCGTACTGTTTTTGAAAGTATTACTGTACATCACTACTTTTTTACTGTACATTACAGCAACACCCGACCCATTTGTATCAAAAAAGTTATTGATATATGCATCATCATTTGAAAACATAAAATGCAGGCCGTACCGGATATTATATTTAGAGATGTTGCGCCAGATGATGGAGTGGGTCACAAACTCAAAATAGATCCCGTCTCGGTGCCCCTGTACGTGATTACCGATGATTCGCATGCTATCTGATTTCCAGCAATGTATGCCGTTTCCTATTTGTTGCTCTTCTGTGCCATAAGCTTTTATACGGTTATTTCTGATGGTACAGTTTTTGCTGAATTGAATATATATTCCAAAAAAGTTATTTTCCAGTACATTGTTTTCTATTACTACAGCTGCAGCATCATACACTTTGATACCACCGGGATCATTGAGGGTAGCAAACCCTGAATTCTGCACCTGAAATCCTCTAAATACAACACTATCTGACTTTATTGATACCACCTCATATTTCTTATCGCCGTCTATCACCGGTAAGCCTATGCCCAGCATAACGACTTTCTTATTAATCACAATATTACCTTCCTTATACAAATTATGGTGAACATATATCGTGTCGTGGTCAGCTGCAAACATTAAAGCTGCGCGAATGGATATAAAAGTCTTGTCTCTGCCGACGTGAATATTCCTTGCAAATAAATCGTCACCAAAAACAGCTAATAGAAAAACTAATACTAAATATTTGTGCAATATGGACATTACCGTTTTATTGATTTAAACTATTCCATTCTCTTTTTTCGGCATGTAATTTTGCCATAAATTCTATCGCTTCGGCTTCGGTCTTAAATGCCGCTATATTTCCGGACATCGGACTTTTAATAGTCCCTCCTTTGATGTAAAACGCACTTTCTGCAGGTATCAGTTCATTGTTACCTAAAAAATAATGTACATAATGCCTTTGGGCTTCTTTATCAGGATTTTCTTCCTTAAATCCCATAAGGCAAGAAATATCGTCAAACTTTAATATCCTTCCTTTTTTGGTTACCAATTCTGCACCAAAGTGACCGTCTGATATACTCATTTTGCAAAACGCACAATTATCTTTATTCAAAACGATCGGTTCCGGACCATTTTGAACGCAGGAGATCATTATCATCACAGGCAAAATAAAAATGGCAGCTTTTACTCCTTTATTGATGAATCTATTAAAAAATCCGGCTTCTAATCCGTAAACCAAAGCAACTATAATACCTCCTGCAAGCATCATCCAACCCCCGATATCAGGGATAGAATATGCTCCGAAGTTCAGAAGTTGTTTAAAACCTATCAATGGTGGCTGATATGCCATACCGGGTACGATGATAGCCGCTGTAGGGTCGAGATTATGACCATATTCATATTCCCATCGCCAGAAATCATACATGGCCAATACACCGAACAGTGCAAAACATATTAATAGGATTAAAAGATTTATTTTACTTTTCATAAATGCTGCTAAGATGGTCCAAAGGCCAAAAAATCCAATAATATACGGCAATACAGTAAATTCTATAAACTCCTCAGCATGGAGAGTTTTCATACCTATATAGTGATTCAGCCCATTGATAATCTCAACATCTCCGCCCATTTTTCCCGCATAGATGAGTAATGCAAGTCCTTCCGGATATTGCGGTGCATCCAACTCAATGCGCCAAATAGGAAAATAAACAGCTGTCATAATGAAAATACCTGCCAGTATCAGTAAAGGAACTGATGTTTTTGAAAAATTAGACATGAATTATTATTTAAATTTTGAAAAAGAATCTTTACAAAAAGATAAGAAAAGTATTTTTGTAAACAGGATTCTTTAATAAATTAAAAAAGGGGATAGAAATAATTTTCCCGCTGTCCCCTTTTTTTTATTTACTTTCAGTTAAAAAAGTTACTGTGCGGGTTTTTCAGCCGGAGCCTGCTTTCCCACACTGAATGTCAATGGGGTTTTACTTCCCGCCGGAGATACCCTTACATATCCCTGCATTTCCTGGTGAAGCGCACTACAGAAGTCTGTACAGTACATGGGAAACATTCCTACTCTGTCCGGAATCCATTTCAATGTGGTAGTCTCACCCGGCATGATCAGTAATTCAGCGTTATTAGCGCCTTTGATTCCAAATCCGTGAGGTACATCCCAGTCTTGCTCCAGATTGGTGACGTGGAACAATACTTCATCCCCCATGCGTATTCCTTCTATATTATCGGGTGCAAAATGGGATCTTATGGCAGTCATATAGACATGTACTTTATTTCCTTCACGGACTACTTTGGATTCACCTTCGCCTTTTGATACTCTAGGGTGTTTATTATTTTCAATTTTGTATATTTTCAACTGTCCATTATTCCTGATCAGATCAGCCGGTGCTGCCTGTGCATAATGCGGCTCACCGATGGTCGGGAAGTCCAGGATCATCTGCATTTTTTCGCCACTGATATCAAACAACTGTGCACTTTGAGTCAATTCAGGACCAGTAGGGAGGTATCTGTCTTTTGTGATTTTATTGTACGCTATCAGATATTTTGGTGAAGGTTTGCGGGTATTTCCTCCTGGGATACAAAGGTGACCCACCGAATAGAATGTAGGAACTCTGTCCACAACTGCAAGATCTTTGATATTCCATTTCACAACTTCTGATGAGACAAAAAATGAAGTATAAGCAAATCCTTTACCATCAAATTCTGTGTGCAATGGACCCAGGCCTGGTTTTTTAACTTCACCATACAATGCTTCTTCATATTTCACCACGGGTATACCACCATATTCGCCATCAAAAGCTTTATTGGCGATTGCTTTCTGCAATTTATCGAAGCTGAATACCGGAATCACAGCTGCCAGTTTACCACTACCTACGATGTATTCACCCGTAGGATCCACATCACACCCGTGTGGAGACTTAGGACAAGGTATCATATAACAAATATCTTTGAGCTCAGCTACATCCAGTACCGTTACTTCATTTTTAATCGTAGAAGTACCTGTTTGTGTACTTTCATCCCAAACGTTATGTGCATATTTTACTTTTTGTTTTACACCTTTACCTGCTTTTAGATATTCTTCTGCTTTTTTCCAGTTGACTGCCATGATGAAGTCTTTATCTTTTTGTGAAGCGTTTACTTCTAACAGTGTATTAGCTTGCTCCGTATTGTAGCAAGAGAAGAAAAACCAACCATGGGATTTATCTCTTCCGCATCTTGCAAGGTCAAAGTTTACACCAGGGGTCTTTAGTTGGAAAGCAATATCCATCTCTCCGGACTCTTTATTGACGCTTACGAAAGAGATATGACCTTTGAAATTTTGTTTATATGTAGATATTGGCACATCGCCATTGGCATAGTCCGGAGGTACACTAAATCTAGTACCCGCTACTATATACTCAGAGTTTTCCGTACCGAATGGTGAACTATGGTTACCGCCGCTATTTGGTAATTCGATGATTTCCGCTGTTCTGAAAGTCTTTAAATCTATTCTGGCAAGTCGTGGCGTATTATTGGCATTTCCAAAAGCCCATTTACCATTTATCTCACCGGTAGTTTGAGATAACTCCACGTGATGGAGGTCATCCCATGGTACAAATCCGTGGGAAGTATTAAGCATCGGCTTAGTCTCCTCACTATATCCCCATCCTTTTTCAGGATCAACAGAAAAAACGGGGATGACTCTGAAAAGACGTCCGCTTGGTAAACCATAAACAGACATTTGCCCGCTGAATCCACCACTCACAAAATTGTAGTATTCATCATACTGACCTGGAGCCACATAAGACTTCGCAGCAGCATCTCCTTTTACAGAAGTCCCTGCATTTTTTGGCCGGCAGGATATCAAAGACATTGTCATAAAAGCCGCTATGGCTAAGAAAAATAATTTATTGGTTTTCATTATATTAAATTTTTATTTTACACCATCATTTTTACGCATAAACTCTAGGATATTTCTGGCTTCTTCGTCTGCAAGGCTCTGATTGGGCATACGTACCAGACATAACTCAAGCTGTGCCTGAAGTTCAGGGTCTTTATCGATCATAGGATCAGGATTTGTTATAAAGTTCATGATCCAGTAATCCGTTTTTCTTTGAGTTACGCCTTTCCATCCCGGGCCTACCAATCTCTCTTCGGTCATCTTATGACATGAAGTACACTTCACACCCGCTACTTTTTCCCCCGTAGTTGCCATGGATGCATTAAGAGTAGCATCAACTACTACGTTTTGTTCGTTAAATTTACCTTCACCTCTTTTGGGGTCATAACTGGTTGCATCAGCTTGTTTTTCGGTCGGAGTGGCGTCAGCAGGCGTGGTTTCTGAAGTCGGTTTTTTATCTCCGCCTCCGCAGGCGATAAAAAAGCCAAGAGTAGCAAAGGCTAAAATAATTTTGATGTTTCGCATTTTTGTATGATTTAATTTTGGCACAAAGTTGCGACATCAATACAATTTCATTTATGACTGCAATCATAAAGCATTGAAGTTTCTATAGTAAATACAATATTTTAGCCTTTTTAAGAGTGCTTTTATGAATCTCTGGAAAAACCGACTTTGAGCGTCGAGTTTATTTTGTTAATGATTTATTGACTTCTTGTACCCTAAACTCCACTATTTGAGCAATCAGTGCATAAGGGATCTCTTCATTGAGTGGAAACTGAATAGACCCTTTACCTGTTTTATATTTTGTCAATTCTTTTTGAAAAGCCTCATTTCCCGATGGTAAAGCATAAAAGCCAATATGATTTTTAAACGCTGCAAAATATACTAAG
>JAYTNJ010000218.1:0-2631 GCA_043748345.1 Saprospiraceae bacterium
GTTTTGCAGATATGATATCATAGAGTCTAGTCTATCAGATGCCATTTTTTTACGCAACTGATAAGACTTTTTGTCGATCGAAAAAGAATCCTGAGACGGTCTTGCCTGTAGGAAAGTAACTTGAGGCTCAGACGCTCTGGGTTGGTAAGAGATTATCCCTTCAGATTTCAGAATATGTAGATAATGTACCAGTTGTGCTTCTTCGATCTTAAGTTCATCAGCTATTTTGGTCTCATCAATTTTTACTGGATCGCTAAAGAGTCCTTCATATTTTCTGAGAAAGTGAACAATGATAATAGTTTTCAGCCCTCTCTCCTTTTCCACAAACTCCAGGTCTTCCTGTCCTGCCAGTATCATAACCCTGGATGGCTCCCTGAATGCATCTGAAAAGGCAATCCACCCTTCTTTTTCAAGAATATTAAGTATGTGAAAGACTTTTTTTACCTGGATATTTAGGTAGCCTGCAAACTCTGTAATGTGAAAGTCATAGGTTTCAAGCATCCCTGAGCCATACGCCACCTTATGATATCTGCAAAGTCGATCATAGACACTGCCTATGATTTCAATAGAAGGAAACTGATCGTTAAAATTATTTCTTACTACATTAATATCTGCATCATCTATGATAGTGACAGCAAAAGACTCCTTCTCGTCACGGCCGGCGCGTCCCGCTTCCTGATAATATTCTTCCAGACTGGGAGCAACATCCATGTGTATGACGAGTCGGACATCGGGCTTGTCTATACCCATACCAAAAGCATTGGTTGACACCATGAGGCGGACCCGATTTGTCATCCATGCCTGTTGATTTTTATCTCGTATCGACCGCTCCATTCCACCATGGTATGATGCACTACTAAATCCATGTTGATGCAGCCATTGAGCTATTTCTATCGTCTCTTTTCTGTTTCGAACATATATTAAAGCACATCCCTTTACCCTATCCAGAATCTGTAACACCTCATTTAGCTTATTTTCAGAATTAATGACAGTAAAGCTCAGATTTTCTCTTGAGAAGCTTTTCCTGAATATAGCCGGATTTTTTAATTGCAATTTATCAACGATATCAGTTAGCACTTTGTCTGTAGCCGTCGCCGTCAAAGCAATCATAGGTACCTTAGGGTGAAGTTCTTTTAGTAAAGGTATATCGAAGTATGAAGGCCTGAAATCATATCCCCACTGAGAAATACAATGTGCTTCATCTATGGCAATAAGACTAATTTTAGCTTTGGCTATTCTTAAAGAAAATACCTCAGATTTTATCCTCTCCGGGGATATGTAGAGCAGTTTAAGATCTCCGTAAACAAAATTATCTAAAATAACGTCGATCTCCTTAAATGAAAGGTTTGAATTTAATGCTTTAGCCTTAATATTTCTTAAGTTGAGCTGATCAACCTGATCCTGCATCAGCGCAATGAGTGGAGAAATTACAATAGTTTTTCCTGGCAACATCAAAGCAGGAATCTGAAAACAAACAGATTTACCACCACCTGTAGGTAATAAAGCAATAGTATCCCGATTTTGATATACACTTTCAATAATAAGATCCTGGGGCGGCCTGAACTCATCATGACCCCAGTACTTTTTCAATATGAGTCTACTGCTTTCCAATCACTTTGTGTAAAATACTATTCAAAATTTAGGGCAAATAACTTTGTTCCCCTTTCCAAATTTCCTTTTGCCTTTGCCATCATCTAATAACATATTCACCGTAATCATGCTTACAATGTAATAATCCTTAATCGCTGCCCCACCTCTTTTATCACCTGTTGGTAATAACACGGGCTCATTTTGTCCTAAAAATTCATTCATACGATTACCTAAGCTAGCAGCTAATGTCCCGTTTCCAGCATTAAGGTCATCATAATTTACGTAGTTTGTGCTTACATCATCCAAATAATCGGTAAAGGTTCTTCGCATTATTGCTTCTATACCTATGTTGACTGTTTCTGAAATGATAAATTTTGCACCACCTCCAAAACATAATCCCCCACTGAACAAACTATATTTTGCACCAAATCCCGTTATTCCTTGTCCTTCAGTGCCTAAGGGTTGCAATCTTACTTCATTGCCACGATAAAAAGTCTTCGGATCAAATCTGAATCCGGAAATACCGGCTGTCACATAGGGTGAGAAAACAGTACTTCCTGGTTCGGTATCATATCCGAAAATATAATACTCTCCCATCAATGTCAACTCAGTTACCGTAGATTTAAAACTCAGGTTACGCAATCTTTGCCAATCAAGTGTTGAATTTGCATCATCACCTTTCATTTCTCCGTAAACAAAAGATGCTCTGACTCCGATACTATTTTTAAATATTTTTCTAAGATGCAATTGCAATGCTAAACCACTATTTTTGGTCATATTGGTGCTGAAAGACGGTCCATTCAGGTCACCCCAATAAGTGGATAAACCTCCACCAAAACCAAATTCAGTATATTGGGCATAATTTTTGAAAGGAATTATCAAACTTGAAAAAAAAATTAGCTTGATTGCTATTGAACTTTTCATAACTTTACATTTTTTTTGATGGAATTGCTAACATATTTATATTATTAGCTGTCTAGTTTCACTAGGTTGTTGGGGGCACCAGCCCCCCCTTTCTTACGGAGTGAAGGCGTAGCCGAA
>JAYTNJ010000219.1:0-44381 GCA_043748345.1 Saprospiraceae bacterium
GAAAAACTTAATACAAGAAATAAATTTTTATGCCAGTCAGCCTAAAAGTAGAATTTTATGCGGTTTGTAAAAATAGTGCTTTTCGGAGTGGACTCATTAATTATTTATTTAAATTTGTGTCCAGTTATTTAGGGGGTTAAGTTGTTTCAAATCAATATCTTAGGTTAATTTTTATATCAGTAGGGTCCAAGTCTTCCAATATCCGTAATTCAGAACATAAATACTCCCAGAATTTGATAATGGAGCCATAAATAGACACGGTGGTTTTTTTACACAGCGTGATGAGCTAATCGATGAGGTGCGCTATTTGAAGCGCCTGATAATAGTTTTTTATTGCCTTCAGATTGTTGCGATTCATTTTATGATGCCGGGCAAAACCAAGGTTTTCAGTGCATTAAATCCTTCATTCTCAACTTTCCAGCGAAGTCTGACAATTTCGATAAGCATTCTTATGGTTGCATCATCAGCTTTGATGCTGCTTAGGTACTTTTTTGTTGTTATTTTTTCTCTAAACAATGTAATCGACCAACTAGATATTATCATACTCAAACAAGGCTTTGCTTCTGGTTAATATAATTTTTATTGAGAACGTACAAATAACATAAGTACATTTTTGATAATAAATTAAATACACATTATATTTTTATATATTAATTTATTTAAAATTTACTGATTCGTTGTGAAGATGGCTCACATTCTGATACCATCTGATCAATTTGCTGCTTTTTTTGTTCCGCATTGCACTATTTTTTCACTTGTAAAGGCTTCATGGTAATGTAGAAGTTGAATTCCCTCTTCACTTGGCCCGTTCTATCCATTACAAAATTTATTTGTTTACTTTGCAGGAATTTACATAAAAAAGTCTTTGTGATAGTAAGTAACTTTATTTCAAGATTTTCTACGACTATAAAAATATTGTGTTTAGTCGGTATTGCATATTTATTGTACTCTCAATTCACGTCAGGTAAAGGTATAATGGCCATTCAATCATTGTTCCAGGGAAGTAATAATAGTCTGAAACCTGCATTTTTGCTGATTACTATATTTCTTATGCCTATTAACTGGTGGCTGGAAGCATTCAAATTTAAAAAACTCATGTCACCCCACTTAAATATTTCAACTAGACACGCTACAGCTACTGTTCTGGCAGGTATTGCTGCCGGTATAGTTACCCCCGGGAGAGTAGGTGAGTATGCAGGAAGGCTTCTTACTTCAGACTCTGACCGTAAAACCGAGGTGATTTCAGCAACACTTCTCGGTAGTATTGCCCAAAACCTGTGTAATATTGTAGTGGGTCTGCTGTTTAGTTATTTTTTTCTTAAATCGACCATAGATGTTACTTATGACAACACTTTTACGTTTGTTACCTTAGTGACAATACAGGTTGTATTGTTGGTGTCTATTTACTATCATCTGCCTCAAGTGGCACATTTTATGGAAAGGTTTTTAGGTAACAGATATATACATAGTATCAGCCCAAAGTTGAAAGCTTTAGATCTATATAAAAATTCATTGTTAAATGTGGTATTAGGCATATCAGCGGTCAGGTATCTCATATATTTTTTACAATATTTATGCATAATGAAATTTTTGGGGGTAGAAAGCAGTTTTACCGACCTTGCAGGCAATATCTCGGGTATTTATATGATTCAGACAGGTATTCCATTGCCGGCATTTCTGAGTGTGATGGCCCGGGGAGAACTTGCAGTCTTAGTATGGGCAGGAATTGGCGTAGACAGCATCACAGCCTTGGGAGCGACCTTTAGTTTATGGTGTATCAATCTGGTCATACCGACACTGGTCGGAATGGCAATAATTTTAGCATCCGACTTAAAAAAATATGTTAAATGAATCATACTATCTTTCGTTTTAAAATACCATTTTTTTTCATATTATTGTTTTCATTCGGTCTGTTTTTATCTTTCGAAAGAACGGTAAAAACGACAGAAATTAATAATTGCAGTATCACCAATAACGTCTTTGAAAATGGTGAAAAATTAGTATATAAACTGTATTATAACTTAGGTATCATATGGCTGCCGGCAGGTGAAGTTATATTTACAGTCGAAGAAAATGGAAATAATTACGAGTTGAAAGCTATAGGAAAAACCTATAAAAGTTATGAAAAAATATTTAAGGTCAATGATTATTACTATTCCAACGTCAACAAAAAAACCCTTTTCCCAAATAATTTTGTGAGAATCGTCGAAGAAGGCAACTATCGTCTGTATGATAGCATTTCCTTTGACCAGAAAAGAAATATTGCGATGAGTTTTCATGGTAAAACAAAGGAAGAAGCAAAGCCGAAAGTCCATCAGATAGGTCAGTGTATGCAGGATATGGTTTCCAATATTTATTATATGAGAAATCTGAATACGGATAATATGAAAAAGGGGGATAAGATCGCAGTAAAAATGTTTTTTGACAAAGAAGTATTTCCTATTGATATTGTCTACAGCGGAAAAGAAAATAAGGAAATAAAAGATATTGGGAAATTCAGAACGGTAAAAATATATCCCGACGTAGTTGCCGGCAATGTTTTTAAAGAAGGCGATAAGATGACATTATGGATTTCCGATGATGCAAATAAGATACCATTACTCATAGAATCTCCCGTATCCATAGGAAGTGTAAAAGCGGTATTGAAGTCCTATAAAGGCTTAAAACATGAGCTGAGCTCAGAAATCACTGATTGACCTATTAAAATTATAATATGCTGAGATTTACATTGAAACAACTGATATTTTTGAGCATCCTGTTTTTAGGGTTGACAGCGGGCGTTTGGTATTATATGAAAAATCATCTTTTCGAAGCCCAAAAAGCAGAAAGTACAACCCTTGTTTTGGAAAAAATTAAGACCGTAACCAAACTGATTAGTGTCGAAGGGCAGTTTTCGGAGCTATACAATTATAAAGAGTCGTATGAATATGATTTTTTTAATCTATTCTCCAAAAAAATCATCCTGAGGGTCAATGCAAAAGTATCTGTAGGCTACGATTTTGAAAAAGTAAACATCACAACAGACAGTATCACCAAAACTGTAACTCTCAACGAACTACCACATCCAGAGATCCTATCCATAGACCATGATCTGGACTATTACGATATCAGCGAGGGTACTTTTAATAAGTTTACTGTCGAAGAATACAATATGATCAACAAAAAAGCGAAGGCTCTCATTGCTGCCAAAGCTAAAAATACACCGCTCATTGCAACCGCCGAAAAACAAAAAGAAGAATATCTCCGAATGATGGATATGGCGCTGAAAAGTGGCGGGTGGAAACTTGTGGTCAAAAATTCCACACCTCCATTAAACTGACAGAATATTTATTCAATATGAGACTTTTCATTTTATCATATTTTCTGATTCTGTCAAATCTTTCGGCTCTCACCAGCCAGATCGTGGTAAAAGAACAACTCAGCCCAAAAGAAATTATCATATTTAGTGAAGCTAAAAAGGCCGCACAATCAGGTGACATTAAAAAAAGCATAAAAAAATATGAAGAACTCTTAAAGTCAAGACCACAATTCATAGAAGTTATCTTACGACTTGCGTCCAACTATCATTCCATCAAATCTTCCGATAAATCGGTGGCCTTGTTTCGCGAAGCTATCAACAAAGCACCTGATTTTGACCCTGAAATGTATTATTCGCTGGCCTTGGTTCTATCCGGACAAAAGAAATATATTGAAGCCGCAGACCAACTTGACATCTATACACAGAAAGAAAAAGTCAATATCGGTAAAGTTACAAAGGCTTCCTTTATGAGCAGTGAACTGAGGTTTAAAGATTATGCTTTAAAAAACCCTGTTCCCTTTACGCCAAAAAAACTGGGACCGTCTATCAACTCAACATTTTCTGAGTATTCACCAAGCCTCAGTCTTGATGATTCAGGAATGATATTTACCAGAAACAATGGGCAGGAAGATTTTTATAACAGCACTAAAGATACTGCCGGAATGTTTAAAACATCTTCATCGGTTTTTCAACTTAACACACCGCAGAATGAAGGAGCTCATGCTATTTCTGCAGATGGTAAGTTTATCGTCTTTACGGCATGTGACCGAAGGGATTCGTATGGAAGCTGTGATCTGTATTATTCCACACTGTCTGATGGAAAATGGACAAAACCTGTCAACTTAGGGCAGAAAATAAATACCGCAGCCTGGGATTCTCAACCATCATTATCTCCTGATGGACGATTATTAATCTTTTCGAGTAGAAGGCTGGGAACACTAGGTGGTTCTGATCTTTGGGTGTCGTGGAGAAATGAAAAAAATGCCTGGGTGACTCCGGAAAATCTTGGGGTTAATATTAATACTGAAGGAAATGATGAAACTCCTTTCCTTCATCCTGACGGTTGTACGCTATATTTCAGATCTGATGGTCGCGCAGGTATGGGTAATTATGATCTGTATTTCAGTAGAAAAAATCTTCAGACAGACCAATGGCAACGGCCACAAAACATCGGGTATCCTATAAATACGGAAGGTCAGGAAGGAGGGCTTGTGGTTTCTCTTGATGGGAAAAAAGGATATTTTGCTAGCGATGTCGACCCGGTTACCAGCAAAAACATGGGTAATCTCGATATATTCAGCTTTGATCTGTACGAGTCCGCCAGACCATTGCCTTCTACTTTTGTAAAAGGGAATGTCACAGATGCTGTTTCAGGTAAATCTATTGAGTGTCGCGTGACCATAAAAGATTTGGAATCCGGCAAAATAGTTTTTGTAATCAATACAGACAAAGAAGGTTTTTTTTTAAGTGGAATAACCACCGGAAGAAACTATGCATGTATAATTGAAAAGGACGGTTATCAGTACTATGCCCATAATTTTGATCTTAAGGAAGTAAAAGTTCTCTCCAACCCTTACTCCCTACATATTAAATTGGTTCCATTGGTAAATACTACTGAAACACCTCCTGTTGTGATGCAAAACATATTTTTCGGCACAGGATCTTCAATACTACTCAACTCATCTCAAATTGAAATAGACCTGTTGCATCAGTTATTGATTCAAAAACCCAATATTGTTATCCAAATCATAGGCCATACGGATAATATAGGAACCGATGTAGATAATATGAAATTGTCTGAAGCCCGTGCAGCAGCAGTTGTCAACGCACTCATCGATAAAGGAATACCCAAGGAAAGATTAAAATATGAAGGTAAAGGGGAAACAACACCTCTCGAACCCAATGATACTGAAGAGGGAAGACAGAAAAACAGAAGGACAGAATTTGTAATCTACAATCTGATCAAATAACAGATTGGCTTAAAAACTAAAGGTAATATAGCAACCGTTCTGTATCTTATTTTGATATTTGGAGTCTGAATTGTATTTTGCTTCCTTTAATAAAAAAATAGAATGCTAAAACAGCTTTGCTTTTTACTAATGTCGTTATCGTTTTTTTCAGAGTCTTCAGGTCAATCTTATATACCTGAACGCAATAATCACAAAATGCTTGTAAAACCTGGAGTGGATTTACAGGCATTTGGCTTTCCGATTCAAAATGTCCGATTGTTAAACAGCCCATTCAAAACTGCCATGGATCTTGATGCAGCACATTTGCTCGAAATTGAACCAGACCGTCTCCTTAACAGATTTTATATAAATGCCGGCCTTCAATCCAAAGGAGAAATTTATGGTGGATGGGAAAGCGAAAGTATATCAGGACATTCTCTGGGGCATTATTTGTCGGCTTGCTCTATGATGTATGCTGCATCGGGTGACAAAAGGTATAAAGATAAGGCGGATTACATTGTCGCAGAGTTGAGTTTGTGTCAGCAAGCAAGAAAAACAGGATATATAGGTGCAATACCCAAAGAAGATAGCATCTGGCATGAAGTATCTTTAGGAAATTTAGAAACAAAACTATTCAGCCTTAATGGTACCTGGTCGCCTTGGTATGTACAGCACAAAATTATGGCCGGTCTGCTGGATACTTACCTGTATTGCGACAATGATCTTGCCTTAGAAGTGGTGGTAAAGTTTGCAGATTGGGTAGTAGATCTGACCAAAAATCTTAATGACGCTCAAATACAGAAGATGCTTTTTTGCGAGTTTGGTGGAATGAATGAATCATTGGTCAATACGTATGCTATTACCGGCAATCAAAAATATCTTTCTGCTTCTTTCAGATTTCAGCATAAAGCCATTGTAGATTCATTGGCGATGGGATACGACATACTTACAAAAAAGCACTCCAATACTCAAATACCCAAACTGCTGGGTAGTATCCGAAGGTATGAATTGACCGGAAATAAAGCAGATAAAAAAGCAGCAGAATTTTTTTATGACATCGTAGTACACAAACATACTTATGCAACCGGTGGCAATAGTGACGGTGAGTACTTCGGCGAAGCAAATAGAATGAGTGAAAGACTAACCGATCACACTACTGAAACTTGCAATACTTACAATATGCTCAAACTCAACCGCCATTTGTTTTGTATCAATCCATCGTCATCGTATGCAGATTACTCTGAAAGAGCGCTATATAATCATATCCTGGCTTCCCAAAACTCCCTTACTGGGATGGTTTGCTATTTTACTCCACTAAGGGCAGGAGGAAAACGAGCGTATGGGTCGAAGTTTGATGCGTTTTGGTGCTGTACCGGCACAGGTATGGAAAATCATGTAAAATACGGTGAAAATATATATTATGAAAGTAGGGATGGCAATAGCCTATATATCAATACTTTTATTCCATCAGAATTAAACTGGAAACATCGCAATGTAAAAATTAGAATGGAAACCTTGTATCCATACGACAATAAAATAAGCCTGATATACCTGGCAGAAAAATCAGATGTATTTACCATGCTGTTGCGAAAACCGTCATGGGTCGATAATATTGTAACAATTACCGTCAACGGTAAAATTATAAGTAAATTAAGTCCCGTAAACGGATACTACGCCATAAAAAGAACCTGGCAAAATGGGGATAAAATCGAAATGAATTTACCACTGAACTTATACACTGAGAGCATGCCAGATGATAAAAATCGTATTGTTTTTAAGTATGGTCCATTAGTTTTAGGAGGTATCCTAAATGAAAAACTAAAAGACCCGATTAATGGGGCACCGATCCTTTTACCTGGTAAAAAGCCTGAAAAAATGTGGCTGTTGCCTTTAGATAAAAAGCAACTCACGTTTACTACTGACATTGCATATCCGGCACAATATACTTTAAAACCGTTTAATACTTTACATGATGAACATTACATGGTGTATTGGGATATTTTCACGCCCAATGAATTTAATGAACATAAAAAAGGCATGGATGCAGAAATAAAACGACAGCAGGATATTGAATCAGCGACGATTGATAAAATAGATTTTGGAGATAATATATCGAAGGACGTACACCATTTTATGGGTGACAAGCTGGAAGGAAGTGAAAGTTTTGACCGATTTTTACAATCAGCGACTAGGGACGGATGGTTGTCCTTTGAGTTGAATATAGCTGATAAAAACGATCAGTATCTAATGCTGCAACACTCGGGTAGTGAAGAAAGCCGCTATCATGACATTTATGTTGATGATGTGAAAATTGCCAGCCAATGGCTCAACAGAGACAAGCCCAATCGTTTTATAGAGTTTTTTTATAAAGTTCCAAATGAAATCATCCGGGACAAATCAAAAGTGAAAGTCAGGCTGAAAGCACTATCAGAAAAAAAGAGCCCGGGAGTATTTGAAGCAAGAGTTTTAAAAAATACTTTTTAAGAATAACAAAATCTCGCATGTCTCTAAGGATACTTTTGATTTTGGAGTACTTCCATAAGTTTAATCTCTGGCTATTAACTATACCTCATGAAGACAAAATTTATCTTTGACTGATTATATTTTTATCAAATGAAAAACAAAATGAAACTCTTAATCCAACCATACCTAATGCGCTTCTGTATACTATTTAATTTTTTTTACAATAACCAAAGCAATACATCAGCAATTAAAGGTGAGATATACCTGTTTCATAAAAATCTTTGGTCCGGCAATTTATTAAAATTCTTATTTGCTTTAACTGGAATAGTTTCAGGCATGAATCTATGGAGTCAGGAAAAACTCTGGCTTGTTGATCCTTTACAACCGGTTTTCCCCGATTCCAATACACTAAATTTGTACAGCAATAAATATCAGCTCGATTTCCCTGCAGGCACTGTGGCTGAAGTGAATGTATTATTAAATTTGCCTGCAAGACAAAAGTTTACAGTCGCTGCATCCATGAACGGAAAGATATTACCATTGGAGTGCTGGAGTCTGATGGTGGATGTTCCCGTAGAGCAGAATACGGGCCCTGAGAGCCGTACTGAAGCTTTTAGTAACCGCATTAATCCCTATGTGATTCGTAGGGCACCGTTCCGTATTTATGAGGCGATTGTCCCTTTAAAAGCCAATATCATTCCTTCGGTCAATAGTTTTACAAATTTACGGCTTTCAATACCACCTTCACTACTGCCAGATCGGGGAAACTACAAAATTCATATCACCGCTGCAGGCCAGGGCTGGAAAAGAACCGGTGTATTTGTTGTCAAAATTCATCCATACAAACTGCCTGCATTAAAAGATGGAAATTTTTTTTATACCAATTGGTTTAGCCTTGTGCAAATAGAAACAAAACATCAGGTGACGAGATGGACACAACCCTGGTATGACGTGATGGACAAGTATGCACAACTGATGGCACATGGAAGGCAAAATTGTATATTAATCCCTTCAGAATTAATCGCAATGGAAGATGGGCGAATAACACTGAATGAAGATAAAATGATACGGTTCATAGATGTGTTCAGAAAGTATGGCTTTAAATATTTTGAATCACCACATATCATGTACCGGGGAGATGATGACAACTGGGGTGATCCTGAATTGAAGGTAGTACTTACCAAAAACAGATACTATACTCCCGCAGGGAAAAAAGATGTGGATACAATCATAAGTTTGATAAAAAACTTCACCATCAAATATGGAATAGCAGATGCGTGGATGCAACATATCTCTGACGAACCTACCGGGGTACAGGCTAAATGCTATCGTGATATCGTCAGTCAAGTCAAAAATATTTATCCTAATATAAAAATTATGGAAGCTACCAACGACAGGGACAGCCTCGTAGGAGCGATAGATCTCTGGTGCCCGATCATCGACGATTTTCAAAAAAATGAAGCTTTCTTTCGGGCCAGAGAAGCTGTAAATGAAAAAGTATTGGTTTATACCTGCCTCATACCCGGCGGCCAATGGCTAAACCGTCTACTCGATCAGGAGAGATTAAGACAGGTATATTTCGGATGGGGCGCCGCCCGTTACAATACATTTGGTTATTTACATTGGGGTCTGAACCAATACGTAGCAGATCCATGGCAGCAATCTGTGGTACATCATCCGGCTCCGGGTGCCGGAGCTAATAATTTTTTGCCGGCAGGTGATACACATTGTATTTATCCGGGAGAAGACGGCCCTTTATCTTCAACAAGATTTGAAGCACATCGAACAGGAGTGGAAGATTATGAAATGTTGCAGCTTTTAAAACAAAAAGATTCTCCGCTGGCTCAAAGCCTTCTGGCAAAAGTATTCAGGACTTATACAGATTACAGCACATCAATAAAAGAATACCGTACCGTCAGAAAAAAACTGTTACAGGCATTGTAAAGCATCATGAAACTTAATTCGGGACACTCAAAACAGATTGAATTTAAAATCGCATTAGTTTATTTTGTATTTTTGCATTGCTTTAATGCCCATCACAGATATGTCAGATGAACAAATTTATGCTCCTGTCAATAAAATAAGGATAGTCACATCCGGCTCTCTCTTTGATGGACATGATGCAGCTATCAATATCATGCGACGTATCATGCAGCGTTCGGGAGCAGAGATCATCCACCTCGGTCACAATCGTTCAGCACAGGAAATAGTAGAAACAGCCATTCAGGAAGATGTGCAGGGCATTGCTATCACATCATATCAGGGCGGTCACAATGAGTTTTTCAAATATATTTATGACTTGCTACATGAACGCAAATGCGGGCATATTAAGATTTTCGGAGGTGGTGGTGGTACAATTTTGCCTGCTGAAATAAAAAACCTGCAGGATTATGGTATCACCCGTATATACTCACCTGATGATGGCCGTCAGATGGGATTACAAGGCATGATAAGTGATCTGCTGATTCAATGTGATTTTCCGGTCGGTGACCAACTGAATGGGGAGATCAAAAATCTTAAAAATCAAAACAAACATGATATAGCGAGAGTCATTTCAGCTCTTGAAAATTTTCCTGAAAAACACGCAGATGCTTTCAAAAACTTAAAATCTTCAGATACAAAGGTACCTGTATTGGGCATCACGGGTACAGGCGGCGCAGGTAAATCATCCATGGTAGATGAATTGGTCAGAAGATTTTTACTGGATTTTACAGATAAAAAAATAGCCATTGTTTCGGTAGATCCTTCCAAGAGAAAAACCGGGGGAGCTCTGCTCGGTGACCGTATCCGTATGAATGCTATCAATAATGATCGGGTATATATGCGCTCACTGGCTACAAGACAGTCCAATCTTGCTCTTTCGAGATACGTACAGGGAGCGGTAGATATACTTAAATCGGCTAGTTTTGATCTGATCATACTCGAGACCTCCGGCATCGGCCAGTCTGATACAGAAATAGTGGATCACTCTGATGTTTCCATGTACATCATGACTCCGGAATACGGTGCTGCCAGTCAGCTCGAAAAAATAGACATGCTGGACTTTGCAGACATCATTGCCATTAATAAGTTTGACAAAAAAGGATCATTGGATGCACTGCGTGATGTCCGAAAACAATATCAACGCAATCACAATCTTTGGGATATTCAACCGGAAGAAATCCCGGTTTTCGGTACCATAGCCTCTCAGTTTAATGATCCGGGCACCAATCAGTTGTATAAAAACCTTATCAGCGTAATCAATAAAAAGACGGGAGCAAATCTGATATCAGGACTGGATTTGCCGTGTGGCGACAGTGAAAAAATCTACATCATCCCTCCGAACAGAATAAGATACCTGTCTGAAATCTCTGAAAATAATAAAGCCTTCGATCAGAAAGCACTGGATCAGTCATCATTGGCAACCAAAGCTTATAGTCTGCAGAATGCTGCCGCAATTATTGCAGACGACCGGGCAAAAGATATATTAAAATCAGTATATCAAAAAATATGGGATGACCTGACAGGAGAAAACAAAAGAATCCTCGAATCATGGGAACAGAAAAAATCTAGTTACCAGTCAGAAGAATTTATCTACAAAGTCAGAGATAAAGATATAAAAGTAATACCCTTTACCTTGTCTTTGTCTCAGACTCGTATTTCTAAAGTCAATCTACCCCAATATAGGGATTGGGGAGACATATTGAAATGGAATCTTCAGGAAAATGTACCGGGTGAGTTTCCATATACTGCAGGAGTATTTCCTTTTAAGCGTGAAGGAGAGGATCCTACGCGCATGTTTGCCGGGGAAGGCGGACCTGAGCGCACCAATAAACGTTTTCATTACGTCTCTCTCGGCTTACCGGCCAAAAGGCTCTCCACGGCTTTTGATTCAGTAACCCTCTATGGCGAAGACCCGGACTACAGGCCTGACATTTATGGTAAAATAGGCAATTCCGGGGTGAGCATATGCTGTCTGGATGACGCAAAAATTCTCTATTCTGGTTTTGATCTCTGCGACCCTTCTACCTCAGTATCAATGACCATCAATGGTCCGGCAGCTACTATTTGTGCTTTTTTTATGAATGCAGCCATCGATCAGCAATGCGAAAAATATATAAAAGAACATGGACTGGAGCACATTGTAGAAAAAAAGCTAAAAGAAAAATACGATAATAAAGGCATCAGCAGAATCCGGTACAAATCAGATCTTCCGGCTGGAAATGACGGCTTGGGAACCTTGTTACTGGGTATCACGGGTGATGAAGTGTTGGCCCCAGACGTGTATCAAAAACTCAAATCAACAGCACTGAGTTCTGTCAGAGGTACCGTCCAGGCCGATATCCTTAAAGAAGATCAGGCACAAAATACATGTATCTTCAGCACGGAGTTTTCTCTCAGGCTAATGGGTGATGTTCAACAATATTTTATAGACAACCGGGTCCGAAATTTTTATTCCGTATCCATCTCGGGATATCATATAGCTGAGGCCGGGGCTAATCCCATCTCTCAGCTCGCATTTACTCTATCCAATGGATTTACTTTTGTGGAATATTATCTCAGTCGGGGCATGCACATTGATGATTTTGCTCCCAATCTTTCTTTCTTTTTTAGCAATGGGGTCGATCCGGAGTATGCTGTCATCGGTCGGGTAGCAAGGCGTATTTGGGCCAAAGCTATGAAATATAAATATGGCGGCAATGCCCGCTCTCAAATGCTCAAGTATCATATTCAGACATCGGGCAGGTCACTACACGCTCAAGAAATAGCTTTTAACGATATCCGTACTACTTTGCAGGCGCTATATGCCATTTATGACAATTGCAACTCTCTGCACACCAATGCCTACGACGAAGCTATCACGACGCCTACAGAAGAAAGTGTACGTCGGGCTATGGCCATACAACTCATCATCAACAAAGAATTAGGACTGGCAAAAAATGAAAACCCAATGCAGGGATCATTCATAATAGAGGAACTCACTGATCTGGTAGAAGATGCAGTATTGACAGAATTTGACCGGATTAATGAGCGGGGCGGAGTACTTGGGGCTATGGAGACAATGTATCAGCGAAGCAAAATCCAGGAAGAATCACTGTACTACGAAACACTAAAACACAATGGTGAATTTCCTATTGTCGGAGTAAATACTTTTCTGTCAAAAGAAGGCTCCCCTACCATTTTACCGGAAGAGGTCATTCGGGCCACTGAAGAAGAAAAAATTGCTCAGATAGACACGATAATGAGTCTGAAAGAAATAAATCCTGATGCGTCAGCGTCTGCATTGGCTCTTTTACAGAAAAAAGCCATAACAAACGAAAATCTTTTTGAAGCACTAATGGAAACTGTCAAAAGTTGTACATTAGGTCAGATCACCAATGCTCTCTATGATGTAGGTGGCAAGTATAGGAGGAATATGTAAGAATCCTACCTATCATGTTTCTACGAGACAAAACATACCGATGGGATGTCTTTTGTGAATTTGGTCGCACTGCTCAAAGACGTCACACCGCTATTCCAAAAAATTACTATGCTGAAAAGCAAAACATACCGATGGGATGTCTGATAGCCATCCGATCAGATGTTTTATTCATCCATCTTCCTTTTATCCGATATATTCTGACTTTGGTAGAGTAGTATGAAGGATTCATAATATTGGTGCAACTTAAAGATTACTAAACCCGTCATTGGGATAATAAATGTATAATTATTTATTAATCTTATAACCTTAAATTTTTTAAATCATGAAAAGTGTAAAAATTTTGTTGACAGTTTTAAGTTTTGTTTTTATTGCTAACATCTCAAATGCAGCAGCGCTTCCATTTCTGAATAAAACAGAATCAGAACAAATTCAGTCCATGCTCAGATCCATTGATTTTACCAACTTCGTTAGTGAAGACACTAAGGTGAATATTAGCTTTTTTATCAATTCTCAAAATGAAGTTATTGTAGTCACTACTAATAATAATGATCTTGACAGTGTATTAAAAAGTAGTATCAATTACAAAAAAATTGCCGTACACGAACTGGAATATAATAAAGTATATACTGTGCCGGTTCATATTAAATAGATGAATTGCCGGATAAGGTTTTTGGTCTTATCTGGTCTTAGTGCTAATATCAACGTATAACCCCACGAGCATTTCATTTTAAAGAAGAAAATTTCATAGTTAATTGTTTTGGAGCCGGAGATTTTAAAGTCTTCGGCTTTTTTTATGTGTATAATTTAATCAATGCGTCTTTCTAAAATTTACTTCTATTACTTTTGTATTACATTTTGACGTCATACATCTTTTTCCAGTATTTGCCGGTAATAAAAAATGTGCCTGAAGTTGGATTAAAAGCTATTCCGTTGAGCACATCTCCATCCTGATTTTCATTTTTAAGGGCAGTAAAATCAATTACTGATACTACTTTACCGGTGTTTGCTTCGATTTTGGCAATCTGATTGGTGGTATATACATTGGCGTAAATGTAGCCGTCAACATATTCCAGTTCATTGAGATTTTGAACTTCATTGGCACCTGCATATACAGAAATGATCTTTTCCACCACAAAGGTTTCGGGATTAATATAGGTCAGTTTATTACTTCCATCACTTATGATCAGTGATTTTCCGTTATTACATACACCCCATCCTTCGCCATTTGCAGATCGAAAGTTAGTTTTTTTCAACAGGTTCAGATCTTTATCATAAACAAAACAAATGCCTTCTTTCCAGGTCAATTGATATACTTTGCCATTGAGTACGGTCAGCCCCTCCCCAAAATATTCTTTAGCCAACGATACCGATTTTATTACTACACCTGAAGTAGGGTTTACCTTTCTGATAGTGGATTCTCCATATTGTCCGGCACTTTCATAGAGTATTCCATTCAACACTTCCAATCCCTGGGTGTAGGATCGGGTATCATGGGAAACTGAAGATCTCTGTATATAATTTATCGGAAGAGGTGTGACATCTGAAGTGACTATAAAAGGCAAATCTATAATTTTTGTTTTACTACCTGTATGGATTGTTATGGTAGTTTTATTATATCCCAATGGCATCTCTGCAGTACTGACTTCGTATCTGAATTTACCTTTAAGGTTAGTAGTGGTATTACCTGAAGTGATGACGACAGAATCTCTATTTGCTAATTTTTTTTCGTTCAGATCTATTACAAACGGCTTTCCGGAAATGACCATACTGTTCATATCAGGTGACGTTACAATATCAGGAAATCTCAATTCCTTTTCTTTGGATGGATATAAAAAGAAGTAAATAATAATAACACTCAGAACTGCTATGGCAACAAATACTATTTTTTTTACAGATGGACGATTCACGGATTTTGTTTTACATTTTATTATATTCTTTAAGTGCTTCATACAGCAGTTTGCTCTCTATTTTTCCTCTATTGGCTGTGAGATGATCTGCTATGGCAAGAGATTTTCTGATCCTGCTGTCAGAATTTTTTACTTTGCCTACTACATAAATCAAGCTGCGTTGCTTCCCGGGTGTCAGCTTATGAAAATATGTGTCAAACTCGGCATCCTGATCGAGTACTTCTCTCAATTCGTCGGGCATAGGCATGCCGTATTCAGATACATCTTTGATCAGACTAATTTTCAATTCGCTATTCAAAGGTGTCATCAGTTTTTTTTGGACTCCCTGATTGAGCATGATAAACCATGTATCTTTATTGGGCATTAATGCACAGTGCAGTGTCAACTGCTCATTGATAGTACACACCACCCTACGGTCATTTCCTTGTGTAAAAAGTGTTGCTATTTCATGAGGAACTAAAAAGTGCCAACCCCAAAGCGGTGAAGATGGAAATCTGCTCAGAACCGATGTGAATGCAACGGCTTCCATTATCTGCCTGATTTTTTGACCATGGTTCTGATCTTTGAATTTAAATCAGATGCTTGTATCAAATTTTCCATCGGAATATGAAATCTGAATTTCCAGTAATGTTTGGGATTACTTGGTTCATTTATTTGCTCGGAAGACGCATCTGCTTTTCTCAAACTTGTTTCCATGCCGATCAGATCCTGGATCGGGAAAATGGCCAATATAGACGGTGAAGCCAGATGATCCTCTACTATAGCCTGTACTATTTCCTGAGAACACTCCATAGGTGTAAGGCCATACCAATGCAGATAGTTGTAATAAAAATCTTTGGCATTTTCGTGATCACTCTGCCACCATCCTCTTATGGTAGACATGTCATGGCAAGAGGGGCTGCACACTGAAAAATAAGGATAGCTCATCACCTGACCAAATTTGGTTTTACCTTTTGCCATTCGCTGTATTTCCAGGGTGATGATATTCATTTCTTTCATGACTCCGGGCACAGCATTGGGTATCATGCCCAGATCTTCACCACATATCAGCATATCACTGGCATCCAGTATGGCCGGCAATTTCCACATTGCTTGCTGTCTCCAGTATTCATCGTGTCTTGTAAAGAAGTAATCGTTGTGCAGCTTGGTGAATATAGCTTTTGTATCATTATCCAGGTGACTGTATGAATTTGTAGTGGCCAGCGTGATGCGTGGGTTGAACAGTGGCTCATCCGAATGTGGTTCAGCCAGTAAAAGCACCTCAGTCATCAGACTGAGCAGACTTTTTTCGTATCTGCAGAATCCGGAATTTTGAGCCACAAAATGATTGATTTTTTGCTGATTATCAAAGGATGATTTAAAGTGTATCTTGCCGTCATTTCCTAAAGAAAAGAAAACAACAAACAATTCTTCCAAATCATGACCAAAGAGTTTTTTTAATAATTCTTCGGTGATAAAAGGCTCGGTATATCTGGAAAGATCACCCCTAATCCCATAAGAAGCCAATTGATCCATTGAAAACGGTAGTCTTGGATTAAAGGAACCCATGGTTCCCTCTATCTGATCGGTAGGGATCTGCCAAATTCTGAAAAAACCAAGTATATGATCTATACGCAAAGCGTCGAAATACCTGTTGAGCATTTGCATGCGTTTTCGCCACCAGGAGAATCCATCTTTGGCCATTTCTGCCCAGTTGTACGTGGGAAATCCCCAATTTTGACCCAGCAAAGAATAATCATCAGGTGGTGCACCTGCTTGCTCGTTCATATTATATAGTGAAGGAGCCACCCATGCATCGCAACTATACCTGTAAATACCTATAGGAAGGTCACCTTTTAGTACTACGGCTTTACTTCTGGCATATTCTTTTGACTCAGTCAGTTGTTTATCTGCATGATATTGTATAAAAAAATAAAACTCAATTTTTTTGATTTCAGCATAAGAGTCGGCACAAAATGAATCAATAATTTCGGGATGCCATACCGAATGCTCAGGCCACATATTAAAATTGCACGAAGTATATTTATCTCTTAGGTGACAAAAAACTGCATAAGGTTTGAGCCACTCAGCGTTTGATTCAATAAATGTTAAAGCAGCATTGTCTGATGTAAAATGAGCGTATTCTTGTTCAAATAGGATTCTGAGATATTTAAACTTTGCAATGAGCACCTTTTCAAAATCCACGGACTCCAGATGATTCAGTTCTTTTTGAGTTTTTTCAAAGGCCTTTTGGTGATTTTTATTTTTAAATGCGGCAATGTTTTGGATATTTATGTATAATGGATGTAGGGCAAATACTGAGATTGCTGCATAAGGATAACTGTCTTGCCATGTTTTATTGGCGATGGTATCATTTACAGGCAAAATCTGAATAACATTCATCCCGATATCAGAAGTCCAGTCCGTGAGCATCTTTAGGTCTGAAAATTCTCCGATGCCAAATCCCCGTTGGCTCCGTAGGGCAAAAACAGGAATTGCCACTCCTGCCCCTCGCCAGACTATGCTGCCATAATTAAAGTTTTCATCTGTGATGATCAGATGATTTTCTGATGGCAGCTGAAAGACAAAATAACAGACTCTGTTTTTCCCTTCTTCCCATATTTTTATACTGTTGTCCACAGGGTTTAGGACTACATATTTGTATTCAATTTGTACTTCGGTTCCCTTGATAGGTATGGTTAGCTCCCATAAGGGGAAATCCTTATCATCCATCCAAACGGGCTTATCCCAGGAACCTAGGTCAGGAATATTACCCACCACACCATACTTAAGGTGAGGCTGTATCTTTGAAGACCGCAAGCAAAAAGTAACACTATTTTTTAATAAAGCCTTTTTTTTAACTGAAATAACAGTTTTTGGTCTCTTAAAAATAGACTCTGTAAATGCTGTCGTAAGAAATGAATTATTTTCGTTTGCTCGTGGACGCCATTTATCCAACAAATAAACCTGGCCTGACTTTCCGGATTTCAATGTTCTGACTTTTCCCCACTCTTTGGTAAAAACATCCCCATTTTTAAAAAGACAATATATATACGATATAGAAGATTTATCTTTTACTTCAAACATTCCTGACCAGTTTTGGCCATCATGTGTCTGAAAAAAATACATTTTAAAATCCTTTCCATTTTCAGAATAGTATTGAATACCAATCTGCTCCCCATACTCTGTTTGATAATGAAGATTAAAATGTAATAACATATTGGGTTGTGGTTAAGGCTTTAACAATCGGTATAAACCAATAATTTATTAAGAACGCAATAATTAGTGGCAAATATACACTAAGCTCTTAATTTTCTGATTAAATTATACTTTTAATTGCCTTTTGATCAGTTGATTTTCAAGTTTGTGCTAGTTCTAAGGGGCAAGTTTTATTGTTGATTCTGTTATGATAAAAGGTTATCGGACGGCAATAAAAACCCTTAATGCAATAAAAGGGGGAAAAAACAGGCACAAATTGAAACTGTTTTCAAAAATATACGTCGTATATCTTAAATCATAGGATGTCAAATATTTTTTATCTCACTGTAATAGGTGTACTGTCATTTTGCACACCAATAGAAGCCCAGTATTCAAAAACTGCTTCATGCCAAAATCAAGCTTTTGACAAAAAAGTAAACAGCTATTTATCTTATTCTGTGCCTGTACTCAGTGTTAAAGAAGCATTTAATAAAAAAAACGATTTGATTTTTCTGGATGCCAGAGAGTTTAATGAATTTGAAGTATCACATATCCCAACTGCCAGATATGTAGGATATGACAAATTTAGGGTTGATACGGTTAACGATATTCCAATAGATAAAAAGATAGTGGTTTACTGTTCGATAGGTTATAGAAGTGAGGTCATTGCCACAAAATTGAAAAAAGCGGGTTATAAAAATGTATATAATTTATATGGAAGCCTCTTTGAATGGGCAAATGAAGGGCATGAACTCAAAAATAAATCTGGGTTACCAACAAATATAGTCCATACCTACAACAAAAAGTGGAGCCAATGGGTGCTTAACCCAACTATCCAAAAAATCTGGTAAAATAAAAATCACCTTAGGGTAAGATATGATTGGTTCGTTTTAAACTTAGCATTCCAGAGTATCTACAATATTGATTCACAAATATTGTAAAATTGATTTAATGAGGTTTGAAGAATTTACTACAACAAAACTAGTTATATTTATAGCCATTTTTTGTATCCCGGTGCTTCTTTTCAGCCAAAGAGAATCTGCGTATAAAGTTGCAAAAAATTCTGCCTTTATTGAAAACCTGAAACAAAATTCGTTAACGTATGCTGACAAAAAAAAGGTGCGTTTGTTGGAACCCGGAAATACTGGCAGACAAAACTTAAGTAATAGAAAAGAAAATACTGATCAGTATTATATTGTTCAAAAAGAATTTAGCACTTTAAAAAAGGAAAAACCTTCTTTTTTTAAGCAAGACATCTCTTGCCGAGGTCGTAACCTGACTTTGGCTTTTGCCAGAGTAGAAATATTTGCTCCTGATTTTCAAGTAATAACAAGCGATGGTAGGGTCATTTACCCGGATGTTAATCATACCATATTTTATAGAGGAATGATTTTGGGAGATCCTGATTCGTGGGCTACATGTATGGTTTCAGAAGATAAAATCCAGTATCTAATCACATCGGGATCCGGAAATTATGAAATTCAATCAGTTTCGCCTTACGAAATGATAGGATATTATACTGACTCTGCAACAAGTGACCGCGATACCCATAAATGTTTAGAAAAAGACTCCCCGCCTTTTTTTAGAAGAAAAACATCCACAGGCGCCAGAACCGGCAACTGCCTGGAAGTCTATTTGGAATGCGATAATTATACGCATGTCCAGTTGGGTAATAATCCCGTGACTACGACAAACTGGATCAATGCTATTTTTTTAAATGTAGCAACGGTGTACGCTCTGCATGATATTCCATTATTGTTAAGAGAGATCAAAATATGGACCAATACTGACCCTTATGCTGCGATAAACGATCTCGGACTTTTTAGGAATCAATTTGTCGCAACACTTCAAAACAATTATAATGGGAAAATTGCTCAGCTATTGACTATAAGAAATCTGGGTGGTGGCATAGCCAATGGGATTGGAGGATTTTGTAACTCATATCCTGCATACCCGGGCCCGCAGTGTGTCAGCACCGGACTTTCAGCATCCAATACATCCTACCCAAATTATTCATACAACACATATCTGATAGCACACGAATTCGGTCATGTCATGGGATTAAGGCATACTAACGCATGCGTGTGGGGCAACAACCTTGTTCAGATAGATGATTGCGGTAATGTACATGCGGCTAATAATTTACAGACCCCTGAAGGTTCTTCGTGTTTCAATCCGTCAAGTCCGATTTTGCCCGTCGGTGGTGGCACGATCATGAGCAACTGTGACCAGCTCATAGGTACAGGTATTAATCTTAGTCAGGGATTTGGGCCCATTGCAGGACAGGCAGTATACGAAAATTTTGTTTATGCCGGTTGTACTACGGGAACAGCCTGCAATAGTCTTCCACCAGTCAATGACCTATGTGTTGATGCTATAAATCTGTCGGTCAGCAATACATGTAAAAATTTTACTTTTACCAATGCTAATGCCACATCTACCAGCGGACTGAGCGGATTTTCCTGCGGAAATGCAGGAACTACAATTCGGGATGTATGGTTTAAAGTTACGGTGCCATCATCAGGAAACGTTACCATTCAAACATCCCAACCGACCGGAGGCCTTGATGACGTTATTATTAATGTTTATTCAGGTAGTTGTTCAGGTGGTCTCACCAGTATTGGATGCGACGATAATACCGGAGCTGGCAATCATGCACTAATATCTATAACAGGGAGAACAGGCGGAGAAGTATTATTTATTAGATTGGTAGATAATCTGAGCGATCAATTCGGCACATTCAACATTTGTGCTTTCGATATTTCGGTGTCCTGTCATCCTGATTTTACGGCCCTTGTAGCTTTTTATAATGGAACAGGTGGGCCTTCATGGATAAATAAAACCGGTTGGCAAAATGGAGCCGCCGGATCAGATTGTAATGTGTGTACATGGTTTGGGGTATCCTGCAATGAATTATCCAGAGTGAGTACCATAAATCTGCCTTCAAATAATCTTATAGCCTCTGCATTTCCTTCTTCATTTACTAATCTGACTTATCTCTCAAATCTCAGGCTGTATAACAATAAGTTGAGCGGACCTTTACCTTCTATATTTACATCATTTGGCTTTCTACATACACTAGACCTTGGTGGAAACCTTTTTACCGGGCCTATTCTTTCCAACCTCGGCACCATCACTACACTAAAAAATTTATATCTGGATAGAAACCTTTTGACCGGATCATTACCTGTATCGCTTACTAACTTGGACCTGAACCTTATATATGTAAATAATAATAATCTCACAGGATGTATACCGGCATCTTATTCTGAGTTTTGTGGAAAATCCTATAACTTCTCAGGCAACGCAAATCTGGCCAATGGAATATCTTTTGATGATTTCTGTAATAATGGAAATGGTTCAGATACGGATGCTGATAGTTATTGTAAGGGAGGTCTGGATTGTGATGATACTGACAGCAATATATTTCCGGGGGCCACAGAGACCTGCAATCTTAAAGATGATAACTGTAACGGGTTGGTAGATGACGTCTCATCCGCTGTCACAAATTCCTGGATAGCTGGGTCAGGCAGCTGGAATAGTTCTTCTAATTGGAGTTTAGGACACATTCCGGCACGTTGTGAGAATGTAATCATATCAGGAGCCCCAAATATTACGGTGACCATTCCTGATGGATTTATCGCTTATGCATGGTCAATAGAAGTAACACCTCTTAAGTCTTTAGTTATTGCGACTACAGCTGAGTTGAATATAAATCATGGTATGAATCTGATTAATTCCGGTTTTGTGATAAATAATGGCACTTTGACAATCAGTAATATTTTGAGTAATTCATTGTTTGGAATCAACAATAACGGGTCCATTTTAAATCAGGCTTCAGGAAGGATAGTCATTCAGAATTCAGGACAACGGTCAGTTTCAAATAATCAGGGCGGTGTACTGACAAATAATGGAATTTTAACCATTGATAGGAATGCATTTAATCTGAATAGTACCGGAATTCATAATGAAGGAAATATTATCAACAATTTAACCATGTATATCCGGAATATTATCGGTAAGGATCTCGTAATTCTGCCCGGAGCAGCATTTTACAATCAAGCAAATGGTTTTCTAAGTATAGACTAACAAATATAATTATTTCCATTTATTGAAAATGCAGCACAAAATCAAACTTTTCTATGGTGTAAAAATATGTGACTTAAAGCACTATTTGTAATACAATTTAGAGAACATGTAAAACCTTAGATATTTTACAATTTATGGTTCTTTGAGTACAAATGAGTGGGAGGTAAAAAAATAAATGTAAATTTGCGATTCTAAGCTTTGGTACATCCAGGGTTTGAAGAACATCATAAAGCATATTTTAAATTTTTTGTTTTGCTCGAGATTTTCAGAAAAAACCTTTTTATCAATAGCGTTTTGCTTTTGCCTTACATCTTCCTTGTAAGACTTCCTTCTATTGTTTATCCAGCAGCTTATCCTTTGACAGAAACCACCAACACCCTGCAGGGCCTTGTTTATGTACTATTTCCAGACGCTCTTCTTCAGAATATTATTGCCAATATTCTGATTTTCATACATGCGCTGCTGATAAATCACATCTTCATAAAGCACAGGTTATCCAGAGAAATCACGCTCTTGCCTGGCCTTATATATGTGGTACTAGTTTCAGTAGTAGCCGATGGTGTTTTATTGTCGCCTGTTTTGATGTCAACTACTTTTATTATGTTAGCAGTAATAAACCTCCTGCGAACTTACAAACTTCCCAATCCTTCAGCCTATATTTTCAATTCAGGGTTTTATCTGAGTATTGCATCTCTTTTTTATACACCTTACATTTTCATGGTGCTATTTGGTGTTATTATTCTATTAATTTTAAGGTCATTTAAACTTCTCGAGAAACTTCAATATTTTGCAGGGTTTATTCTACCATATTTTTTTCTCTTTACTTATAAATATTGGGCAGATATCAAATTTGTCGAGCTTTCGTTTATTCAGGACATATTTTTCAGATGGCCACAAATCAGACAAGACTCACTTATAGTATTTTTCATTACTGTCGGCATTATTTGCCTGGCTATAATTCTTGCCATAATTAACTATGGCAATCTGACCGGAAAAAAAAGTATTCAAATCCAAAAAAAGGTTGATATATTTTACTGGATTCTTTTGTATAGCCTCGTTTCTTTTCTGATATTCAGCACTAACGGTGTACTTCATCTGTTGACCCTGGCTTTTCCATTGGCGATACTTACTGGAATACTTATCAGTGATTCCAAAGCCAGAATCGCTCAGGAGTTATTCCATTTTCTGATTCTCACCCTTATTTTCCTGACCCAATTTAAGATGCTTATCATATAATTGGCACTGAAAACAACCAATTACATAGTTTGTATAATTGGTTAAACTTATATTAAAAGGTGGCTATTGTAACCTTGAAGTATGCTAAAAGCAATTATATTTGTGCCAATTAAGAATAAATGAACATAATAAAAAAGATAAAAATATTTAATATGAATCATTTCCTGCTATGTACGGGCATTTTTTTGATGAATTTTGCACTATCTTATGGGCAAAAACTCACACCGGTGACTTGGACATTTGAAATAAAAAAGGTAAATGAAACTGAAATTGAATTAACGGCAACAGCAAACATTAAAAATGGATGGACTATATATTCTCAGTTCACTGATGACAACGGACCTGTACCCACGGCATTTATAATAGGCTCTGAGACAATGTCTTTTGAAGAAAAAAGTATTTCGAGCAAAGATTATGACCCCATTTTTGAAGTAAATGTTATAAAATTTAAGGATAAAGCAGTTTTTACAAAAATAATAAAAATTATTGATAAAAATGAAGTCAGTGGATATGTAACATTTATGACTTGTGATGGCGAAAAATGTCTTCCCCCGGCTGATGTGGAGTTTTCATTTAAACTTTAATACATTTATAACTAAAAATAGGGCTCAAAAATAATAAAGTGACAGGTCAAATGAAACTAAGGATATCAATTTTTATACTAAGCATTTCGGCATCTTTTTTTTCTACCGCACAGGTTTTTAATCCTGTAAAGTGGAAGTTTGAAATTGAAAAAATTTCCGGGTCAGATTACAAGCTTAGGTATACGGCAACTGTGGATAAAACGTGGAATATCTATTCTCAATACACATCTGATGACGGCCCTGTACCTACATCGGTAAACTACGACCAGATGTCAGGAATAGAACTTATAGGTAAAGCCACTGAATCCGGGCTAAAGAAAGAAGGAATGGATCCTCTTTTCGGAGTGAATGTAATTAAATTTACATCTGACAAACCTTTTGTGATCGAACAAAAAATAAGAGTTAAAAATGCATCAAAACCCATAGTCGGTTACGTCAATTTTATGGCCTGTGATAACTCGAAATGTACTCCACCCACAGATGTTGAGTTTACATTCAATATACCCGTTGACACTCAAACGAATACAGCTACCGAGAGCGAGACAACAGGTACTATTGACATACCAGCTATAGATGTAAAAACGAATACTGCTATTGCATCATCACTCAAAGATACAGTCGGCATTGCGGCGGCGGCCACAGCAGATTTCAGATATGGTGCCGTTATCCGTGGGGATAAAATCAATCAGAAAGTAGAAAACCTCGCAACAACCTATGAAACACCTCTCAGTAATTGTGGTGGAACAGAAGAAAAAAAAGAAGGCCTTTTCTGGACATTTGTATTTGGTTTTATAGGCGGATTGCTCGCCCTGCTTACTCCATGTGTATTTCCTATGTTGCCTATAACGATCAGTTTTTTTACTAAAGATACCAAACGTAAAGGTTGGGTCAATGGTTTAATTTATGGGGCATCTATCATTGTAATTTATGTCCTTATTGGGTTACTGATCACTATTTTCGTAGGTCCGGAAGCACTCAACAGACTTTCTACCAACTGGATTGCCAATACTTTGTTTTTTGTAATATTTATCGCCTTTGCCTTTTCATTTTTTGGATTTTATGAGATCACTTTACCGAGTAGCTGGAGTACAGGAAGTGACCGACTCGCTGACAAAGGAGGGCTTATTGGTATATTTTTTATGGCATTCACTCTGGCTCTGGTATCATTTTCATGTACTGGTCCCATCATAGGAACCGCAATAGTGCAGGCTGCCACCAAAGGTGAATATATGGGTCCGTTTTTAGTGATGTTTGGATTTTCAAGTGCCTTGGCTTTACCTTTTGGGCTTTTTGCAGCATTTCCTGCCTGGCTCAATACTCTTCCCAAATCAGGTAGCTGGATGAACTCGGTAAAAGTAGTGCTTGGTTTTCTGGAGCTGGCGCTGGCGTTAAAATTTCTCTCTGTAGCAGACATGACAAATGGATGGGATTTTCTGAAATATGAACTATTTATGGGTCTTTGGGTATTGATTTTTATCGGTATGGCTTTGTATCTTTTTGGTTTTATTAAATTTCCTCATGACAGCCCCATCAAAAAACTTTCAGTCACCAGGATGATATTTGGAACACTGGCAGTGGGGTTAGTAATGTATCTGGCATCAGGTTTTCGCGTCAATGACAAATCAGGGGACTATCGCGCGCTTGGGCTTATGAGCGGGCTGGCCCCTCCGGCACATTATAATTTTTTACTCACACCACAGGAGGTCGACACTGCTATTAAAGCAAAATATCCGTCGTATTCGAAATGTGCTAATAACATTAATTGTTTTAAGGACTATTTTGAAGGGATGTCTTATGCTAAAGAAGTAAATAAACCGGTGATGCTCGACTTCACAGGATATGGTTGTGTAAATTGCCGTAAAACAGAGGAACATATTTGGGTAGATGATCGTATCAGAGGGATCTTGAATGATTCAGTGGTACTTATCTCACTCTATGTGGACGATGATAAAAAATTGTCTTCTATATACATATCCGAACATAGTGGTAAAAAAATAAGGAATGTGGGCAATAAATGGGCTGATTTCCAGATTGTCAATTTTCAACAGAATAGCCAACCTCTGTATGTGATGACGACAAATGATCAAAAAGTAATCAGCAAACCACGACCATTTGTAGAGGGTGTCGAAGACTACCTTGAGTTTATCACCTGTAGCCTCTTTGAAAATCAAAAAGTCAAATCAATAATTCAATAAATAAACAAGAAAATGAAAAACTGTCTTCTATTACTGTTAGCCTTTACTATTTTTTCATCCTGCGGTAAAGATGAACTGTCTGTTGCTGAACAGTTTGATCTGGATACAAAACTCATTGAAGAGTACCTTAAAGCTAATAATAAAACCGCTCTGAAAACCCCTGAAGGTATATTTTATATTATAGAAAAAGAAGGAACAGCTGAGAAACCCAAGCTCACCAGTACCGTTTCATGCTCTTACAATGGTTACTTTCTGGACAAAGTTTCGTTTGATTCATCCAGCAAGGCATCGTTTCCGTTGTATTCTGTCATCCAGGGATGGCAGATTGGTATTCCTAAATTTGGCAAGGGAGGTAAAGGGACTTTGCTGATTCCTTCAGTGTATGGCTATGGGACAAAGGAAACAGCAGGCAGAGCATCTGCAGTACTTATTTTCGATATAGAAGTCTTTAGTTTCTGATATAATTAAAGAGATGAGACTTGTAGGGGTGATCTTAATCTTTATTACGGGCATGATGACATCTTGCACCAATAATACAAATGAAGATCTCATCACAATACTCAATTATCTGGATACACGAGGACTGGTCGCGGTGGATACAGCAGGAGTTTTTGTGGTGATAGGTACGCCCGGCACTACTGACAGGCCTAAGGAAAATTCGACCATCAAACTCACTTACAAAGGATACTATATAGATGGAGAAGTATTTGACCAATCATCGCCTGACCAGAAAACTCTTTTAAAACTTTCTTCATCTATCGAAGGGCTCAGATATGGTTTAGCCAAATTTGGTAAAAATTCTACAGGAAGTATTTTGATACCTTCTGACCTCGGATTCGGTAATAATGCCCCGTTTGGGGTAAGGAGAAATGCAATATTGATTTATGATGTTCAGGTATCTGACTTTAACTAGTGTAAACAAATGCTGATTTCCGGCATGTTTACTTATTTTCAAAATCAATTTTTTAGCATTCTGTTACAATCTTTACATTCATGATATGTATTGTTTAGTGCCTAAATGTAAATGTCCTGTTTCATATATGTACACTATTCTATTTTCTTGAGAATAAAAACCCCAAAAAATTTAATCTTTATCTAAAAGAGCTATCAAAGTGATAGCCGTTTGTATTTATAATGAAATTGAGAATTTGTAGTTTTAAATATTTATTAGCAACCCATAAACAAACGTTATAGAGGCATAAGATATTTTTGTTTAACTTTATTGTCAATATTGTTAAACAATATGTATCTTTGTATCATAATTAAATACACCATGTCTACAATAGAGTTTCACAACAGTTTAAACATCTTAACGGAGTCATTAAATGCTTTTGCTTACAGCCTTACTAAAAATAGTGAAGACGCAAAAGACTTATATCAAGAGACAGCTTTCAGAGCTATCAACAACAAAGACAAATTCAGACCTGAGACAAACTTTAAGGCCTGGACATTTACTATCATGAAAAATATTTTTATCAACAACTACAGAAAAAAAATAAAGTCCAATACTATTCTTGATTCTACTGATAATACATATTTTCTGGACAGTGGTAGTGAGCAAGTCACAAACGACGGAGGAAGGAATATGTTGATGACAGAATTAACAGAAATGATAAATTCCCTTGAAGACAACATTAGAGTTCCATTTATGATGCACCATGAGGGTTACAAATATAATGAAATTGCAGAACATTTTGATCTTCCTTTAGGAACTGTGAAAAGCAGAATCTTTTTTGCAAGAAAAGCATTGAAAGATATGATCAGAAAGAGTTACGGAGATTATTACTTGGTTAGATCCATGATAGCATAAGAATTTTGAAATTAAATTATTATAATTTTAACAATTGCTGTTATTCATTTTAAATAAAAAGTGCTGAGAATGAAGCACTTTTGAAATAGTATATAAATTTAGTATTTTTTTAACACTATTCGTCAAATCTTTTATTGATAATTGTTCAATATAATTGTACATTTGTTGCAACAAAAATTAATTGTCATGTCGACATTGGAGTTTGATAAAAAGTTTGAAATCCTGACAGATTCGTTAAATGCTTTTGCTTATAATTTGACCAAAAATATTGAAGATGCCCGTGACTTATATCAGGAGACGGCTATTAGAGCTATCACTAATAGAGATAAGTTTAGACCTGACACTAACTTTAAGGCATGGACTTTTACGATAATGAAAAATATCTTCATTAATAATTATCGTAAAAAAGCTAAATCAAATACAATTATTGATTCTACAGATAATCTCTATTTTATTAATTCCGGTACCATTTCAATAGAAAATGACGGTAATAGAAATATTTTGATGGATGAGCTAAATGCGATGATTAATTCGTTGGAGGATAGCATCAAAATTCCTTTTGTGATGCATTATGAAGGATATAAATATCAGGAAATCGCCGATGAATTTAAACTTCCTTTAGGTACCGTGAAAAGTAGAATCTTTTTTGCCCGTAAAGCACTCAAGCAAATGATCAAAGATAATTATGGAGATTACACTTTGGTAAGATCACTTTCAGCATAGGGAAAAACAAAATAAATACATTGAAGGTCGCAAATTTTAGCGGCCTTTTTTGTTTTATAGATTACTGTCCAGACAATGAACGCACAAAAATTTGCTGAAATACTACTGAACTGGTGGAAAGATAATAAGAGAGATTTACCCTGGAAAAAAGATAGGGACCCTTATAAAATATGGTTATCTGAGATTATCCTTCAGCAAACCAGGGTGAGTCAGGGGACACCATATTTCCATAAATTCCTCCTGGAGTATCCCGATATTGACTCGTTGGCAACCGCCTCAACAAATCAAGTGATGAAAACCTGGCAAGGATTAGGCTACTATTCCAGGGCACGAAATCTTCACCACACAGCCAGAGAGATCGTCAGTACGTATAACTCCGTTTTTCCTGATTCATACGAAAAAATCATTCGGCTGAAAGGTATCGGGTCATACACGGCTGCCGCTATTGTTTCTTTTGCCTATGAGTTGCCGTATGCCGTAGTAGATGGAAATGTAATCCGGCTGATCTCCAGAATAAAGGGAATCATGGAACCTGTTGATAGGGTACCAATAAAAAAGAAAATTGATCAGTTTGTCGATGATGCCATAAAATTTGCTCTACCTTCTGAATTTAATCAGGCAATCATGGATTTCGGAGCTACAGTATGCGTCCCCGGAAATCCTTCATGCCAAAATTGTCCATTTTATACCTATTGTGTTGCCGGCCAAAATGAAACAGCGAGAGAAATACCTGTAAAATCGAAAAAAAATGAGAGAAAAACAAGATATTTTCATTATTTCGAAATATCAGACATCCAGGGTAAAACGATCATTCAGCAGCGTATTGAAAAGGACATCTGGAAAACATTATATCAGTTTCCGGTCATTGAGACGAACTCTGATCTCTGCCCTGATATTTTAGATATCAAAACGATGTTTACAGAAGCTACAGGCAAAGAACCTTCCCCTCATTTTGATCCTGAAAAAATCGTCGTTTTGAAGCAAATCCTGACACATAGAAACATAGTGGGTACATTCTACAGAATAAAATCCATCGAGCTGCCGAAAGAAATAAATAACCAATATTGTTTGGTAGATCGGCAAAAAGTATCAAACTTTGCGTTTCCAAAAATTATGATATCATACTTTGCAGAATTTTGCAAAATTCATTAAAGCAGACCTAAGGCTATTAAAATTTTAAACAATATAAATATTACCATATGATAAATAAAGTAACATTAGTGGGTAATCTAGGCAGAGATCCTGAGATCAGAACACTGGAAAATGGAACAAAAGTAGGTACCTTTTCACTGGCTACCAATGAGAGTTATAAGGATAAAAATGACACATGGCAGACGCTTACTGAATGGCACAATATCGTAGTGTGGCGAGGCCTTGCTGAAAAAGCTGAAAGAGAGCTCAAAAAAGGAGGTCTTGCCTATATAGAAGGAAAAATAACGCACCGTAAATATCAGGATAAGGATGGTCAGGAAAAATCAGTGACTGAAATAGTAGCCAATAACCTTAACTCGCTAGAACGGCGTGAAAACCGTGGAGGTTCCCTTTCAGCAGGTTTTCCTGGTGCAGAAGACGATCCTATGAGTAAAGTTGTCAGTATTTCTGCTCCCTCTTCTTCTGCTATGGACGCTCCTGTTGCTGACGATCTGCCTTTTTAAACATCAGGCAGTTATTTCTTAATTAAATAATTTATTTTGGACCCTGAACCCAATTTATATTTTTTTGCCTTTCAAACTATTGTTGCCGAACCATCAGGTTCGTTGTTACCTTTACTGATTACCTTTATTTTATTATTGATATGTTCCGGCATGATTTCGGCATCAGAAGTTGCGTATTTTTCATTAGGGCTAAAAGATATTAAAGTGTTGGAGGAAGAGAACACTCCCTCATCCTTAAGAGCAATAAATCTCAAGGAGAAACCACGGTACCTGCTTGCTACTATATTGATCTCCAATAATTTTGTAAATGTTGCGACTGTCATAGTGGCTGTTCAAATCCTACGGTTTTGGATCGGAGAAAATACGCTTATCGACATCGGTACTTGGCTTCATAACAATGTTTTGTATGGTGTATCAAGCCCTGTTGCTCTGGCCGGAATATTCAATTTTATCATTACTCTCGTGGGAATCACGTTTGTTCTCGTATTATTTGGGGAATCTATGCCAAAAATTTATGCTACCCTAAGTAAAAACAGGATTATTCATCTGATGTCAGGCCCATTGACAATTCTGATGTGGATCCTTAATCCTTTCTGCAAAGTGCTGGTCGGCTGGTCCTCATCTATGGAAAAATCATTAAGTAACAACAATAATCAGAGTCTAACCAGTAAAGAGGACATAGACTCCGCCATAGATCTTACCATGACAAACAATACCCCGAATGCTACTCAGGAAGCAGATATACTCAAAGGAATTGTAAACTTTGGTGATATCTCTGCAAAACAAATCATGCATCCCAGGATGGATGTGGTAGCATTGGAAGAAAAAGATGGATTTAAAGAAGTCATGAAAGTAGTTAAGGCCTCTGGATACTCAAGGCTTCCAGTGTATAGTGAAGATCTTGATAACATTGTCGGTATACTTTACGTAAAAGATCTGCTGGCCTACACTGATGAAAATGATTTATTCAAGTGGCAGGAGCTCATCAGGCCTGCCGTACTTTTTGTGCCGGAATCAAAAAAAATAGACGAACTGTTACGACAGTTTCAGTTTAAAAGAATGCACATGGCCGTAATAGTGGATGAATATGGAGGAACTGCCGGTATTGCCACTCTGGAGGACATCATGGAAGAAGTGGTGGGAGATATCAAGGATGAATTTGATGAGGAAGAAGACCTAGATTATATAAAAATATCTGAAAACAATTACATTTTTGAAGGTAAATCTCTTCTCAACGATGTGTGCCGGATTATAGGACAGAATTCAGGGTGCTTTGATGCCGTACGGGGAGATTCTGATTCTCTCGGAGGACTGATTCTCGAAATTGTAGGAACAATACCCAATTCTGAAAAAGAAATCACTTTGGGTAATATTACACTTAAGGTAGTTTCCGTTACTAAAAGGAGAATCGAAAAAATAAGTCTATTTATCCATGAAAAATAATCGCCACACGACTTATACAGCCTTGTTAATCCTGATACTATTCGCATGCAGTGATGAAGGAGTGAGACTACCGAAACCGCATATGTACCCAAAGGTGAGTTATCCTGAAAAGATTTTTGCTGACTTTGATACATCACTTTGTAATTTTACCTTCCGTTTGCCAAAATACAGTACTTTGGTCAAAGACTCATTTATCTTTGAGGGAGAGCCTTTACATCCTTGCTGGTTTGACATAAATATACCCGAACTCAATGCAAGTATTTACTGCAGCTATTACTTAATCACCAAAGATAAAGACCTATCCGGTCTGATAAATGATGCGTTCAACATCGCAGGAAAACACAATATCAAGGCAAATTACCGTAAAGAAACGATAATAGAATCATCCAATGGGGTCAAAGGAATACTTTTTGATATCGAAGGCCCTGTAGCCAGTCCTGTCCAATTTTACCTCACAGATGAAAAAAAACACTTTTTCAGGGGTTCATTATATTTCAATAGTAAAGTAAATCCTGATTCTACAGCCCCGATACTTACATTTTTGAAAACTGACATTGACACTTTGATTACGTCATTTAGGTGGAAATAAGAAAAATTTAAGTTGGTATTTTAGTTTTCCAACTCATTTTGAAGATTGTGAACCAATGATTTTCATTAGTTTTGCATAAAATCAGAATGTAATATGCTAGAAAATATCAATCCTACATCGACCACACCTTGGAAAAAACTAGTCAAACATCACAAAAGAATACATGCTACTACTATCTCAAGCTTGTTTGAACAGGATGAAAACAGATTTAATAAATTTTCACTCAGGCTGGATGACATCATTGTAGATTATTCAAAAAACAATATTACGGAAGAAACCCAAGATTTACTGCTAGGGCTTGCTAAAAAATGCGGCCTAAAAAATGCTATCTCAGCTATGTTTGATGGTAAAAAAATCAACGTTACTGAAAATCGGGCTGTGTTACATACGGCATTGCGCAATAAATCAGGACAGCCTGTTATGGTTGATGGCCTCAACGTGATGCCTTCTATAAAAGCAGTAAAGAAGAAAATGGAAAAATTTTGCTCCTTAGTGATTTCCGGGAAATGGAAAGGATATACAGGTAATGCCATAACAGACATAGTCAATATAGGCATCGGTGGTTCTGATCTGGGCCCTGTCATGGTCACAGAAGCGCTCAAGCCTTACAAAACCCGACTCAACGTTCATTTCGTATCCAATGTAGATGCTTCTCATATCGTCGAAATAACAAAGGGTTTGGATATGAGTACCACCATCTTTTTGATAGCATCCAAGACATTTACTACGCAGGAAACTATGGCCAACGCATATAGTGCAAGAGAAATTTTTCTAAAAAGTGCTTTAAAAGAAGACCATATAAGAAATCATTTTGTAGCGCTTTCCACCAATACCGCTGAGGTTACCAGATTTGGTATCGACCCTGAGAATATGTTTGAATTCTGGGATTGGGTAGGTGGTCGGTATTCCATGACTTCAGCCATCGGACTTTCAATAGCTCTTGCTGTCGGCTACGATAATTTTGAAAAATTGCTGGATGGGTTTTACCTTATGGACAGACACTTCAGGACAACTACTTTTGATAAAAATATACCGGTAATCCTTGCACTAATAGGCATTTGGCACATAAATTTTAATGGTGCTGAATCTGAAACAATCCTTCCTTATGACCAATACTTGCATCGTTTTGCAGCCTATTTTCAGCAGGCCAACATGGAAAGTAATGGCAAAAGCACAGACAGAAACGGAAACCCTGTAAAGTATCAGACAGGCCCTATCATCTGGGGCGAACCCGGCACCAACGGGCAACATGCATTTTATCAACTCATACATCAGGGTACGAGATTAATACCCTGTGATTTTATAGCGCCTGCTTTGTCACACCATCATATAGGAAATCATCATAAAATATTGCTATCCAACTTCTTTGCTCAAACACAGGCACTGATGACCGGAAAAACATGCGATCAGGTCGTTGCAGAGTTTGAAAAAGCGGGGAAAAAACCGGATGAATATCTTCCATTAGTACCCTTTAAGGTATTTGAAGGAAACAAGTCCACAAACTCTATATTGGTAAGACAAATTGATCCCGAGACTTTGGGAAAATTGATAGCCATGTATGAACACAAAATATTTGTTCAGGGAGTAATCTGGAATATATTCAGTTTTGATCAATGGGGTGTAGAATTGGGCAAACAATTAGCTGGTAAGATCATACCCGAACTGGAAAAAGATGGTCCCACCCGAACATTTGACAGCTCCACCAATGGATTGATCAATGCCTGGAAAACATTTGTATCAAGAGATAATTCTGTACAGTCTGATAATAAATCATATAGTACTGCATAAAATTACCTTTAACTAAAAAACCGAATCATGCCGCTTAAAACCATCATGATATAAGTATGTGACCTTATTTTTTTTGAGTCAAAAGGTCAGGTTGTCTATGTTGAATTATTAGGTAAGGGCTTTGTCAATTCTATCAATTATGAGAACTATTTAAGTAATGCTGTAAAAGGTTTTAACATACAGGCAGTAATAGGTTTTGTACCTACTTCTCATATAACAGTTCCAGCCAGTATTAATTATATATTCGGCAGAAGAAACACCATCTGGAAGTTGGTATAAGTTTTGCTTACATCAATGGATTTCTCTGGTCAGATGATGATAGTTTTGGTCCGGACGTTTGATTCCATACGAATATACTTTATCGTTAGGACAAACCCGGCAGCAAATTATTTTTTAAAACTGCCCTAACTCTCTTTAGTACACAAAACTTAAAAATTGGGCGTTACCAATGGCTCTGGCTACCTCAATTTGTTTATATCCTTGATCCAACATCACTTCTATTGTATATCTTTGTCTTACCGTTACATGACTCATATATTAGATTTTTGGCGAAGGAATATATGCGAAAAGTATCACACTCAAATGATAGGGGAATTATTTCCTCCATCACTTGAAAAAATGCTTTGCTATTATTGTTAACTCCAAAAAGTTGCATTTTGTCACTTGAATCTAAGAGGAATTTTAAAATGTTGAAAATTAATATGATAAAATGGGAGAAATATGGAAGATAAAGAACACATCATCACAATTGAAATGCTCAGGGATTTGGATGCATTATATGGAGATAAAGAAGATATCTCATCCCCGATGCAGACGCATCGGAACTGGGGCTTACTGGTCGAAAGACTTCGCCAGATACGCCGTTTGGTAGAGTCCGATGTCACGGTAAAGATTGAAGAATCGGAGACTGTTCTCATCACATGGCAGGATTTTTACAGCTGGGCACACGGACGATACCACAAATTAGAGGAAGGCTCTGACCAATGGATAGGCCATGATGACTGAAAAATTAAATTTTTATAGTTGATATTTGATGGAAGTAATTTCATCCAGATCATCTTTTCACTTGTCGTGAGAAATGAAAATGAAGGCACTTGCCGTTTTATGAATTTCTTTAGTTGTAATTACCAATCAAAACCCACCCGGTATCAGTCATCTGTCCGGATATGGGTTTTGATATGATGTAAAAAAAACTATATTTTGGGTCTCAGACTTCTTACTACTTTGCCAGCCTGCCACATTTCTGACTCTCTGAGTTCTTTGAGTTCTGCCTCAAGTTTTACTCTGTAATCAGGCTGAGAGTTGGTATCGATGGATCTCTGGGCTTCCTCACCTGATGCCACTCTTTTGTACAGGTCTTCAAATACTGGGGATACTGCGTCTCTGAATTTGTTTTTCCAGTCCAGCGCACCTCTCTGAGCTGTAGTGCTGCAGTTGGCATACATCCAGTCCATACCATTTTCTGCTACCAGGGGCATGAGAGATTCTGTCAGTTCTTCTACTGTCTCGTTAAATGCTTCAGATGGGCTGTGACCATTTTTCCTGAGTACATTGTATTGGGCTTCAAAGATACCCTGGATAGCTCCCATCAGAGTACCTCTCTCTCCGGTAAGATCACTGAACACTTCCTTTCTGAAGTCAGTCTCAAAGAGGTAGCCGGATCCGATACCAATACCAAGTGCAATAACTCTGTCTTTTGCTTTTCCGGTAGCATCCTGAAAGATAGCATAGCTGGAGTTGAGTCCTTTACCTGCTAGAAACATCCTGCGCAAACTGGTTCCCGATCCTTTTGGTGCGGCCAGTATCACGTCTATGTCTGCGGGCGGAATGATACCTGACCGTTCTTTGTACGTCACTCCGAAACCATGTGAAAAGTATAAGGCTTTACCAGCCGTTAGATATGGTTTTAGTGTTGGCCATACAGCGATCTGAGCCGCATCAGATAATAAGTACTGTATGATGGTACCTCTTTGTGCTGCTTCTTCTATCGAAAACAATGTTTCTCCTGGTACCCAACCATCTTTGATAGCTTTATCCCAGGTAGGAGTGTCTTGTCTCTGACCGATGATCACTCTGATCCCATTGTCTCTGAGATTTAATGCCTGACCGGGCCCCTGAACACCATAACCTATGATGGCAACGGTTTCATTTTTAAGTATTTCTCTTGCTTTTTCAAGCGGAAATTCATCACGGGTGACTACGTTTTCTAATGTTCCTCCAAAATTTAATTGAGCCATTTTTTTTATATTACGAATTTAAAATAAAGAATTACGAATGTTATATGTATTGCTGTTTTACAGCCAAAATATCAGCCCTAAGCTTCTATGGATTTGAGATAATTTTTTAATCTTTCCATTGGCTTTACTATCGCGACCCGGCCTGATCTCACAAATTCATATATCCCGACTTCTTTCAGATCATTGAGCAGGGCCTCTGTTTCAGTTTTATGACCTGTTTTTTCGATAACGATATATTCCTTTTCTATCGACAAAATACGGGCATTATGTCTTCTGATCATTTTTTCGACACTATCGCCGTCATAAAAAGCTTCTGTTGGTACTTTATATAAGGCAATTTCCTGATGTATGATCTCACTGTTATCATAATAAAAAGCCTTAAGTACATCTACCTGTTTTTCGATCTGGTCCGTCAATTTTCTCACCTGATCCTCCTCAAGTAGTACCATGATTGTAAATCTATAAATTCCATCCATAGAAGAAGGCGATACTGTGATACTTTTGATATCAAAGTGTCGTCTCGTAATGATGGCAATTACCCGGCTCAAAATCCCTGTTTTATCTTCCGTAAAGACTGTAAGTGTATATTCCTGCATTATGTTTTCATTTCGTATTTATTCCAGCACTATTTCATCCACCGCTTTGCCCGACGCAATCATTGGAAAAACATTGTCTTCCTTTTCCACCATCACATGCAATAAAAACGGACCATTAAATTCCAGCATTTCTTTTACAGCATCTTCCAACTCTGTAGCCCGGGATATCTTTTTGGCTCTTACTCCAAATCCTTCTGAAATCATGCAGAAATTAGGATTTTTTAATTCCACAGACGAGTACCTTCTTTCGAAAAATAATTCCTGCCATTGTCTGACCATGCCTAAAAATTCATTATCCAGAATGATAATTTTAACTTGAACATTCCACTGAGAGCAGACCCCGAGTTCCTGTAATGTCATCTGAAAACCACCATCCCCTATAAATGCCACAACTGTTCTGTCAGGTGCAGCCATTTTAGCCCCTATAGCTGCCGGAAGTCCGTAGCCCATCGTCCCTGCTCCACCGGATGATACCCATTGGTCATGCCCTAACCATTCATAATATCTGGCAGTTGCCATCTGGTGTTGCCCTACATCAGTTGCTACTATGGCTTTGCCTTCGGTCTGCCTCGATACTTCTCTGATAACTCTGGCCATTGTCAGAGGTTTTGTCAGCGATGTGTCAAGATCATTGACGATGACCTTGTTATACTCCTTTGCATACAATCTGTCAAACTCGGAGTACCAGTCGGGATATGTCTTGTTTTCCACAATATCATACAATGCTTCGATGGCTTCTTTTGCATCCGCATTTATAGCTACTTCTGTTTTTACGTTTTTATTTATCTCAGCAGGGTCTATTTCGATATGGATGATTTTAGCCTGTTTGGCATATTTGGAGATATTACCCGTCACCCGGTCATCAAACCGCATACCTATGGCAATGAGTACATCACATTGATTAGTGAGTACATTGGGAGCCAGATTTCCATGCATCCCCAGCATCCCTTTATTTAACTTATGATCACCCGGCAAAGCGGATAATCCATGTATAGTGCTGGCAACAGGAATACCTGTTTTTTCGACAAACTTCTTAAATACTTCCTGTGCGTGTGAAATATGGATACCGTGCCCGGCTAATATCAATGGTTTTTGAGCCGTATTTATCAATGTCGCCGCTTCATGAATTCTATCCTGATTGACTATCGGTTTGGGATGATAAGACCTTACGACTGGTTTTTTATGATAGTCAAATAAAGTCTGGTCTATTTGAGCATTTTTTGTGATGTCTATCAACACAGGTCCCGGCCTTCCGGAGTTGGCCACATAAAATGCCTTGGCAATGGCGTCACTTATCTCCGAAGCGTCGGTAACCTGATAATTCCATTTTGTCACCGCATTGCTACAGGCGATCACATCTACTTCCTGAAAGGCATCAGATCCCAATAAATGGGCGAATACCTGCCCGGTAATGCATACCAAAGGTGTGGAATCCATCAAAGCATCTGCCAGTCCCGTGACGAGATTGGTTGCTCCAGGGCCGGAAGTAGCAAAAACAACCCCAGGTTTTCGATTCACACGCGCCATACCTTCAGCAGCATGGATAGCGCCCTGCTCATGCCTGGTAAGGATGTGGGTAATCTGGTCTTCAAAATGAAACAATGCGTCATAGATAGGCATAATAGCTCCCCCGGGATAACCATAAATGATTTTCACATCTTCTTCGAGCAAGCATCTTATCACTACTTCGGCTCCGGATATTTTTATCTTTTGGCTGGTTATCTCAGCATTTGTCTTTACTTCCAATACTTCCATTATTATAAAATTATACGGGGTTAGTTATTAACATGTGATACAACCATTACTGGCGGATGATACCGTTTGGCGATATTTTTTTAAGAAGCCTTTCAGTTCGCCATCGGGTTGTTTCCATACATCCCTTCTTTCTTGAAGTTCGGCATCAGATACATTTACCATAATTTTATTGGTCTCGGCATCTATGGTTATGATGTCACCATTCTGAATCAAGGCAATATTACCGCCATCAAATGCCTCAGGAGTGATATGGCCCACCACAAATCCATGAGTACCTCCTGAAAATCTTCCGTCTGTGATAAGTGCCACTGTCTTGCCCAATCCTGCTCCCATGATGAGAGAGGTAGGTTTTAACATTTCTGGCATTCCGGGACCCCCTTTAGGGCCACAATATCTGATAACAATCACGTCACCTGCATTGATTTCTTTATTTTGTATGCCTTGATTAGCTGCATCTTCCGAATCATATACTTTGGCCGCGCCTGAGAATATTTCTCCTTCTTTGCCGGTGATTTTTGCCACTGATCCTTCAGTAGCCAGATTGCCATAAAGAATCTGTATATGTCCACTTGATTTAATGGGAGTACTCATCGGATAAATGATATTCTGCTCTTTGCCTACCGGTGAGACTTTTTCAAGGTTTTCATCAATGGATTTTCCAGTTACCGTCATACAAGTGCCATCCAGCATACCTTCATTGAGCATCATTTTCATGACAGCAGGAATCCCTCCTACCTCATGCAAGTCCTGCATAACGTATTTTCCGCTGGGTTTCAGGTCTGCCAGAAAAGGTGTATCATCACTCCACCGCTGAAAATCATCCAAACTGAATGGTATCTCAAAAGCACTGGCTACCGCTATAAGGTGCAATACTGCATTGGTACTTCCTCCGAGCACTGTAATAAGTCTCACAGCATTTTCTATAGATTTTATAGTAAGGATATCTCTTGGTTTCAAATCTATCTCCAGTAAATGTCGTATGGCATTACCGAGAAAAGCACACTCATCATTTTTATTTTTGCTTACTGCGGGATTGGACGATCCGTATGGCAATGACAAACCGAGTGCCTCGATAGCTGACGCCATGGTGTTGGCCGTGTACATACCACCGCATGCTCCCGCTCCCGGGCAAGCTTTCAGCACGATCTGCTCAAAAGTTTCCTGATTTATTTCGCCACTTAACTTCTGTCCCAATGCTTCAAATGCCGACACGACATCGAGATTTTTTCCAGCATGACATCCCGGTGCTATAGTGCCACCATAAACAATAATTCCTGGCCTGTTCAGTCTGCCCAATGCCATAAGAGCACCCGGCATATTTTTATCACAGCCCACTACAGCGATAACACCATCATACCATTGTGCTGATACCACTGTCTCAATAGAGTCGGCAATAATGTCGCGGGACGGTAGTGAAAAACGCATACCTGCTGTGCCCATGGATATACCGTCGCTGACACCGATAGTGTTAAAAACCAGACCTACCATATCTGTTGCATTAACACTTTTTTTTATATCTTTAGCCAGATCGTTCAAGTGCATATTGCATGGATTACCGTCCCAACCTGTGCTGGCTATCCCGACCTGAGGTTTTTTCAGATCATCTATGGTAAGGCCTATAGCATGAAGCATGGCTTGTGCTGCTGGTTGGGTAGGGTCTTGTGTGACGTGTTTGCTATATTTATTCAGCATATGGGCTTTAGAACTTTTATGTTAATTCTTATTTTGGAGTGCAAAGATAAGTTAAGCATATCCCAAAGGATATTTTATTTTGTAAAATCGTTACAATGTACAAAAATTATAAAAATCAATTAAATTATTGATAATGAATATTTTGCGCAACTATGGTTTACTACTTATACCTACTGACTTCTCTAAATTACGGGATAAATTAGTACCTGCATTAGTTAATTTCTCCGTCATGTTTATCATTTAACATCGACTCGTAGTATCGATCTGCCTTAGTTTTATCAAACACATCCCTCTCTAAAAAATATCTCTTTTCTACTTCATCGTTTATCCATGGCGAATCCTGATATTGTTTTTCGTCATCCTCTATGACATTTTTAAATACAAATGATACCACCAGACCTACCAATGCCCCAAAAAGGTGGCTCTCCCATGAAATATTCTTATCCGCCCCTGGAAAAATGCTAACTACACTTCCTGCATACATTGTCAGTACTGTAAGTGATAGCACCACTGATTTTGCATTTTTTTTAAATATGCCTGTCCAAAAAACAAAAGCAATCAGTCCGTACACTACTCCGCTGGCGCCTATATGGTAAGAGGGTCTTGCAAAAAGCCATACCATGATGCCCTCACCCAGCATTATTGTTATCAAGCTTTGAGTAAACACTTTACTGTAAAAAATGACCACAATGGACATTAAAACAAGAAGTGGTAATGTGTTGGATGCCAAATGACCCCAAGTGGAATGTATAAATGGTGATGTAAAAATCCCGGGCATACCGGACCATTCTCTGGGATAAATCCCCAAGAAATATAACCTGACTCCGGATACAACCTCAAAGATTTTGACCATCCAGAGCATCATCAGAATCAGAAGGGGCAATCTGATTTTATTTACAAATTCCAGGCCGTCGTTCAGCATGTCGGATCAGGTATATTTTCTTTTAATCAGACGTACAAATGTTGCAGCCTTCTTTACCTTACTTTCATTGGTCCATGCATATTTGGTGATGATATGATCTGTCAGGTATCGTTTAGCATCTTCAAAATTTTGAAAACTATTCAATTTTAAAAGAGTATCATTAAATGCCCCCTGATCGTTTCCGAATAACTCCTGTTGTGTGAAAATTCTCTCATTGATACCCATAGATTTGGTCAGATCATTAATGTGTGACAAGCTAAGCTTATCCGAAAGTGCTGTAATTTTTTCATCTGCAAAAATTTCGGCCAAGATAACGGTAATATCACCAGTAGTCGGTTTAGAAGATATTTCCGGTTCGGCTACTAACTGACGTTTTATTGTTACAGGAGGATCTACTTTTTCAGGTTCAGATTTTTTTTCTTCGGGAATATGTACTGGTATGTGCTCCTCAGCTGGTTTTGAAATACTCGGAGCGGGTGTGCTGACACGTTTGTCATCAGGTACATCCTTTGGAGTGATATCTTTATGAATATGTCTGGCTTGTGAAGGCTTTTCATCAAGTGCAATATCATAGAGCTCCCTGATATAGCTGAGAAGCAGGTCTCTTTCCAGTGATGAAACGATACCGTCGGCATTGCCATTGTCAGCCAAAGCAGCGATCTTATTCAATTTTTTATTAAAACTATGAATATCCATAATTGTCAATATATTACAAATTTATTTAATGTGTGCAATTTTTATACCAATTATATGTCTGTCCAGTTTTTGTGACATTTTATCTGATTTAAACGCATTTTTTGTGATTCTCATGTCAAAATCTATATAAATATTTTTTACTTTGTGACAAAATGAACAATTATGTTTTTAGAGCCAAGTTTCAGGGGTCAAAGAAGTGGTTGGATCGAAGTAATTTGCGGCTCCATGTTTTCCGGTAAGACTGAAGAGTTGATCAGGCGACTCAAAAGGGCCAAGATAGCCAATCAGAAAGTTCAGATATTTAAGCCTTCAAAAGATACCCGATATGATATCATCAAAGTGGTATCACACGATGAAAATACAGTTGATTCCATTCCGGTACAGTCCAGCATAGAAATATTCGATCATATAAGGGATGTCAATGTCATCGGAATAGACGAGGCTCAGTTTTTTGATGAAAATTTGCCGGAAGTTTGTCAAAAACTAGCCATCAAAGGGGCGCGGGTGATCATAGCTGGCTTGGATATGGATTTCAAAGGCAGACCTTTCGGTCCGATACCGCATCTGCTGGCAGTAGCTGAGTATATCACCAAGGTGCATGCCATCTGTCCCCACTGCGGCAACCTTGCGACACATTCCTACCGGCTGAGTGCAGAGCAGGATACTGTACTTTTGGGCGAAAAAGACAAATACGAGCCCCGCTGCAGGGTATGTTATGAAATGGGCAATATTCTGGATCTGAGGATAGGATCGTCCTGATTCAAAATATTATTCAGGTATTTGCTGTTTTAACACTTCACTAAATGAGTTACTGATTTAAAAAACGTAATGAAACTTTTTAATCTTAGTATAACCTTTTTGATTTTAGCTGCTTTTTATTCTGCAACGGACAGAGAAATTGTATCATCCTTCGTTCCTCAGCAAAAATGCCGTATCCTCAATACTGCAGTACAATCTGGAGAAAAATTGGTGTATAAAGCGTATTACAACTGGGAGTTTGTATGGATACCGGCAGGTGAAGCCGAGTTTGTGCTACTTGACAAAGGAGATAGTTATCATATTACAGTCACAGGAAAGTCATATAAAAGTTACGATATCTTTTTTAGAGTACGTGATTATTTCCATAGTGTCATAGACAAAAAAACAATGTTACCACGGTCGTTTGTCCGGATAGTCGAAGAGGGAAAATACCGAAGATTTGACAGCCTTTCATTTGATCAGCAAAAATTGTCAGCTATCAGTTATAATGGGGAAACCCGAGAAACTGCAATTCGGAGGAACATATCTTTGCCGGAATGTACCCATGACCTGTTATCCGTGTTATATTTTTTACGAAATATGAATGTGACTGAATATAAACCCGGAGATATGGTGCCCACACAAATACTCTTTGATGAAACCATCTATCCGATAAAAGTCCGGTATGAAGGCAAATATGATAATTTTATAATTAAAGACCTGGGTACGATAAATACCATAAAAGTGATTCCCGACCTTGTTACCGGCAATGTATTTAAAGACGGCAATCGTATGCACATCTGGGTATCAAATGATGCTAATAAACTCCCGTTGCTGATCGAGTCTCCATTGTCTGTTGGTAGTGCAAAAGCTGTATTAAAATCATATTCTGGTCTGAGACATCAGTTTGTGTTGGACTAGGTCACGAAGGAAAGGCTTCTTAACTAATCTTCACTTCTTCATGGTTCTATAATTTATAACCATGAAGGCTTTAAGAGGCATGAAGGAAAGGCACTTCACTATACTTCACTTCTTAATGGTTCTATAATTTATAACCATGAAGGAATTAAGGGCCATAAAGAAATGTTGCTTAACTAATCTTCACTTCTTAATGGTTCAAAGATTTATAACCATGAAGGAATTAAGGGCCATAAAAAAATGTTGCTTAACTAATCTTCACTTCTTTATGGTTCAAAGATTTATAACCATGAAGGAATTAAGGGGCATAAAGAAATGTTGCTTAACTAATCTTCACTTCTTAATGGTTCACTAAGTTATAACCATGAAGGAATTAAGGGGCATGAAGAATTGGTCCCTTCACTAAACTTCACTACTTAATGGTTGAGTCCACTCCGAAAAGCACTATTTTTACAAACCGCATAAAATTCTACTTTTAGGCTGACTGGCATAAAAATTTATTTCTTGTATTAAGTTTTTC